>NZ_CP115541.1:1585000-1885000 GCF_031834595.1 Stenotrophomonas oahuensis | reverse complement strand
CTTGGGTGAGGTTGAGCAGTTGGTCGCGGCTGAGCACCTGCTGCGGGTGGTCGATGAACACCCGCAGCAGGCGGAACTCTGCCCCGCTCAGCGGATACGCGGTATCGGCGGTGTCCAGCAGGTGCCGCGCAGTGGTATCCAGCCGCCAGTCGCCAAACCCGATCAGCCGGCTGGCTTCGGAAACCTGCAGGTTGGGCGGCAGCATGCGCGTGCGGCGCAGCACGGCATTGATGCGGGCCAGCAGCTCGCGCGAGGAAAACGGCTTGGTCAGGTAGTCGTCAGCGCCCATTTCCAGGCCGATGATGCGATCGGTCTCGTCGTCGCGCGCGGTCAGCAGCAGCACCGGCGTCGCTCGGTGCCGTCCGGCGCGAAGATTGCGACACAGCGACAGACCATCCTCGCCCGGCATCATCACGTCCAGCACCACCAGGTCGATATCGCTGGTGTCCAGCGTGGCCTTCATCTCGCGCCCCTCGGCTGCGAGGCTGACCCGCAGGCCATTTCGCCGCAGGTAGTCGCCCACCATCTGGCGGATGTCACGGTCGTCATCGACAACCAGGATGTGATCGGTGTGGGTGGACATGAAGAACGCTCGGCCGCCGTCAGGATGGGGCTCATGCCCCGTGGCGCTGATGTTAGCGCCCTCGTGGCCGGCACCGGGACCCGCCCGCGCAGGTCTTTGTACCAAAGTGTGTACGAAGCCTGCCTGGGTGCATTCGGAGACAAAAAGCCGGGTTGCGGGACACCTCGTGGATACGCGCAGGGCGCGAAATGTCGTCCAACCCACCTGGAGCCCTACACCCATGAATGCCCTCGATACCGTCCTTTACACCGGCAAGACCCACACCCTCGGCGGCCGTGAGGGCCATGCCCGTAGCGACGATGGCCAGCTGGATATCGTCCTTTCCCCGCCCGGCAGCCCGCGTCCCGGCACCAACCCCGAGCAGCTCTTCGCTGCAGGATGGTCGGCCTGCTTCCTGGGGGCCATGGGCTTCGCCGCGCGTGCTTTGCAGGTCGCGCTGCCCGCAGATGCGGCTGTGGATGCGGAAGTGGATCTGGGGCAAAACAGCGCGGGCTACCAGCTGCAGGCGCGGCTGCGGGTCCACCTGCCCGGGCTGGATGCTTCAACAGCACAGGCCATCATCGAACAGGCGCATCAGACCTGCCCGTACTCCAAAGCAACGCGCGGCAATATCAACGCGCAGATCGAACTGGGGTGAATACCATGAAGAAGCTGCCTGCCATCATCACCCTGCTGGGAGCATCTGTGTTTGCTGCCGCGTGTTCACCGTTGGCACCTGAGGACCCGGTGCCGCCCACTCATGCCTCGCCCTCACCGCTGGCCCCGGAGTTCGCCGGCATCGATCATTGGATCAACTCGCCCGCCCTGAAGATGAGTGACCTTCGCGGCAAGGTGGTGCTGGTGGAGTTCTGGACGTATTCGTGCATCAACTGCGCGCGGGTCGCCCCGCACGTGAAGCAGTGGCATGAGCTCTATCGCGACCAGGGTCTGGTGGTGGTGGGCGTGCATACGCCGGAATACGGGTATGAGAAGCAGCTTGGCAATGTGCAGGACGCGGTCAAACAGTTCGGCATCTCCTACCCGGTGGCGATGGACAACGGCTATGCGACCTGGAACGCGTATGGGAACCGGTTCTGGCCCGCGCTGTACCTGATCGATCAGGAGGGACGGATCGTGTATCAGCACCTGGGCGAAGGCGAGTACGCGCAGACGGAGGCCAAGATACGGTCACTGCTGATGCGTGGGCGGTAGGGTCGGTCGACAGACGACCGCCGATGATAATCATCACTGCTGTAACGCATGACCTTCGAACGGAGACGCGCTTCTTCGTTCGAAGGTCAAGCGTCCCAGCGCCGATCAGCGGTACGTGCGGTCGTCTATCGACCGACCCTACCCGTTCCGGTCATTTTTCCGGTCATTGTTCCGACACCGGACTCAACTTGCGCCCCACCGGCAGCGACCACTTCAGGTTGACTCCAAGCGTACCGACCACGATCAGCCCCAGCCCAGCCAGCTGGATGGGGCTCAATCGATGCCCATACACCAAGTAATCCAGCAGCAGTGCCACCAGCGGATACACAAATGCAATTACCGCAATGGTGGCCACCGGCAGATGCCGGTACGACGAATAAAACAGCACATACACAATGCCGCTGTGGATGATGCCCAGCCCGATCAACCACACCCAGTGGCCGCCGAGGTGAAGCGCGCCGGCATCGGCAAACCCTGCGAGCATCACCACACCCACCAGGCACTGCACGGTGACCAGCGCAAACGGCCGCTCGCGCCCGATCTGCCGCGACATCAGCAGCGACGCACCGCACAGCAGCGCCGCCAGCAGGGTCAATCCAATGCCCAGCAGGTAGCCGCTGCTCCCGGCCAGCACCTGCATGGGATCAGCCGACGCGGCCACACCCACGAACGCCAGCACCGTCCAGCCCCAGTCGGCGGGACGCGTGCGCTCCTTCAACACCAGCGCGGCCAGAATCAGCATCACGAACGGGAAGCAGTGATACACCATGGTCGCCACGCCGATCGACGACCGTGCCATGCCGGCAAACAGCGCCACCCAGTTCAGCACCAGCAGCACGCCGGAGATCACCGCGCCGCGCAGGAACACCCGGTCGCGCCACACGCCCTGCAGATGCCCGCGCGCAATGCCCCACGCCAGCAGAAACACTGCACCGAACAGGCAGCGGTAGAACACCGCGGTGATCGGGTCTTGGCCGCTTTCGTGGACGAACACACCGACCGAACCGATCAGGATTTCGGCCACCACCAGCTGCCAGAGAGCCAGCCGGGCCTGGGAGGGAGAGGACGCCTGCATGGCCGCTTCCGATGAGGGGGAAGGGCAGTCTGTGCCTCCACACGCGACCAATACAGACTCAGCTAGAATCAATTTCGACCAGTACAGATGGGAACACCCATGCTGCTCTATTCCGCCATTGCCGCCACCCTGCGCGACCAGATCGCGCAGGGCGTGCTGCGCGCCGGCGAGCGCCTGCCGTCGATCCGCCAGCTCGCCAGCGGCCACGGGGTCAGCCCCGCCACGGCTGTGCAGGCCTGTCTGCAGCTGGAGCGCGAGGGATTGGTGCAGGCTAGGCCGCGCTCCGGTTACTACGTGCTGGCCAGCCCGGAACCGCCACGCAGCACCGCGCCGCGCCGGCGCGTGCCGCGCCCGGTCGACAATCCCGCGCTGGCGCGGTTGCATGAACTGCTGGCCCGCACTGACCTGCTGGCGCTGCATAACGCTTCGCCGGCCACCGAACTGCTTCCGGCCAAGGCGTTGGCCACGTCGATGGCGCGAACGTTGCGCCGCAGCCAGCAACAGGCATTGGACTACGCGCCGCCGCAGGGGCATGCACCACTGCGGCGCTTGATCGCCCAGCGCTATGCGCGGCTGGCGACCGATGTATCACCTGACGAAGTGGTGATCACCGCCGGCTCCATGGAAGCAATCAGTCTCGCGCTGCGGGTGCTGACCCAGCCGGGCGACGTGGTGATCGTGGAAACGCCCACCTACCACGGCATTCTGCAGGCCGTGGCCGCGCACGGCCTGAAGGTACTGGAGCTGCCGCATCGCCAGGGCGGCGGGCTGGATCTGGCACGCCTGGACGTGCTGCTGGAACAGACGCCAGTACGTGCTGCCGTACTGGTCCCCAACTTCCACAACCCGCTGGGCACGGTGTTGGCCGACGCGGACAAGCAGGCCCTGCTGGACAGCTGCTCCCGCCACGGCACCGTGGTGATTGAAGATGACATCTACGGCGACCTCGGCTGGTCCGGTGAGCGCCCGCCGCCGCTGCGGCACTTCGACACGCGCGGACAGGTGCTGACCTGCAGTTCGTTCTCCAAGACACTGGCACCGGGGCTGCGGCTGGGTTGGATCCTGGGGACCGGCTGGACCGATGCGCTGGTGCGCGCGAAGTACCACTCCACTGTAGGCAACCCCACGCTGCCGCAGTTGGCGCTGGTCGATTACCTGGAACAGCATGACCTCGACCGGCATCTTCGCCGCCTGCGCCAGCAGCTGGCCGACAACGCCTGCCGCATGCAGCACGCCATCGCGCGCTACTGGCCGGAAGGCACACGGTGCAGCTCGCCCAAGGGTGGGCTTTCGCTGTGGCTGCAGTTGCCCGATGACGGTGATGCGGATGCCTTGGCTGCTGCTGCGATGGGCGAAGGCATTGGGATTTCGCCCGGCGCGCTGTTCTCCAGCCGAGGCGATTACCGCGACCATGTGCGGCTGGGCTGCGGCATGGCGTGGGATGCGAGACTGGAGAAAGCCGTGCAGCGGTTGGGTGAGCTCGCCGCAGAGGCGGTGCAGCCATAGCGAGTGCACGCTTTGGTAGCGTCGGTCGACAGACGACGACCGATAACAACAATCAACGCTGGGACGCATGACCATGGCTGGGGTAACGCGCCTCTCCGTTCAAAGGTCACTCGTCACCGTGCCGATCATTTCCATCGGCGGTCGTCTATCGACCGACCCTACCGCTGCATTAGTCAAGATCAATCACTCCGAAGCCTTACGACGTAGTGATCGGCGACCTCGTCATGAAGATTCACGCTACTTCTTGCGATGCCGGTTCAGCACCACCTGCAGTGAATCCGCTGGGCGTGCCTTCCGCATATCGATGCCCTCCAAGCGCGAGCTGTGGTGGAAATTCTGCGAGCGGGTTGCCTTGAACTGAACCGCAGGGTCGCGTGCAGCTGCTGCGAGCTTGGCAATAGCGTGGAAAGCACCACCTGCTGCTCATGGGAGGGCTGTGCCATCGCGGATGCGCTCAGGAGCACATCTGAGAGGCGGGTCTTGGCGGTCTCGGAAAGCGGTTGCGAAACATCTGTTCGAAGGGTGGGCTCGGTGAGCGCTACGGCCTGGATGTCGGAAATGAGCTGAAACAACGAATCCCAGCTGCGGGTTGCGAGCCTTACCCCCAGCGAGGCGTCCACTGACGCCTTCAGCGTCGTGAACGGCCCCAGCGCGCGCAGATCCGTAGGCCCGCCTACGGAAAGGATGTCGCCTGCGGTGAGCGTCGTGGGTGCCATGCAGTTCACGTGTGCCGGTCGATAAAGTCCATTATACGAGGCCACGGTTTACCCGCGCTGGCATGGGGGGAGTTTCGAGCCATATGCGACACGCCATTCCGGCCCATGGCATCATTCCCTAACACCTCCGCCCAGCGATTCGCCCATGAAGGTCCACTTCGTCATCCATGAGTCCTTCGAGGCCCCGGGGGCCTACCTGCGGTGGGTAAAGGAACGTGGCCATACCGCCACTTTTACCCACCTCCACGGTGGCGACGCACTGCCGGCGGATGCCAGCCAGCACGACATGCTGGTTGTCATGGGTGGCCCGCAGTCCCCTGCCACGTCCCAAGCCGAGTGCCCACACTTCAATGCCCATGCGGAGATGGTGTTGATTCGCTCGTTCGTCGAGGTTGGAAAGCTTGTCGTCGGCGTCTGCCTGGGCGCGCAGCTGCTGGGCGAAGCGTTGGGTGGGCAGCACGAACGCAGCCCGGAGAAGGAGATCGGCAAGTTCCCGATCACGCTGACGCCGGAAGGCCGCACCAACCCCAAGTTCGCCGACTTCACCGACACGCTGGACGTGGGTCACTGGCACGGCGACATGCCTGGGCTGACATCGGAAGCGACGATCATCGCGACCAGCGAAGGCTGCCCGCGCCAGATCATCGAATACAGCTCGCGCGCTTATGGCTTCCAGTGCCATATGGAGTTCACACCGGAGGTGGTGGAGATGCTGATTGCAGCGTCCACGCAGGAGCTGGCCGCGCTGCGTGACCGTCCTTTCGTGCAGAAGGCTGACATGCTGCGCGCACAGGACTGGTCACAGATGAATCAGGCGCTGTTCGGCTTCCTGGACAAGCTGGAAGCCGAACGCGCTTCCTAACGGTGTTGTCATCGTCCGCCCCGGCCTAGTCGCGGGTGCGTGGCGGGACGTTGCTATCGATGGTCAAGTCCACGTCCAGCGGTCGGGGTTGCAGTTCGATGTAGCGCTGGAACAACAGCCGTGCCAGTTCGCCCGGGCTGCGATTGGCGCGGCGCGCGGCCACGTTGAAGCTGCGCCGCATGGCCTGGCTCATGCGCACGCGCAGGCAGCCGGACCGCCTCATCGCACACTCCCTACGCCGCCCTTGCGTTGGCGGTTCGTCTCCACTTCCGTGTACTGCACCACGCGCTTGATGATGCGGGGCATGTGCCGGGCCACCGGGCCGCACGGACGAACCGGTCGTACCCAGAAGCCATCGTCCAGCGTCACCACTTCCAACCCTGCACCCGCAGGCATGTTCATGTCGTAGATCCAGTAGCCCCGGAAGGTCATGAACGGTTCGTTGTCGTCGTTGCAGGCGTCGCAGACGTACTGCGGGTGGGCGGCCTGTTCCTGCTCGGTGTAGGCGTCTTCTACTTCATCACGGATGGGTCCAGCGTGGTGCGTGTCTGACCAATGCTTATGCATTTCTCTTCCCTCATCGGTTTTTACCCCTCGCCGGGATGGCGAGGGGGTCGGGAGGTTAGAAGCCGGGCAATAGCAGCCGGTGCGACGTATTTCCCCCGTATGAGGGTGTTGTATTAGCCACCCTCCCGACTCGGGACGTCTTCAAGTATTTGCTATTGCATGGGCTTCTACACCCGGGCAGCACCTTGCCGGATGCGCGGCGGGAATGAAATGAGCATTTTCCTAGGACCTCTTGCGACACCCGTACAACTGGAGCGAATGACGCGAATGGCTCGCGATTTTCTGACGTTTGCTGCAGATTGCGATGCGTGTTGTCGGATTCCGCACATCTTGATGTCGGGATTCTGGCGCATGAATTTTTTCGCGATCTGAAAATGGTGCGACGCATCTGACACCGCGGACACGCATGGCGTGTCCCTACAACGCATGCCCGCGCATTTGTCATCCGATGCATCCCGGCCGCCGACCGGATCGCTGGAGAAATGCTCTGGTAGAGACGGTCGCAAGACGTCTGCCGATAGCAACGATCACCGCTTTAGCGCATGGAACCCGACGGACTCGCGCTTAAATCACCAGCGTTCAAAACCATGCACAAACAACAAAGCCACCCGAAGGTGGCTTTAGCTTGCTGCAAGAGCGGCGCCCGCAGACCTGACAACTCAACCGGTCCACAGTCAGCCAGCAACTCGCTCTACTTCTCGAAGCCCAATGTCTGCCGCGCGTCGGAATGCTCCTTCCACTGCAACGATATCCGCAGCCGTCACGCCATGCTCTTCAAACACGCTCTTCCATGGCCTCACTGCGGCGACCAGCTCAAGAATGAGACGTGCTGCCTCGGTGCGCCTCAATCCAAACTGCCCCGCGCTGGAGAGTGCGTTGTCCAGCCTTGCGAGCCGCCCTTGCACGCCCACACCAATGGCGAGAAAGCGTTCCGTACCCGCGACAGGTGCAGGCACCACGTCATAAAGCGGGCTCAACCGCCAGCGGCCCAAACGGGTCCCATCTGCCAGAGTATCGGTGCAGTCGTACAGAAATGCATGATTCCGCAGGTGATCGTCGTTGTTGGTGACAAGGATATTGAAGACCATGCGTCTGAAGAGCTCAGTCCTGTCAGCCTGGACCTGTTCTACAGGCCCGCGGGCACTGATGACTTCCGCCAGAGCGGCATAGGAGCCCTCTGCTGATGACATTTCGGGCAGCCCCAGCATGGTGAGCGCTGAAACCATGTGACGCCGCTGCATTCCCTCTGCTGTAGGCACACGATCGAAGCGTTGAATCATCATAGCGGTTCGTCCACCGTCCAACGGCACCAACCGTAGATCCGGCACGGTGAGTCCTGCGCGCTTGGCCAACTGCAACGTGGCGTGCTCCACGGCTGGCACGCTGAAGCGCCGGTCTGACCGGGAAGGGAACTTCGCGACGTACTGTCGGCCGTCGTGGATAACCACCGCCTTTGGCCGCATGCCGCCCAGCGTGGGTCCACCATCGAAGTAGGGAGCCAACTGAGCTGGAATCGTCTCACCGGATTCAATTCTGTCGACCGCATCGAGCAGATAAGGTAGATCCACCTGGTGCGGCAGCGTACTCGGTGCCGGCGCGCTGTTCCTTTCTCGACGGATGTCCAGTGCGCCCACCCTGTCGCTTCCGGCATGATCCAGATAATCAACCTCAGACAACGTACCTTGTTGACGCAGGCGGTTCTCAATGACGCGGCGGCCCCACGAGTCCGGACTCGCATCGCGGACAGCACCAAATGCTTCCAGTTGATTTGCTGGGAACCTCTGCCTGTCTGCCCCCGTAGGGAGGGACAGCGAGATCGGATCCACTTCCACCGCCCCACCCCGCTGCAGATAGCGATCACCGTAGTTGAACGCAGAGGTCTGCAGTTGGCCGTTCTTCATCACCAGATCCAGTTGCCCCGCAGGCACGGCTTCGGTCTGGCCGGGTAGGTGGATAAAGACGTAACGACGAGCCATTTCAGAAATCCAGGTCTGCTACTGCGGATGAACGTGCACGCTTGCGGCCCTTGTGCTCCAGAAGCGCTTGCGTGGTCGGGTCGGCCAACTCGCTGATGTGGTGCAGAAGTCCGAGCTGTTCGAGCATCAGCAGCACGGTGCCCAGGCCGCTTTCGACGCCGCCTTTCTCCACGCGCATGACAGTTGATGGACTCGTTTTGGCTCTGACTGCCAGCTCTGACTGCGTCATCGAACGTGCCAGTCGAGCCTGACGGATGAGTTTGCCCAAATGGGCGGCGGCGCGCCGGACTGCCGGAGACACCAGGTCACTGGGCGAAGTGCGCATTTCCGTCATTCCTGATTGTTTACAACCTATAAGCTACCATATATGACGGATCATCGCGCCATTTCCGCCTGGCAATGCGAGATTTCGTAATCAGTCATATATGACTGTTAAAGTGCATTAATCCGTCATGTATGACTTACTTTCGAGGATCGATCCTCGCTGACGCTTGCTGCACGGCGTAGTTCGTGGTGCGGATGAAACCCTGAGGTTTCCACTGACGGCTGCCTATGCAACCCGCAGGTTTCAAATACAGGATGTGTGCTGCCAGTGGCCCGGTATGGGGTATGAGATCACGCTGGCAGCCGACGCACACACCACCCACGACAAGCCGCATGCGCCAGCCACGGCGATCATTGCCCACCACAACGCTACGCTGCCGAACATCCGCAGTTTCGGGGTAAGGATTGCCGCTGTGCCAGTTGATGGGGTTGTGTTCTAGGCATTGCCACTGGTCACCGGCAACCGTGCCGGGGTTGCCCTTCCGAGCTTCAAGCCAAACAACGGCCGCAACCACCTCACCCGGCGGATGACTTCATACAAGCCAAACGCCAGCACAAACGTCATCAGCACCAGTAGTGGCCCTTCCACACCCGGCGTAAGCCGCAGCGGCTTCATGTTGTACGCAGCGACCACAATGATGGTCTGATGCAGGATGTAGACTGGAAACACGGCCGGCACCAGATAGCGCAGCGCGCGGCTGTCGCCAGGGCTCCAGTGCCGGGCAAAGCCCAACACCGCCACAATGGCACACCACTGGTCCAGCCCCCATACGGCGCGCATGGCCATGCGCAGCATCTCCGGTGGATCCGCGTCGGCGTACGCGTGGAAGTAAGCCAGCAGCCCTGCCCAGCTGGCCAGCCAGAGCAGAAGCGCCAGCCAGCGCAGCCGCGCGAGTGCATCCCAGAAGGGCGCAGCGCGTGCCAGCAGAAGCCCCAGCAGGAACACGCTGAAGTACTGGGCGTGGCTGTACCAGTCATCAATCAGCGCATGGGTCTGTTCGAAGCGGCTGGCCAGGGCGATACGCAGCGCACCCAGCAGGAGCGCAGGCAGAATGAGCGCGCCCAGCCCGGACAGCGGTCGTTCCAGTAACTGCCCCAACTTCTGCAAGGCGCGCGGTGCGAGCGCCCAGATCAGCCACAGTACGGCGGTGTAGGCCCACAGGTAAGCGACGAACCACAAGTGGTTCCAGGTGGGGACGAGCAGGCAACCCTCGGCATCGCAGAATCCGCCGTAACCGGTGAAGTACTTGCCCAGAAACGCGAGATAGCCGGCGTGGTAGCCACCAGGCAGCTGCTCCACCACTTCATAGTAGGACTGCGGCGGCACCACCACGGCAATGCCGAACGCCAACGGCACCAGCAACCGCCACGAGCGCGATGCCAGCACACGGCGCTTGCTGCCTGCGTCCGGCTCGGTCCCGGCCGGGCCACCAAACAGGAACGCTGTCGCTACCCCGGAGACCAGGAACAGCAACGAAAGCCGCCATGGGGAGCTCAGCATCATCAGCGGCTCCAGCGTGGTGCTGGCGTAGGGGCTTTTCACGTGCCAGCTCCAGGTCACGTAGTACATGCCGACGTGGTAAAGCACCAGCACGCCGAAGGCGCAGACACGAACCCAGTCCAGATCATAACGGCGGTGCATGCCCAGCTCCGATGGAAAGAGCCCCTACCCTGCTACGGGCTGCAGAGGGGAAACAGCGCGGAGGGCCAGGCCGCGGGGGTTCTGGGACGAACCGACTGCGGAAAGTGACGAAGCGAAATGGTCGTCACGACGGGTGCCACCTACACTGGCACCATGACATCCCCCGTTTTGATGCCCTACGAACGTTACCTGCCCTGGCGGCGCTGGTGTGAAGCCGGATTCTGGCTGCTGCTTATCGGTGCGAACCTGGTAGGCAACAGCATCACCACGCTGATCGAGCTACGCCGCTCCGACCCTGCCGCCGAGGTCTGGCAGCCCGTGGTCTGGGAGGCCAGCAGCGCCCTGATGTGGCTGCTGCTGATTCCCGTGCTGGTGGTATACACACGCCGGTTCCCCCTGCATTGGGACACCTGGCGGCGCTGGGCATTGGCCTTTGTGCCCTTGAGCCTCGCCGTCTGCCTGGTGCACGTGGCCGGCATGGTCACGCTTCGCATACTGGCGTACCGGCTGATGGAAATGGAGTACACCTTCGGCCCCTGGCCGCGCGAGTTGGCCTACGAGTACCTGAAGGACGTGCGCAGCGTGGCCACGATCATCCTGCTGATCGAGGGTTATCGCTTCCTGCTGCGGCGCTGGCAGGGCGAGGCGAGCCTGCTGACCGAGCCGGATGAGGGCCCACCGGTGGAGCCCGTGGAACGTCCCGGTCGCTTCGTGGTGCGCAAGCTGGGCCGCGATTTCCTGATTGCCGCGGACGACATCGAATGGGCGCAAGCCGCCGGGAACTATGTGAACCTTCGCGTGCGCGGGCATGACTACCCGCTGCGCAGCACCTTGGCCAGTTTCGAGGCCCTGCTCGACCCCAAGCGGTTCCAGCGCATCCATCGCAGCTATCTGGTGGCGCTCGACCACATCGCTTCGCTGGAACCGCTGGATACCGGCGATGCCCGTGTGCACCTGCGCGACGGCACTACCCTGCCCTGCAGCCGGCGCTACCGGCAGGAGTTGAGGGAGCGTGCGGGGCTGGGGGTCATTTCAGCAGCGACCGCAGGATAAGCACACCTGCAACCAGAAGCGCAGCCCAGAACAACAGACCCACCGCGGCGCATGCCGTTTCGGATGGCTCCTTGTTCGGCCGCAACGTCACCAGCACGATATGGCCGGTGCCTTTGATGATGGCCTCGAAGAAGATGTCCACGAAGACGTAGATCACGAAGCGGAACAGGCCGCCGAACAGGCTTCCTGCGATGTCATCCAATGGCATGTGTCAGTCCGTGGTCAAGCGCGCCAGGGCTTTCTTCAGCTTGGCATTTGGCTGGAAGGGGGCGTCGAGCGCATCCAAAAATCGACGCGACTCCTCTTCGGAAAGTATCACAATCGGTTCCGCAGCACGGGCGAACCACTCCTTGACAGCGGGGTTCTGGCGAAGACTCAGGCGGGCGGTGTGGGTCGTCATGGCGGGCTCCTTATGTGGAATGTTCCCGCACATCTCTCCAAGGTCAACTCAGCGTGTCGCGAAACGCCCAAGTAGCCACGTGGTACCGCGCCATAGCCCCAACCGGCTGAACGCCAAGACACCTCGTGCGTACACCCCGCCGATTCTCTGCAGACGGGCTTCCTGAACCAATCCCTGCCAGCACACTGATCCACCCGGTATTAGGGATCGCCTGATGTCCTCGCGCGGGCGCGCTTTCTACGCTGACGTCATTCAGCGTGTAACCGCGCGCAGCTACAGGAGATCCCTTCGAATGAACGCTATTCTCAACCGCCGTCGCAGCGGGTCGGCCGGCAATCGCCTGGCCTGCGTCCCCTTGATGCCTACCCTGCTGGCCAGTGCGCTGTGGGCGACGCTGCCTGCCGCTGCCGCTGACTATGTCACCCCGGTTTCCGTGACCGACGGCACCACCAAGACATTGGGTAGCGACGATACCGTGAGTGTCTCCACCAGCAGCAATGCCGTTACGGCCAGTGGCACCGGCAGCACCATCACCATTGACGGCAGCCACATCGAGGCGCTGGGTACGGGCGGCGGTGTGTATGCCGCTTCGGGCGGCCAGGTCACCCTGCGCGACGCCGTCATCGCGGCCAATGCCAATACGCTTTACGCCAATGGCGTTGGCAGCGTGATCGACGCCACCAACGTCAGCATCATCCCTGGCGGCACGTCCACCAACAGCAGCGCCATGCAGGCCGCTGCTGGCGGTGTGATCAACTACGCCGGCGGTGACATCACCCTGAGCAACATCGGTGGCTCGCTCGTCGCCACTGGTGCAGGCAGTGCCATCCACCTGGACGGCGTTCAGGTAAGCGCCGGCAAGAGTGGTCGCCTGCGCGCCAGCAATGCGGGCCTGCTGACCGTCCGCGACAGCCAGATCAACTTCGCGCCGGGTGGCACGCTGGCTGGCTTCGCAGTGGACGGCACCGGCAGCCGTGCCGAGGTGTATGACACCCAGGTGGACGGTGGCTGGTTCGACGTAAGCGGCAGCAACAGCAGCCTGCTGCTGCAGAACGTCACCGCCAACTCGGTGGGCGGCAGCCTGCGGGTGATGGGCAACACCACGTCCAGCACTTATGCCACTGCGGACATCGACGGCGGCTCGTTCAGCACCGTCGGGGGCTACGGCGTCAACATCAACAACTGGGGCTCGGTCAGCGCGCGCAGTGCCTCCTTCGACGTGCGCGACGGCTTCGCCGGCTTCTGGCTGTCCAGCGATGAGTCGCGACTGCAACTGACCGACAGCACCGTGGATACGTGGACCAACACCAACGGCCACGGTGTGGAGGTGTATTCGGGTGAAGCCACGGTGGTGGGCGGTGCGATCACCACCCACGGCGACTCCGTATACGGCCTGCGCGTTACCGGCTCAACCGGCGGCACCTACAGCCGCATGGATGCCAGCGGCACCACCCTGACCGTGGCCGGAAACGGCGGCGGTGCGGTGTTCCTCGGTGGCTCGGCAGTCAGCGCGGCGCTGGACAACCTGACCATTCGCGGTGCGGGTACGAGTACGTTCGGTCTGGTACAGATGAACACGGCGGTGCTGTCCGAGGCCGATGCGCTGGACATCCGCATGACCGGCGACAACAGCGGTGCCTACCGTTCCTACCTGACCGCGTTCGGGCCCTACTGGAACAACGCTTCCTTCACCAACAGCAACTTCGAGTCGGCCAGTGGCCCGGCGCTGTGGCTGCAGGGCAGCAATCACGCCGTGACGCTGGACAACAGCACCGTGACTGCCGGCAACGGTACCGGCCGAGCGGTGCGGGTCAGCGATACCGTATTCACCGACGGCAGCAGCATCGCCACCAGCCAGGTGGACGTCTCCGCCACGAATGGCAGCACGCTGCTGGGCGACATCAGCGTGGACAGCGCGACCGCACAAGTGAACGTGGCACTGAACAACGGCAGCCTGCTGCATGGCGCGCTGGTGAACAGCACGGGCAATGCCGTGGCACAGCTGAGCGTAGACGGCACCAGCCAGTGGGCTGTGCGTGGCGACTCCAGTGTTGGCACGCTGACCCATGCCGGCAACATCACCTTCGATGCCCCGACCGCAGGCACGTTCAAGACCGTCACGGTGGCCGGCGACTACGTCGGCCAGGGCGGGCAGTGGGTATTCAACCGGGCTCTGGGCGATGACGCCTCGCCGGGTGACCAACTGGTCATCGAAGGCAACAGCAGCGGCACCGCCAGCGTCAGCGTGAACAACGCCGGCGGTGCGGGTGCGGACACCGTTGAGGGCATTCGTCTGATCACCGTCGGTGGGCAGTCCGACGCGGCGTTCAGCCTGCAGGGTCGTGCGGTGGCCGGTGCCTACGATTACTTCCTGTACAAGGGTGGCATCACCACCCCGGATGACGGCAACTGGTATCTGCGCTCTGTGTATGTCGATCCGGTGGATCCTGTCGATCCGGTGGATCCGGTTGACCCCGTCGACCCGGTGGATCCAGTGGACCCGGTGGACCCCGTCGATCCGGTACTCCCCGTTGACCCGGTTGACCCCACCGCTCCGGTAGACCCGATCCGTCCTGAAGTAGAGCGGCCGGAATCGGGCTCCTATCTGGCCAATCAGAGCGCCGCGCAGGGCATGTTCCGCCACAGCCTGTACGACCGTGCGGGCGATCCCGCCGCGCAGGCCAACGGCGATGACCGGATGGTGACCTGGGCACGGGTGCGCAGCAACCAACCGGAGGGCCATAATGCCAGCCGCCAGCTGCACGTGGACAGCCACGTCAATAGCGCGCTGGTTGGCGTGAGTCGCCGCTTTGCCGCCAATGAAGGCGGTGAACTGCAGGTCGGTGCGATGCTGGGTGTCGGCCACGCCAGCAACGACACGCGTTCCAGCGTGACTGGTTACACCTCCCGCGGTGTGGTCGATGGCAGCACCGCGGGCCTGTATGCCACCTGGTTGCAGAGTGTACAGATGGACGGCGGTGCATATGTCGACGGCTGGGTGCAGTACGGCCGCTTCCGCAACCGTGTGCAGGGCGAAGGCCTGGCCGAGGAACGCTATCGTTCGCACAGCTGGACCGGCTCGGCCGAAGCAGGCTATACGCTGCCGCTGGCCCGCAATGAACACCGCAGCGTGTATCTGGAGCCGCAGGTGCAGGTGATCCACAGCCGTTACGACGCCGATCAACTGGTGGAACAAAACAGCACGGCAGTGGAGCACGACAACAGCGGTACCACCACCACCCGCGTCGGGGTGCGTCTGTACACCCGCGCGGCAGACGCCGCCCAGCACCCGGTACAGCCGTATGTGGCACTGAACTGGTGGAATGGCGGCAACGATGCGGTCATCCGTATGGACGGTGAAGCCCTGCGTCGCCAGCTGCCGCAGGACATCTACGAAGCCAAGGCAGGCGTGCAGGTGAACCTGGGTGGAAGCTGGCGTGGCTGGGGTGAGCTGAACCGTCAGAGCGGCGGCATGGGCTTCCGCGACATCGGCGCGCAGATGGGTATTTCCTACCGCTGGTAACCGTCTCCGGGGGCGCGTGCACCGGGCATCCTGGATGGATGCCGGTGCATGCGCCTTTTTGCTTTCACCCGCCTGAACCAATAACGGCACGAAAGGGCCGATCCGCTGGCTTTAAGGATTGGCTGATGGGTGCCGCTGCGGGCGATTCCTAGCATGAGCCCATGTACCGCATTCTGCCCCAACGATCGCGCATTGATGCCCCCATCGCTGCTGCCACTGCGCTGCTGCGCTGGCTGTCGGTGTGCGTGTTGCTTTGCCTGCTGGGCGCAGCCGGGTTCTATCTGCTGGCGCAACTGAGCGGCAACGTGTCGCAGTACCGCCGGGACATGAACGCCACCGCGTATCGGGCCCAGATCTATTTCGACCGCCGCGAGGCGCTGTTGAACTACCTCACCGACTCGGTAGTGGAATCGGCGTCGCTGCGTACCGACGCGCACAGCGCTGACGATGTCGGCGTGCGCCAGCTGCCGTTGGGAGCCGGGCGCGACGGTCGCGAGCTGAGCCTGCTGCTGTCAGCACGCGCCGAGCGCACGTTGAGCGAACTGGGCGCTCGCCTGGTGCTGGTCAGCGACGACCCGTATGTGCCGCGCCGCTGGCTGCACGGCGAGCATCCGCTCACCACCCCGCCGCCGCCGGAACTCACCGCTTCCCTGCTGCGCGCGCACGCAGCATCCACCGGCCCCGACGTGCAGGTGTACTGGCTCGTCACCAGCGGCCCGCAGCGCACCGTGTACCTGTACCGTGCTGCCGAGGAAGGGCCGCATCCCCTGCGTTGGCTGGTGCTGGTGCTGGACCCGCAGGCGTTGACCCAGATAACCGATGGCACCGGCATGGTCGGCGTGCTGCTGGCCGACCCGCAAGGTCGACCGGCACTGTTCAGCGGCGACGATATCGACCTGCCCGGCGGCTGGCTGCATGCGCAACACAATGATGCGTTTTCCTTCATCTGGGACTTCGGGTTTCCGCAGGGCCTGGCCCTGGTGAAGAGCATCGGCCAGGACAACTGGCATCTGGTCTGCCACCTTCCATTACGCACGGTGCTGCGCGACCTGATGCTTCCCTTTCTGCTGTCGCTGCTGTGTTGCGCAGCGGCGATGGCGACGCTGTATGTGCTGGTCCGCCGGCTGGACCGGCAACTGATCCAGCCAGCCCAGCAACAACATCGTCAGTTACTGGAGAGCTTCGATTTCGGCAGCACGGTCATCGAGATGGCACCGGTAGGCATCTGTGTGTTGCGGCTGCGCGATGGCAACGTGATGGTCGAGAACCAGCTGGCCAGGGACTGGCTGGGGGCGGACACCCTTCACGGCGACTGGAATGGTGACTGGCGACGCGCGGTGGCTCTATCCACTGCATCGGCGCGTGGCGTGCAGAGCATCGAGTTCAAGACGCAGGCCGGGCACCTGCTGCAGGTGCTGCACGCCGCCACGCGCTACCACGGCGACGACGTACTGCTGTGTGTGTTCAGCGACGTCAGCCGCCATCGCCAGATCCAGGAGGCATTGTCGGCCGCCAAACAGGCCGCGGAAGAAGCCAACCAGGCCAAGAGCGCATTCGTGGCAACCATGAGCCACGAGATCCGCACGCCGCTTTATGGCGTGCTGGGCACGTTGGAGCTGCTGGGCAGGACCCCACTGGATGCACGCCAGGCACAGTACTTGAAGACCATCCAGCAGTCGTCCTCGGTGCTGCTGCAGTTGATCAGCGATGTATTGGACGTTTCCAAGATCGAATCGGGACAGCTCACCCTGGCGGTAAGGACCTTCTCGCCCATGGCGTTGGGTGAGAGCGTGGTGCTGGGCTATGCCGCCGCCGCCGCACGCAAGCAGTTGCAGATTCTGGTCTGCACCGACCCACGCCTGCCGGCTCAGGTAAGCGGCGATGCCGATCGCATCCGTCAGGTGCTGGGCAACCTGCTGAGCAATGCAATCAAGTTCACCGATGCCGGCCGCATCGTGCTGCGGGTCAACCTGGTGGCGCGCGAGGCCGGTTCGGCCACGATCAGCTGGCAGGTAACCGATACCGGAATTGGCATCCCGGCAGCCGAACAGCCGCGCCTTTTCGAGCCGTTCATGCAGGTTGCCAATCCGCTGCGCTCCGACGGTACCGGGCTCGGGCTTTCCATCAGCGACCATCTGGTTCGCCTGATGAACGGTGAGCTGCGCCTGGTCAGCGAGCCGGGACTGGGCAGCAGCTTCACCGCCATCATCCCGGCAGGTGTGGACGAAGATGGCCAGGAGCACGACACGAATGCGCCGAAGTTGCGCTCGCACCCGCCGGTGTATGTCCGCACGGCCCATACCGAGTTGGCCGACAGTGCCTGCCAGTGGCTGCGCCGATGGGGAGCGACCGCCTACCGCTACAACGAGGACATGCCGCCGTTGGATGCCGCCCACGCGATCCTGCTCGACAGCGATCCGCATGACCGTGTTCCGCTTGCGTGGCCAGGACCTCGCGTCACCGCGCTGGCCACGGGCGGCGAGCTGGCTGCGCTGGACTCGACGCATCCCAACAGCCTGATTGTTACGCTCCACAGCATCAGCGCCATCGCCGAGGCAGTGGCCCTGCTGCAGCAGGGCATGCTGGCCTCGCCGTCGCCATTGCCGTCAGCGCGTGACTCGGCACTGGGGTTGCGGGTACTGGTCGCCGAGGACAACCCGATCAACCGGGTCATCCTGAAAGAACAGCTGGAGATGCTGGGCTGCACGGTGGTAACCGCAGTCGACGGCCGCGAAGCTCTGGCGCAGTTCACACCGGAAGGCTTCGACGTGGTCCTGACCGACATCAACATGCCGCAGCTGGATGGGCTTTCACTGGTCCGTCAGCTGCGCTTACAGGGTGCTGCCGTGCCCGTGATCGGGGCCAGCGCCAATGCCACGCCGGAGGACCGCGAACGCTGCCTGGCCGCCGGCATGGACAGCTATCTGGTGAAGCCGATCAATCTCTGCGTCTTGCGCAGCGCCCTCACGGAACTGACCACAGGAGTACAGACATGACCCCGCTGCGTGTACTGATACTGGAGGACCAGCCGTTCCAGCGTGGCTATCTGGCCAACCTGCTGCACGCGCTGCCGGGTGTCGTCACTCATACATCAGGTGATGCAGCCAATGCGGTGGCGATGTGCGATCTGTTTGACTATGACCTGGTGATTACCGACCTGATGATGCCGGGTGTGGACGGCATCCAGTTCATCCAGGCACTGGCGGCCAAGGAGCACCACCCGAAGCTGTCACTTGTGAGCTCTGCCCCGCCGCGCATGCTGACCTCGGCGCGGCTGATGGCCGAGTCGCTGGGCCTGACCGTGCTGGGCAGCCTGCCAAAGCCGGTCACACAGGCGGACATGGATGCGCTGGTAGCCCAACTACGCGTTGCGCCGTTGACCGTCCCTGCGATGCCGGCTGACGCAGCACCGTTGACGCCCAGTCGTGCGCAACTGCGTGATGCCATCGCCGGGGGCGAGATCACCGCGTGGTTCCAGCCCAAGAAGTCACTGGATTCCGGCCAGGTGGTGGCGGCAGAAGCGTTGGTACGCTGGTGCCATCCCACCCGGGGCACGCTGCCGGCGGGGGTATTCCTGCCGTTGATTGCCGAGCAGGGACTGGAGCCGATGCTGCTTCGACACATCCTGGTGGAAAGCGTGAAGGCTCAGGCGCGTTGGCGCGAGCAGGGCTTCCGCATCCCGGTCTCGATCAATCTGCCACCGCACCTGCTCGAGCGCTCCAGCCTTCCCGATGAGTTGCTGGAACTGACCCTGTCCCATCATGGCCGTCCGGGCGACCTCTGTTTCGAGCTGATGGAGGGCAGCACCACCGCGCATGTAAGCGACTACTACGCGGGAGCGTGCCGCCTGCGCATGAAAGGCTTTGGCCTGGCCCAGGACGATTTTGGTCAGGGGCTCAGCTCGGTGCACAACCTGGTGAGCACCCCGTTTACCGAGGTCAAGATCGACCGCGCACTCGTCACCGGCTGCGCGCGGGACCCTGCACTGCACGGCGCACTGGCCACGGTGATCGCGCTGGGTACCCGGCTGGGGCTGAACATCGTGGCTGAGGGTGTGGAGACGGACGAAGAGCTGGCCACGCTGCGCAAGCTCGGCTGCACCCAGGTGCAGGGCTATCTGATTTCACGGGCGGTACCTGCCGATGCGTTTGCCGCGCTGCTGGGCCGCGAGGGCAGTGTCCACCCCACCCCGCCTTGCCACTGACGGCGCAATGGCCGAGGATGTCAGTGGAGCGCGCCACGCCTTCCCCCAACGTACTGCCGCCGCCCTTCAAGGGGACGTCATGCCTGAAGCTGCACCGTTCCGTCAGCTGGCCCGCCGTTCGCTGCGTGTACATGCGCTGCTGATCGGCGTCATTGCACTGGCAACGCTGCAGGCGGGCCTGCTGCTGTCGACTGCCACCCAGCTGCTGCACAGCGAGCAGGACAAGATTGAGTTCCACTTCCGCCGCCTGGGTGGCGCACTGCAGGAGCACGAGCGTTTCCTGCGTGGCTGGCGCGTGCAGGACCCCAACCATCCGCTACAACCGGGTGGACCACCGGTCAAAGGGCCCGTCACCTATCTCCCGTTCGCCCAGTTGGGCGTCGACCCGGCGCTGCATGACAGCGCCACCCTGCTGGGACGGCGATTTACCGGCTTCTACAGTGCGTTCTGGGCGGAATCACGTTTCCCTTCGCCCCGCTGCCTGCTGATCAACACGGCCGGTACCGCAGGCATTCTGGTGCCTTCCACCGCCGATGACATCGGCTCGGCCCGCCCGCCGCTGCCCATCCTGCAAGCGACATTGGGGTACATCAAGCAGCTGGCTCCCAGCGCATCCGCGCAGCGCGGTGACGTGCGCTGGACCGGCCGCGAACTGGGTCCGGGCAATCCGCGGCTGATATCGATAGCGCGTGCCCCCCAGGACGCGGCGGCGTGGGGCGGCGAAGAAGGCAGCGCCAATGCACCTGCAGTTGCCTGCCTGCTGGACGTCTCCCGACTGGACGATCATCGACAGGTACTGGGTGAGTCCATCTATGACCAGCTGTCGATCATCGCACCCGATGGCATGCAGGTGTACGGCCCTGCAGTGACCGCCACCCGTCAGGCCGGCCGCGAGTACACGCTGCGCGGGCTGGTGTACCGCATGCGAACCGACGCCGGCTGGCAGGTGGTCTATCACGTGCGCTGGGGGCGCATTCTCAGCCATCCACGCGGCCCACTGATCGGCAGCGTGGTACTGGCGCTGTTGCTGGCAGGGGGCGGCACCTTGCTGCTGCGCAGCTACCGACGCTCGGTGCTGCAACCCCTGCGCGCCAACCACGAGCGCCTGTTGGAAAGCGAAGCATTCAGCAGGACCGTGCTGGACAACGCACCGATTGGCCTGTGCCTGCTGCGCCGACGGGATGGCGAGGTGATGCTGGACAATGCACCGGCCCGAACCTGGCTGGGCAACAGCCACGAGGCACCGGGCTGGCACAGCGAGTGGCGTGCCGCCGCCCAGACCAGCCTGAGTACAGACCACCCGGATGGGCAGACCTTCACCACCCCGGGCGGTCGCCACCTGCTGGTGACGGCCACCCCGGCCCGCTATCGCGGCGAGCCGGTGGTGCTGTGCCTGTTCGTGGACCTCACCGCGCAGCATGAAGCGGAGCAGGTGCTGCAGCAGGCCCGCGTGGCCGCCGACCAGGCCAACCGGGCTAAGAGCCAGTTCCTGGCCACCATCAGCCATGAGATCCGCACACCGCTCTACGGTGTGCTGGGCACTCTCGAGCTGCTGGGACTGACGCCGCTGGTACCACGGCAACAGGAGTATCTGAGCACCATCCAGCGCTCCTCGGCCACGCTGATGGAGTTGATCAGCGACATTCTGGACGTCTCCAAGGCCGAAGCCGGTCAATTGACTCTGGAACCGGTGGTATTCAACCCCGCCACCCTGACCGAGGATGTGCTGCGTTCGTACGCGGCAGCCGCTACCCGAAAGCACCTGCAGTTGTATGCCTGCATTGAGACCAGCACCGACATCAAGGTGGTCGGCGACGCCGCGCGCATCCGCCAGGTGCTGAACAACCTGCTCAGCAATGCGGTCAAGTTCACCGATGCTGGCCGTATCGTCGTCCGGCTGACCACACTCCAGCAACCAGGCGAACCGCCCAGACTGCACTGGCAGGTAGCTGATACCGGCATCGGCATTGCCCAGGAACACCACGAGCGCCTGTTTGAAGCCTTCTATCAAGCCAACCCAGGTACGGACGCGCTGCGCGGCACCGGCCTGGGCCTTGCCATCAGCGCGCATCTGGTGGGGCTGATGGCCGGCCAGCTGCGTGTGGTGAGTGAGAGCGGCCTGGGCAGCAGCTTCAGTTTCGCGCTGCCGCTGATGCACAGCAGGGACGCTGCGGACCCGCACCCTCGTTTTGACTCGCCGCAGACGCTTTATGTGCGCTCATCCGCCCGCGAGCTGGCCGAAAGTCTGTGCGGCCGCCTCCGTCAACGCGGGGCCCATGCAGTGCTGTTCAACGTCGACAATGCTGAGAGTTTCGACACCCACACGCCGCTGCTGGATATCGTGCTTGACGAACCCGTTCCAGAGTGGGCCGGGCCGCATGTGGTGGCCGTGACCGACGGCGGGGACCGCACCGAGTTCAACCAGGGACGCTGGATAGTCGGAATGCATCGTCTGGATGCCATGGTCGACGCGCTGCTGCAGGCCAGTGGGCACGGCAAGTTGCCGAACGCGGTGCTGCCCGAGCCGGCGCTGCGTCCACTGGGACTGCATGTGTTGATCGCCGAGGACAATCCCATCAACCAGACCATACTGCGCGAACAGCTGGAGCAGCTGGGATGCCATGCGGTGGTCGCCGGCGATGGCGACGAAGCGCTGGGTTACTGGGACCAACGTCGCTTTGATGCGGTGCTGACCGACGTCAACATGCCCCATATGGATGGTTACGCATTGGCGCGCGCGTTGCGCGGCCGGGGTGCGCAGGTTCCGATCATTGGCGCGACGGCCAACGCGGCACCGGAGGAGCGCGAGCGCTGCCGCGTTGCCGGCATGAACAGCTGCCTGGTCAAGCCAATCTCACTGCACGCGCTCTACCTTCAGCTGAGCCCTTTGGCCGCCAGCGTTGCATTGGACTCGTCACCCGGCAGTGACAATGCCGTATGTACGTTGGCGGTGCCGGCGCACCTGCGCTCACTGTTTCTGACCACCATGCGGGACGATCTGCACGCGCTGGAGAGGGCAACGCTGGAGGCGGACACCGTGCAGATGCGCCAGATGCTGCACCGCATAGGCGGTGCGCTGGTTACCGTGTCTGCACAGCGACTGGTCGACCAGGTGACCGACATCGAGGTTGCCATCGATGCGGGTGCACCGGTTGACCAGGTGGTTTTCGCCACGGCAACCTTCCACCATCAGCTGGAACGCGCACTGTCCCAGTTGGAACAGCATCCACCCGATGACAAGCTTGCGCTTTCCTGACCTTTCCTGCCGGTGTGGAGCCTCCCCATGAAGACCCCGATCGTCATTGCCGATGATCACCCGATTGTGCTCGCCGGCATTCGCGATGTGATTGACCGCGACCCGGGCCTGACCGTTGTCGGCCAGGCCCAGAACCCGGCATCCCTGGTGGTGCTGGCACGCACGCTTTCCCCGGCGATCATCATCACCGACTACAACATGCCCGGTGACGAATCATTGGGCGACGGCATCAAGCTGATCTCGTACCTGCGCCGGCACTTTCCGGATACCCAGGTGCTGGTGCTGACCATGCTCTCCAACCCGTCGATCATCGTCGAGATGTATCGTGCCGGTGCCGCGGGGGTCGTGCGCAAGAGTGGCGACCTGAAGGAGTTGATCGTTGCAGTGCAGGCGGTTCAGGCCAAGCGCGTATACCGCTCACCGGAGTTGCCGGTTGAACAGCCTCTGCCCGATGTTGGCGAGGCACCCTCTGCCAGTGCGCTTTCCCCGCGTGAGTTCGAGGTAATTCGCCTGTTCGCACAGGGGCTGACCGTCAATGATATTGCCAAGCAGCTCAGTCGCAGCAGCAAGACCGTGAGTACCCAGAAGATCAACGCCATGCGCAAGCTGGGTACCAAGTCCGACCAGGACCTGATCAGCTACTGCCTCGAGTCGGATCTTTTCCGGTAGCAGCGACCCGGCTTTAAGGATTGCCTGATGGCGACCTGGTTACGGCATTTCTATTCTGTGCGGACTGGCTGGTTGTGTTGGCGCTTTGACGAGGAGCGCCGCTCCCCCGCAACCGCCAGAGCAGTAACACGGACGTGCTGTGGCGGTCCCGGCGGGGATGAATGGTGCCGGGACCGCTTTTTTCCCCCACAGCTCACGTGTCCAGGCACCAGTAAGGCGGCGACCCGATCGCTTCCAGAATGAACGCCGACACGGTCTGTACCTTGCGCGAGCGCATCTTGTTCTCGGGCGACAGCATCTGCAGGTACACCTGATCCGGCTGGGTGGAGAACTGCCACTGCGGCAGCAGCTTCACCATGTCGCCGCGCGCGAACGTTCCGTTGTCGAACATCCAGTCCGGGAACAGCACGATGCCACGCCCGGCCACAGCCGCCGCCAACAACGCTTCCGCATTGTTGCTGCGTAGCGGGCCGGTGACGTTGAGCACCTTCAGTGGTTGCCCGTCGCCGGTATTGACGTACCAGCGCTGCATGCCCAGCTGCCCCTTGTAGACCAGACAGCGGTGCTGCAGCAGCTCCTCCGGCGTTTCAGGCGTGCCATGTACCGCGAGGTAGGCCGGACTTGCCACCACCTGGTGGTGGTTCGGCGATATCACTTTGCCGATCAACCCCGAGTCCACCAACGGGCCAATGCGGATGGTGATGTCCACGCCGTCCTGCACCGGGTCGATGTAGAGGTCGGTCAGGGTGAGTTCGACGACCAGCGCCGGGTGCAGCTCCTGCAGTTCGGCAATGATCGGTGCGATATGCCGGCGGCCCAGCGATTCGGGCGCGTTGATGCGGATCAGCCCGCTGATGCCGGCATCCTTGCCCTCAACCTGCTCGGCCGCCTGGTCCAGTATCTCCAGCGCATCGCGCACCTGATGATGGAACAGCTCGCCAGCCTCGGTCAGACGCACCGCGCGGGTGCTGCGGTAGAGCAGCTGCTTGCCCAGTTCCTTCTCCAGCGCGGCGATGAAACGCGACACCGACGAGGCTGGAACACTGTATTGCCGGGCGGCGGCGAGGAAGCTGCCGGTGCCGGCAACGGTAAGAAAGTAGCGGAGAGCCTTGAGCTGCATGGGCGGCGGGGCACCGGTTGGCAAATTGCGATTCCAGCAATAGTGATTTGCCGGACGGCGTGATTGTAGCCCGTTTCGCAAGCCCCTAGCTTGATGGGCAGCGCGCAGTCCCCTGCGCCCCTTCCCTACTGCAGGACAACCTATGAGCCGTTTGTTTGAACCCTTTGACCTGGCGGGCACCCCCCTGAAGAACCGCGTGGTGATGGCCCCGCTGACCCGCGCCCGTGCCCCGCACGACGCCGCCGACGAGCGCACCGCGCTGTACTACAGCCAGCGTGCCAGCGCCGGCCTGATCGTGAGCGAGGGCACCCCGATCTCGCGCGAGGGCCAGGGCTACCTGTTCAACCCGGGCATTTTCACCCCGGAGCAGATTGCCGGCTGGCGGCTCACCACCAACTCAGTGCGCGCCAACGGCGGCCGCATGTTCGCCCAGCTGTGGCACGTGGGCCGCGTGTCCCATCCCACCATCCAGTTCGACAACCAGCAGCCGGTCAGCGCCAGCTCCAGGCAGGCAGTGGGTGCGCAGGCGTTCGGCTATAACCCGCAGGGCGAAGCGGCGTTGATTGAAACCCCGGCGCCGCGCCAGCTGGAAACCGCCGAGATTCCGCGCATCGTGGAAGCCTTCGCACAGGCCGCCGCCAACGCCATCGAGGCAGGGTTTGACGGCGTGGAAATCCACGGTGCCAACGGTTACCTGCATGAGCAGTTTCTCAACCCGCTGGTGAATGACCGCACCGACGCCTACTCCGCTGCCACGCTGGAGAACCGCCTGCGCTTCACCCTGGAGGTGATTGATGCGGTGGTGGCGCGCATTGGCAAGGACCGCACCGCGATTCGCCTTTCGCCCTATGGCCAGCTGTTCGACATGCCGCTGTATCCCGAGATTGGCGCCACCTATACCGCTCTTGTTCGTGAGATCGGCAAGCGCGAGCTGGCGTATGTGCACCTGATGGACCAGTCGGGCTACAAGATGGGCGACCGGCCGGCGGACGGCAGCGGCGAGGGTGGTTTCGAAGGCCTGCTGCACAGCCTGAAGCCTCACCTGCCCAAGACCGCGCTGATACTGGCCGGTGGCATGACCCGCGAACGCGCCGAGCAGCTGATCGACGCAGGCGTGATCGACCTGGCCGCGTTTGGTGCCAGCTTCATCAGCAACCCGGATCTGGTGGCGCGGTTGAAGAACGGTTGGCCGCTGGCCGCGCCGAAGCGCGAGTCGTTCTATGGCGGTGGCGCGGAGGGGTATATCGATTATCCGGCTTACGCTGAGGCATGATACTGGACACTACACCGCCCGCTTTCCGGGCGGTGTAGTTCCAATTGGCGGAATGCCTCGTGTGAGCAGCCGGCATCGACGTAATGGTAGGCCTTGGTTCCAATCTGTCGCAGCCCCCAGGGAAGAATGAGGTAGCGCTGCACATGAGTTGTGCCGTGCAGGTCGAACGGCACGAAGTACATCGTCTCTACCAGGAAAGGTCCCTCGATACGGGCCACGACATCGGCCCTGCCAAGAGCGACTTTGCGCCCACCGAACTCAAGACCGGTGACGCCCCGGCGCTGGACATCCTGAAAAGTAGGGTCAACGCAGTCCGGCAGCGCACGCCACGCAAGTCCGTATCCCCCACTGATCACGATCGCCAGCACAGCGACGACACCGACTGCGGATGCCTTCCATTTCTGCATGATGGACTTCCTCACTTCTCTGTATCTGCGGCATCGGACACTTGGCAAACGTCAAGTTCCTCGGATACGTACTGGCGGCCTTCTGTGTCCCTCAATCTGGCGCGGACCTTTCCGGTGTAGCCAGGCGTTGGCCATATATCGGCAGTCACGAAGACGTCCATCTGATCACCCGGGTCAAAGCGCACCTGCCGTCCTGACGGGAAATGCTCATCCAGCACCACGCCAACATTCTCATTGGAGTTCAGCGGACCGAAGTCGATATCGAATGAACGCGCATGAATCCAGTTGCGCTCCTGGCCTGGAGCGGAGAGATGGAACGCAATGCGTCCTGCGGAACGATTGGTGAGTACGAGTGGGATACGACCGTGGTTCCGCGTGTCCAAACATTCCCTCTCCTTAGGCTGTACAAGCACAAGACCAGGGTCATCGGACGCGGCCTGCGCCTGGTTTGAAGCGAGTAGTAAAGCCAGAGCGGAGCGAATCCAGAGAAGCATGGTGGCAATCCCTCGCAGGGTGGTTCCGTATACGCATCATCGCGCATTCCGGGAGGGCGCGCTGCCGGAATCCCGGGCGCTGTACCGGTCCGAAACCTGTGATAACGTCCGCCACAACCCCGGGCCGTTCGGCCTGGCCCCACGGATGAAGGGAGCAGGGCAATGGAAGACGGCGTCAGTCGGTACCGGCCTCAACCGCTGAAGAAGCGCGACCCCCACCACGACGCCGTGATGGCGCGTGACCTGGAAACCATCAATACCGGAATCCGGCGCGAGTTCGGGGCGTTACCGCTCGGGGGCTTACCTGTGGTTGCCAAGCGCAAGCCGGTGCTTCCTACTCTGGATACACCTGCACTGGCTGCAGCGGAAAGCGAGTAGTTCGACACCGTAGAGCCACGCCCTGCGTGGCTTCGACCCTTCCGGTCGCGACGCAGCCACGCAGGGCGTGGCTCTACGTCTTCTTTACCAGCGCGCGCGTGGTTGCCAGCGCGGGCTTCACGCTGCCCTGTGCGTTTCATATGATGCGCCCTGCATATGCCGCACCGGCGTGCAGACTACAGGCTTCCACTTCATGTTCCCCACGCGCGCCCTGGCTTGCCTTCTCTGCGTATGCCTGCTGTTGCTGGCCGGGTCCGCCGTTGCGCTGGATCCGCAGCGTTCGGTGGCCCAGTTCCACCACACCGCGTGGACGGTCAACGAGGGTGCGCCGGGGCAGGTCACCGCGCTGGCGCAGACGCCCGATGGCTACCTGTGGCTGGGAACCGAGATCGGGCTTTACCGGTTCGACGGCGATCGCTTTACCCGCTTCATCCCACCCGACGCCAGTGCATTTCCCGCGACCAGCGTGTCCACGCTGTACACCTCCCGCAGCGGACAGTTGTGGGTGGGATTCCGCTATGGCGGCATCAGCCTGATCGAAGGCGGTCACCTGCGGCATTTCTCGGTGCAGCATGGCTTGCCGACCAGCACCGTCTACCGCATGGCCGAGGACGCCGACGGTCGCCTGTGGGCCGCTACGTTTACCGGCCCTTTCTATTTCGACGGACAGCGCTGGAACCGGCCGGCCGCTTCAATGGCCTACCCCGGGCACCAGGCCCGCACCGTATTCGCCGATCGCGATGGCACGCTGTGGATCGCGACCGGAAACGGCATGGTGGTGCTACGGCGGGGTTCCAGCGCTTTCGTTGCGGTGCCGGGCAAGGTGGGGCGCGTCAGCCAGATCGCGCAGGCTCCGGATGGTGCCGTCTGGGTGGCCGAGGCGGACGGCGGTATCCGACCGCTTTCCGGGACGGGGGAAGACGCACCATCGGCGGGCCTGCTGTTCGACCGTGATGGCGTGCTGTGGGCAAGCACGCTGGGAGCCGGGCTGCTGCGATTCGCCCCTGGCGATGCGATGCGGCACCCCGAGCGCTTCCAACGCTCCGATGGGCTCAGCTCCGACTACCTGCAGCCACTGCTGGAAGACCGCGAGGGCAATCTGTGGGTGGGCAGCAGCCGCGGCCTGGATCGGTTCCGCCATGCCAATCTGGCCGAGGTTCCGATGCCGGAGGGTTCGCAGGACTTCGCCATCGCCGCCGACGGTGACCGCCTGCTGGTGGGAACCCGCAACCAGCCACTGCAGCGGGTCACTGCCACAACGCGCGAACCGCTTGCCCTGTCGTCCGTGATTACCGCGATCCAGCGTGACCGCTCCGGCGGCCTATGGCTGGCCGGACCCGATGGCGTCTGGAAAGCGGAAGGCACGCAGTTCCGCAGGATCACCGACCTGCCCGTGGCCGCACGTTCCGGCGTGCAGGCGATGGCCGTCACCAGTGACGGGGCCCTTTGGCTGTCGTTGAATACGCCGGGCCTGCATCGCTATCAGCACGAACGCTGGACACCGGTGCAGGACCGCGCCGGCCTGCCGTCGGGCGACTCGCCGCTGGTCATGCAGGTCGACGCCCGCAACCGGCTCTGGCTCGGTTTTGCACGCGGTGGCGTGGTGGTCATGGAAGGCGACCGGTTTCGGACACCGTGGACCGGGGAAGCGCCGCAGGTGGGGAACGTGACGGCGCTGCACGAAGACGGCCAGGCCATGTGGATTGGCGGCGAGCGCGGTCTGGCGCGGATTGAAGATGGACGGGTGCGCAACGTGCTGCCCGCCGTTCTGGAGGACTTCCGCGGCATCAGTGGCATCGTCTCCGATGCGGCAGGGGATCTGTGGCTCAATGGAGCCCGTGGCGTGCTGCATGTTCGTGCAGCCGATGTACCTGCACTGTTTGGCGGAACGGATCGGCCTCGCTATGAGAAGTTCAATGCACTGGACGGACTGCCGGGCGTCGCCGCGCAGTTCCGGCCCTTGCCTACTGCTGCTCGCTCCGACGACGGCAGGTTGTGGTTCGCCACCACCAGCGGATTGGTCTCGGTCGACCCCCGCAGGATTGCGCGCAACCTGATTCCACCACCGGTAGAGATCCTCTCTCTGGAAGCAGATGGCACTGCGCTGCCGTTCGACCAAGGCAAGGTTGAACTGGCCGCCGACACGCGCAACCTGCGCATCGGCTTCACCGCGCTGAGTCTTTCCATTCCCGAACGGGTGCGGTTCCGCTATCGGCTTGAGGGTTTCGACGACCGCTGGATCGAAACATCGGAACGTTCCGCGCTCTACAACGCCCCGGGCCATGGCCGTTACGTGTTCCGCGTCATGGCCAGCAACAACGATGGCGTCTGGAACGAAACCGGCGACAGCCTGGTCATCTCCATCGCGCCGAACTACTGGGAAACCGGGTGGTTCAGAGCACTGTGCGTGATTGTGTTCGCAGGGGTGCTTTGGCTGTTGTATCTGCTCAGGCTGAGGCAGGTGGGAGCCCGCATCCGCTCCCGGCTGGATGAACGCCATCGCGAGCGCGAGCGCATTGCCCGTGAGCTGCACGACACGCTGCTGCAGAGCACCCAGGGCCTGATTCTGCGGCTGGACGCGTCGAGCCGGAAACTGGCTGGCGATGACCCGGTCAGGGCCGAACTGGAGTCCGCGATCAACACCGCAGAGCGTGTGGCCTCCGAAGGCCGGGAGCGCGTCCGCGGACTGCGGCGGCACTCCGGTGAGTCACGCGACCTTGGGGCGGCGCTGCTGGGCGTGCAGGAAGAAGCCGGACGGGAAATGCCTGCCGTGCACCTGGCGGTGGAAGGCGCACCCCGAGCGATTCAACTGCGCGTCTGGGAAGAGGCCTACATGATCGGCCGCGAGGCGCTGCTCAACGCATTCCAGCACGCAGAGGCAACGTCGGTTGAAATCCGGATCCGTTACTCGCGGCACGCGTTCGCGCTGCGCATTCGCGACGATGGCGTTGGCTTCCAGCCGGACGCCCTCGCTGGTGCCGGGCACTGGGGCGTGGCGGGCATGCGCGAGCGTGCCGCGCGCGTCGGCGGCACGTTGAGGGTGCGGTCCGCGCCGTCCCGTCAGGGTACGGAGATCCTTCTGCAGATCCGCGGCTCACTCGCATGGGAGAAGGCCGGGTTCAAGGGCGGTAAGCGCAGACACCTGCGAAGGTTGTTGAAACGGTTCTGGTAGAAACACCCACATCAGGCAAAGTCCACTTGATCGATGCGCATCAACTCGTACTCCACGTCGCGCGCACCGGCATCGGTTGCCAGCAGGTCCTGTGGCTTGCCACCGAGAATGGTGCTGACACTGGAGAGCCAGCGGCCCGCCTTTGTGGCGTCGCCGAAGACGCGCTCAGCCTCGCTGACCACGCGCGCGACGCGCAGCACCCGATCCGATTCAGCCGCTACCGGCTGTGCATGACCTTTTTCGTATCGACTGAAGCCATTGGGTCCGACACCCGCGAGCAGTGCTGCCTGTTGCTGAGTCAAACGTCTACGGTCAGGCTACCGCTGGCCAGAGGCAAAGAGCCATTGAATGCAGTCAGCGCATCAGTCGCACCACATGCGGGGCACTTACCTGAAGCAAGGATTGGTATTTCGTGTTCGGCCATGGTCACAGTCTCTTGAACGAGATTTCGAACTTGGGCAAGCCTTGGGTATCTCGGGACGGAAAGCATCACCAGGCAGAAGCGACAAGAGTTCCCTGAACCCCCGCTTCATTCATGTACTGGTCAGTTCAATATTCAGGGTCGATTGCGTCATCAAACGGATAATTAACACCTGTCGACCACCCGCTCTCTCCCCTCCCCCGAGCGGTGTGGTCGGCAAAACCAAAAATAAAAAAGGTGTTTCCCGATTATGAAGACCTCTCTGCTTGCCCTGGGCCTGATGGCCGCGCTGCCGTTCGCCGCTTCTGCCGCCGATGGCCTGTCGTACAACTACGTGGAAGGCGGTTACGTGAACACCGACGCCAAGGGTGGCGATGCGGATGGCTGGGGCGTGAAGGGCTCCGTGGCTGTGCATCCGAACTTCCACATCTTTGGTGACTACAACGCGCAGGAAACCAAGCGCGGCAACGCCGACGTTGACCAGTGGCGCATCGGTGCCGGCTACAACTACGGCATCGCCCCGACCACCGACCTGGTGGCCCGCGTGGCGTACCAGAAGTTCGACCCGAAGCACGGGTTGGACTTCAACGGCTACAGCACCGAAGTGGGCGTGCGCACGGCGTTCACCCCGAACTTTGAAGGCTACGCGATGGCCGGCTACGAGGATTACACCAAGAAGCACGGCATCAACCCGGACGGCGAGTTCTATGGCCGCGTGGGTGCCCAGGCCAAGTTCACCCCGAACTGGGGCCTGAGCGGTGAAGTGAAGCTGGCCAAGGGCGGCGACAAGGAGTACTTCGTTGGGCCACGCTTCACGTGGTAAGTGTTGAAATATTTATGCAGTACGTTGTTGTGTGACGTGTGACCTCTCTCCCACGCGTCATGGAAAGCCCGGCTCCCTAGCCGGGCTTTCTTTTTTGAAGCAGCCGGGCAAGCCCGGCTCTACTTCAGGTCGGCGATCGGGCTCAGGATGGCGGGGTCGAATGCTTCCAGAGGCAACCCTTGGCGAAGTCGGTTGGGCCAATCGGCGTGGGTCAGCGCGCCGCGACCCAGCGAAATGACGTCAGCGTGGCCGCGTTGAACCAGTGTGGTGGCCTGCGCAGGGTCGTGCAGCGAGCCGTTGGCGATCACCGGCAGGCCGCTATGCTGTCGCGCCAGGTGCGCCAGGGAGGGGCTGCCTTCAAACGCGGGCTGCCATGCTTCGAACTCGGTCACGTGGACGAAGTCCAACGGCAGTGCTGCCAATTCGCGAAACAGTGCGGTGGCCTCGGCTTCACCACGCCACTTGTAGTGGAAGTCGTTGACCTTGCCTTGTGAGATGCGCACGCCGACCGGGAAGTCAGCTCCCACTTCCGCGCGTACGGCCGCCACCACTTCGCGCAGCAGCTGCAATCGTTGTTCAACTTCACCGCCGTAGCGGTCGCTGCGCTGGTTGGTGGCTTCGGTGATGAACTGATCCAGCAGATAGCCATTGGCGGCATGGATCTCCACGCCGTCAAAGCCGGCGGCGGCCGCATGCGCGGCCGCTTGGGCGAACCCGGCCACCGCTTCATCGATCTCAGCCTGGGTCATCGCTGCAGGCAACGCATAGGGTCCACTACCACGATAGAACGTCATCTGCTGCCCCTTGGGCTGCACTACGGAGGCACCGCGCGTGCCGGTGCGGTAGATGTTCGCCTGCGACAGCGCGCCGGCATGCATGAGCTGGGCGACGAAGCGCGCACCGCGCTGCTGCACCGTCGCCACCAACGGCTTCCATGCGTCGCGCTGCGCTCCGCTGGCCATGCCAGGCTGGTACGCATAACCCTGGGCGAAGGCCTGGTCGGTATAGAGCCCCTCAGTGATGACCAGTCCGAACCCGCCTTCGGCGAAGCCCGCGTAGTAGTCCTGCATGCGGGCGCTGGCGAGGCCATCGACACTGGCACTGACGCGGGTCATCGGGGCCACTGCGAGTCGGTTGGGCAGCGACAGGCGGCCGAGCGCGGTCGGCTGTACAAGCACATTGGTCATGGTCACGCCACCTTCGGTGCGCAGACGGCGGCAATGGCTTCAATCTCGATCATTGCAGCGGGGTCATACAACGCCTTGATCTCGGCAATGGTGTCGGCCGGATAGGGAGCGGTGAAGAATTCGCGGCGAAGCTGCACCACGTCCTGAAAGTGGCCCATATTGGTTACGAAGATGGTGACCTTGATGACGTCGTGAAGGCTGGAGCCCCCGGCTTCCAGCGCGCGGCGCAGGTTGGCAAAGGCCTGCCGACCCTGGGTGAGGAAGTCGCCGGGCACGATACGGCCGTCTTCGCCGCCGGCGGCTTGGCCGGAAATGAAGACCAGGTCGCCGAAGCGGATTCCCTGGGAGAGCAGGTACGGGGCGTAAGGGTCGGGCTGGGTGGAGATGCGTTCGCGCATGGCTGTGTTCTCTGGGCGACAATTAGATGAGCCAAAGTCATGAATGACTTCAGGTGCCTCATGGTGTTCGCCCCGGAGACAAGGTACAAACGATCATTTCTCAGGCTATGGATGATCTTGTTTCATCTATTGGAGCGCCCCATGCGACGTCTTCCTCCGTTGTCCACTCTGCGCGCTTTCGAAGCCGCTGCTCGCCACGGCAGCTTCAAGCTGGCCGCTGCTGAACTGTCGATCACGCCCACTGCGGTTAGCCACAGTGTGCGGGCGCTGGAGGACTTCATGGAGGTGAAACTGTTCGCCCGGCAAGTGCGCCAAGTGCAACTCACCGATGCAGGGACGCAGTTGTACCCCGTACTGCAGAAGGGCTTTGATGCGTTCGAAGCGGAACTGACGCGCCTGATGCGGCCGCAGACGCGGGCAAAGGTCACCATCTCCGCCACCAATGCCTTTACCGCGAAGTGGCTGGTGCCACGCATGGCGGCGTTCCGTTCCGAGCACGCGAACATCGACCTGCAGTTGCATGCGTCCGATGCTTTGGTCGATCTGGCTGATCCGTCCTTCGATATCGCCATCCGCTACGGCAAAGGGAACTACCCGGGTGCGGACAGTGAAGCTCTGTTCGCCGACGTGTATGCGCCAGTAGTAAACCCGATGTTGGCAGTGGAGACCTATGGCGACCTGGCCAAAGTGCCGCTGATCCATTTCGATTGGCAGCGTGTCTCGGCAGACAATCCGACCTGGCTGAAATGGTTCGCCAAAGCTGGCGTCCCGTGGGACGCCTCAAGACCGCAACTTCGCTTTTCCGACGAGGGCCACGCCATCCAGGCGGCGGTGGCCGGCCAGGGCATTGCGCTGTTGAGCGTGGCGTTGGTGGCCGAGGAACTCGCTGCCGGACAGCTACGCCGGCCATTCGGGCCGACACTGCCGGGTTTCACCTACCACGTCACAATGCAGGCGCAGCGAACGCCGTCGATGGCGGTGGCGGCCGTAGCCGCGTGGTTGTGTCGCGTGGGCGCGCGGAGTTCAGGCTAACCGGGATGCCGCAGGCCTGCTCGATAATGGCGGCGGCGCTGGATACGAACTGGCCGATGCGAATGCGCGGCTGACGCCGTGGTTACGGATGGAATGGCCGCGGCTGCGCACGATGTGAGCACACACTCTGCAAGAAGTTGCAGATTGGGTTGGGGCATCTCGACCGCAAACAAAAACCCCGGTTTGCACCGGGGTTCTGTCTGGATCATTTGAACAGCGTGTCCGGATATTCCGGCTTCTGTTCGCGGGCCAGCAATGCCTGCAATCCTTCGGCCGGGGTCTGCTCACCGTGCAGCACGGCGCGCACCCCGTCGGAGATCGGCAGGTCGATGCCGTGGCGGCGGGCCTGGCGCATGACTTCATCTGCCGTCTGCACCGATTCCACCACCTGCCCGATTTCGCGGATGGCGTCCTGCAGCGTCTGGCCACGGCCCAGGGCCAGGCCCAGGCGGCGGTTACGCGAGAGGTCGCCGGTGCAGGTGAGCACCAGGTCGCCCAAGCCAGCCAGACCCATCAGGGTTTCCGGCTTGGCACCAATGGCAGCGGCCAGCCGCAGCATTTCGTTCAAACCACGCGTGATCAGGCCGGCACGGGCATTCAAGCCCAGTTGCATGCCATCAGCGACGCCAGTGGCTACGGCCAGCACGTTCTTCATCGCGCCGCCCAGCTCGGCACCGACCATGTCGTCACCGGTGTAGGCGCGGAAGGCGGGGCCGTGCATGGCTTCAGCCACCTGTTGGGCGAACTCCACGTCGTCACCGTGCACGGTGATCGCGGTGGGCAGGCCCTGGGTGACTTCCTTGGCAAACGACGGACCGGTAACCACGGCCAGCGGCACGTCCGGGCCCAGCACTTCGCGCGCGACTTCGTGCAGGAAGCGACCGGAACCGGGCTCGAAGCCCTTGGTGGCCCAGGCCACGCCGGCACCGGCAGGGCGCAGCGGAGCCAGCGCGCGCACGGTTTCACCGAAAGCGTGCGAAGGCACCACGACCAGGATCCAGGTGGCGTCCTTGACCGCCGACGCGAGGTCGGTGGTGGCGCGCAGCGATTCCGGCAGCGGAATGCCCGGCAGATAACGGGTGTTCTCGTGGCGCTGGTCGATGGCCTCGACCATGGCCGCATCGCGGCCCCACAGCACGGTGTTGCAGCCGTGGCGAGCCAGCAGGCTCGCCAGGGCGGTGCCCCAGGAGCCAGCACCAAGAACGGCGACTTTGTCTGCGTTCTGAGTCATCGAAACGCCGATCAGGCGTTACCGGCCGGCTCGGAATCGGCCAGCGAGGTGCCGCCCTCTTCCTGACGCTGACGCAGGGTTTCGGCGTACAGGCCTTCGAAGTTGATCGGCTGCAGGAAGAACGGCGGGAAGCCGCCGGCCTGGATCAGCTCGCTCACCAGCGAACGCACGTACGGGAACAGGATGTTCGGGCACTGGGTGCCGAGCAGCACGTCGATGGCCTGCGGCTCCAGACCGATCAGACCGAACACGCCAGCCTGCTGCACTTCAGCCACGTAGGCGGTCTTGTCGCCGGCCTTGCAGGTCAGGGTGACGGCCAGGACCACTTCGAAGGCGGTTTCGCCCAGGCGCTGCACGCGCTGGTTCAGGTTGAGCTGCAGTTCCGGCTGCACGGCTTCATTGAAGACGCCCGGGGCATTCGGCGATTCGAAGGAAACGTCCTTGACGTAGATCTTCTCAACGGTGAAGGCGGGACCGGTGGCGGCGTCGGCCGGCGCGATGGCGCCGTTGGTGTTCTCTTCGGACATTTCCTGATGCTCCAGAATGAATGCAGTAATGAATACAGTAGAAACCGATTGTTACATGCCCTGCTATGCGGGCGTGTGGCACCGCGCACAAGGTGCGCGATGCGAATCGGGGGAAATCAGTTGCGGCCCTTGACCAGCGGCAGCTCGGCCTGCTGCCAGGACGGAATGCCGCCCTCGAGCACGCTCACGTTTTCGAAACCGGCTTTCTTCAGGGCCTTGGCCGCCGTTTCCGACGCCGTGCCGCTGCGGCACACCAGCACCACCGGGCTCTGCTTGGCGTTGGCCACCAGCTTGTGTTCCGGTCCGAACTGGCTCGGCTGCACGTTGCGGCTGCCGGCAATGTGGCCCTTTTCGAAGTCCGACGAGGACGACAGGTCGACCACCACGGTGCCACCGGCATTGATCAGCTGGGTCAGCTCAGCCGGCTTCAGCCCGCGGTAGCCACGGGTCATACGGCGGATTTCGGTGACGATGATGGCCACGGTCAGGCCGACAAAGGCCGCCGACAGCATCGGGTTTCGGCCGGCAAAGGCCAGCAACTCTTCGTAATTCACTCAGATCACGGGTCAATTAAGCGGGGGCCGATTGTCGCACATGCGGGCGAAGCGGCGGCCAGCGGGGGTTTGAGGGGGTGTCAGCGGCTCTGCCAGAGGTCGGGCAGACCGTTGGCCTGCAGCCAGCGCTTGGCTTCAGCGTCCCAGCGCCAGATCTCGTTCACCCGGACCACGCGTTCGGCCTGGGTGTTGTTGTTGATCACCCGGACCTCGGCGCTACGGCCGACGCGGCCACCCGGCATGGGCATGTTGTCGCTGCCGCGGTAGCCGGCAATCTTCACCTGTTCGAAGCGGCTGCGCTCCAGGTCGGTGATCGGATGCTCTTCGGCGTACTCCGGGTCCAGATAGGGGATCAGGTCATCCAGATTGCCCCAGCGCAGGGTGGAGTCGTACTTGACCTGGGTTTCTTCCAGCTGTTTGCGCATCTTCTTGGTGATTTTCTGGCCGTCGGCCGCGAAGACAGACGCGCTGGTCAGCGCGAGCAAGGCCAGCAACAGGATCTGGAAGGTACGACGCATGCGAATTCCCCAATAGGCAAGGTGCCCATCCTACCTTCTTGCGAACGCCACGTAGCGGCCGCTCAGTTCAGCGGCGGGCTTGCCGGCGTCGCCGGGCTGGCGGGCCAGCACCTCGATGCGGGCCTTGCCGCGCTGGGCAAAGGTGGCCAGAAACGTGTCCCAGTCGGCCTCGTCGACCGCCTGGGCCTGGGCCGACAGGTCGCCATAGACCGGTGCGAGGTAGCGTACGTGGCTGTCGGCCACATAAACGTCGGCGTCGAAACCGGCCAGTCGCAGGCGCAGGGTGACCAAGGCCCAGCCAGCCAGGGTAAGCGCCGAGGCCAGGCTGCCGCCGAAGGCATTGCCCTTGTCGTTGACGTTGGCAGCCAGCGGTGCGGTCAGCGCCAGCTGCTGGTCCTGGTAGCCAGCCACGCGGATCTGCATGGCCGCCACGGGCGGCATGCGGTCCAGCACCTGCTGGAGCGCGCCCAGATGGTCGGGCAGGGAGAGCGGTTCGGACATCGGTACGGCGACGTTGCAGCGAAGGACTCGCATAATGCCCGGAATGAACAGCCACGCACATGTGCCGGAATGGACCTTGGTGTCGTTACGCCCGCGTGGGCAGCATGCGGCGATGCGACGGGCCGCGCAGGCGCTGGGCGGCCAACTGCTGGCGCTGTCGCCCTGGGCTCTGCTGGCGCGCACTGACGCCATCACCCGCAGCGCGCTGGCGCAGGGCCTGCAGGCTGACCGGGTGGTGTTCACCAGCCCGGCCGCCGCCCATGCCGCCGCGCGACTGGCCCCCCTGGCAGACCCGCATCCGGGCCAGTGGCTGGCGGTGGGGGCCGGCACCGCCGCTGCCCTGCACAGCCACGGAGCCCGCGAGGTGGCGGCACCGGAGCGTATGGACAGCGAGGGGCTGCTGGGGCTGCCGGAACTGGCGCAGCTGCAGGGGCGCTCGGTGACCTTGGTCACCGCCCCGGGCGGACGCGGACTGATTGCACCCACCCTGGAAGCGCGCGGTGCGCAGCTGCGGCGGGTGGATGTGTACACACGCACGCCGTTGACCCCGGCCCCGCGCACCCTGCAGCGGCTGCGCCGGCAGCCCGACCCCTGGGTCCTGGCCCTGAGCAGCGCCGAGGCCCTGGCCTGGGCGGTGACGCAGCTGCCGCCCGACCTGCTGGCCCGTCTGCGCGCCAGCACCGTGGTCGCCGCCAGCGAGCGTCTGGCCACGCTGGCCGAAAGCGACGGCTTTGCCCGTATCCATCTGGCGCAGGGCCCACAACCGCTACAGTTGGCGCAGGCAGCGCACGCGGTCGTCACCGCCCGCGCACCTGACTGAACAGGGAAGAACGGTGGCCTTGCGGGCCGCGCGGGGGACGGGCGATGCTGTGCGCCTGATCGCTCGCCAGCTCGTGAAGACACCGGCGCGAACGACAAGGATGCGTACATGAATGAGCTTGAATCACCCCCGCCACACCGCCCTGCCCTGCGTTGGATCCTGCCTCTGGCTGTCGTGGCGGTGGGCGCGGGCGCGGCCGGCTGGTGGGGCTGGAGCCAATGGCAGGCCCAGCAGGCCCGCACCGCCCAGCGCGAGGCCGACGCTGCGCTCCTGGTACAGGGCCTGAGTGACAGCCTGGAGGCGCTGCGCCGCGACCAGCGCTCCACCTCGCAGCGGGTGCAGGATGCCGCCGCCACCAACCGCGTGCTGCGCGACGAAATGCTTGGCCTGAGCCAGCGCAGCGCGTTGCTGGAAGAGAACCTGGCCAAGCTCGCCGACAGCACCCGCCACAGCGCGCAGGCGTTGCAGCTGGAAGAAACCGAACTGCTGCTCAGCCAAGCCGGGCAGCGGCTGGCGTATGCCGACGACGTGGACGGAGCCAAGCGCCTGTATGCGCTGGCGGCCACCGCACTGGAAGACGTGCAGGGCAACGACTACCTCAACCTGCGCCAGGCATTGATGCAGGAGCGCAATGCGCTGGACACGCTGGGGTCCGGCACGCGCACCGCCGTGCAACAACGCCTGGGCACCTTCGCGCAGGCGCTGACCGCGCTGCCCGAGCGCGTGGAAGCCCCTGCCGCGTCGACCGCCACGCCATGGTGGCACAGCCTGCTGGCTCCGTTCGTCACCATCACCCCGACCGCTTCGCAAGGTCCGCTGAGCAGTGCTGAACGCGTGGCGGCCTGGGATTCGCTGCAGCTGGAACTGACCCTGGCACGGGCGGCAGTGGAGCGTGGCGACCAGGCGGCGTTTGAACAGGCGCTGGACCGCGTGGGCCTGTGGATGCCGCGCCTGTGGCCGGATTCACCCGCTCTGCGCGAGCGACGTGCTGAACTGAGGCAACTGCGCACCAGCGTGCTGCGCCCCGCCCTGCCCGAACTGGGCAGCACCCTGCAGCAACTGCGCACCTTGCGCGACGGGAGTTAAACAATGAAGCCGATTCAATCCGTGGTGGTCCTGCTGCTGGCCGTGGTGCTGGGCGTGGTGGCCGCGCAATGGCTGGGCACCGAATCACTGCGTCAGTATGGCGAGGTGATCTACCGCCACGGCGGCGTGGACTACCGCAGCAGCGTGCCGCAGGTAGCGCTGATGGTGCTGGTGGCGTTGCTGGTGCTGTGGCTGTTGTGGAGCCTGGCCTCGTCGCCGTTCCGCGCCTGGGGCCGCTACCGTCGCAAGCAGGGCCGGGTGAAGCTGATCGAAGGTCTGCAGGCGCACGAGTACGGCCACTGGCAGCGTGCGGAGAAGTCGCTGGTGAGCGCCGCTGAAGACAGCGAAGTAAGCTCGGTGGCGCTGACCACAGCGGTGCGCAGCGCCGAAGCGCGTAATGACGCCGCCAGTGTCGACCAGTATCTGCAGCGTCTTTCCACCACCGATGCCACCGGATATGCGCTGATGCAGGCCGAGCGTCTGCTGCAGCTGGAGCGGCCGGTAGACGCGATCAACGCGCTGGACGTACCCGGCGTGCAGCCGCTGCCGCCGCGTGGCCTGTGGCTGCGCACCGAGGCGCTGGCGCGTGCAGGCCGCGCGCACGAGGCGTATGGACAGCTGGGTGCGCTGCGCAAGCAGAAGATCCTGCCCGACGAAGACATGGCCGAACTGGAAAGCCGTCTGGCCGCGCAGTCGCTGCTGGAAGCCACTGACGTCAATGCGCTGGCTGCGCAGTGGGAAGCCACGCCGAAGGCATTGCGCAGCGACCCGGATGTGGTGAGCGCGTATGCGCTTCGCGCGGTGGCGCTGGACTGGGAAGAACCGGCGCTGTTGAACCTGGAACAGGCGCTGGACTCGCGCTGGAACGAATCGCTGGTGACCCTGTACGGGCAGATGCCGGTGGACAAGCTGGCGACCCGCCAAGCCAATCTGCAGCGCTGGCTGGGCCAGCAGCCGGGTAGCCCGGCATTGCTGCTGGCACTGGGGCGGATTGCTGCGCGCCAGGGCGAGCATGTGCAGGCCGAGGACTATCTGCACCGTGCCATTGCTGCCGGTGCGGGTCCGGAGGCGTGGGAAGCGCTGGGCGAAGTATTCGTAGCGCGCGGTGAGCCGACGTTGGCTGCGCAGTGCTTTGGGAATGCACTGAGGCAGCAGCGTGGTGAGGACAGCGTGGCGCTGGCTAGGGCTGAGGCCGCAGGTGCGCCGGTGGCCGCGGTGGTGCCGGAGCGGGCGACTGTGGAAGAGCAGTCATTGATGAGTGAGCCGGCACCGGTGTTGGATCACCCGGCCGAGCATGATGCGTTTGGGAACCGGCGCGAGCCCTGACCGGTAGCGCCCACCAACAAAAAGGCCGCCATTTGGCGGCCTTTTGCTTCGTCGACGCGATCAATCAACGTTCGACGATCGCCACCACGCCCATGCCGCCGGCGGTGCAGATCGACACCAGCGCGCGGCCACCACCGCGTTCGGCCAGCTGCTTGGCGGCCGTCGCAATGACGCGTGCGCCGGTGGCGGCGAACGGATGGCCGGTGGCCAGCGACGAGCCCAGCGGGTTGATCTTCTCCGGATCGATGCGGCCCAGCGGCGCATCCAGGCCCAGGCGGTTGCGGCAATAATCTTCGCTTTCCCACGCACGCAGCGTGCACAGCACCTGCGCCGCGAAGGCTTCATGGATCTCGTAGATGTCGAAATCCTGCAAGGTGAGACCGTTGCGCTTGAGCATTTCCGGCACCGCGATGGTCGGAGCCATCAGCAGGCCTTCGCCGTGCACGAAATCCACCGCCGACACCTGCGAATCACGCAGGTAGGCCAGCGGCTCGTGGCCATGTGCACGCGCCCATTCCTCGCTGGCCAGCAGCACCGCCGCCGCACCGTCGGTGAGCGGGGTGGAGTTGGCAGCGGTGAGCGTGCCACGACCGGACACCTTGTCGAACGCCGGCTTCAACGTGGCCAGCTTTTCCAGCGAGGTATCCGGGCGCAGGATGTTGTCGCGCTCAACACCACGGAACGGCGCGATCAGGTCGTTGAAGAAGCCGCGCTCATAGGCGGCGGCCAGCTTCTTGTGCGAGGACACGGCCCACTCGTCCTGCGAATCGCGGGCGATGTTCCATTCCTTGGCCATGTCTTCGCAGTGGTCGCCCATGCTCTTGCCGGTGCGCGGCTCAGCCACGCCCGGGAACTCCGGCTTGAGTTCGCTGAACTTGAAGCCCGAGGTCAGCGCCTTGATCTTGTCGCCGGTGCTCTTGGCGCGGTTGGCGGCCAGAAGACGCGCACGCAGCTTCTTGCCGTACACGATCGGCACGTCGGACGTGGTGTCCGAACCGCCGCCGATGCCCGATTCAATCTGGCCCAGCGCGATCTTGTTGGCGACAGTAATGATGGTGTCCAGCGAGGTGCCACAGGCACGCTGCAGGGTGATGCCCGGGGTGAGCGGCGAGAGGCCCGACGACAGCGTGGCTTCGCGGCCCAGGTTCCAGTCGCTGGAGTGCTTGATCACCGCACCCATCGCCACTTCGCCCAGTTGCTGCCCGTGCAGACCGAAGCGTTCCACCAGCGCGCCCAGCGTGCGCACCGACATGCCAAGGTTGCCGACATCCGAATAGGCGGTGTTCTGGCGGCAGAACGGAATGCGGACACCACCGAGGATGGCGACGGGACGAGCGTTGGGCATGGACATACCTGACATGGAAGGGGTGTCTGCAACATGGCCTGCACGAAGGAGCAGGCATAATGGAGCCAAGTGTAGCTGCCGCCCTGTGATGGGCCAACTGTGAAACCATGAGCAAACCCGACCCCGGCATGAATGCCTTAGGCGTACTGGCACTGGAACTGGCCGGCGGCGACGCCCCGCGCCACGCGGCGCTGTCGTCCGCCCAGGCCGGCGAACTGGCCGAACGCATCGGCCGCGACCTGGCCAAGCTGGTCCCCGGCGTGAGCGGGCTGGACCTGGTGTTCTTCGGAGCCCATTTCGACCCGGCCGAAGTGCTGCGCCCGGGCTGGCCCATTCACCGCCGCCTGGAAGAACTGCAGATGCGCGCTCCCGGCCGCAACGAAGGCCCGCGCCTGCTGGCGTTCGGCACCAATGCCGACGGCGAGGTACCGCTGCCGCTGCAGGCCGACGCCACCCTGACCGGCGGTGGCCTGCGGGTGGTGCCGTTCGTGTTGACCGGCAGCGAAGTGGCCCAGACCCAGGCCGTCGCCGAAGCGCTGGAAGACGTGCTGCTGGCCTCGGGCATGGCCGGGGCCGACACCGCCCTGCTGGCACAGAACGCGTTTGGCGCACAGATCGAGCACGCGCGGTACTTCACCGTGAACGACCTGGCCGCGATGATGTCGATGCAGTACGACAACCAGGGCCTGGCCGCGCTGTGGCCGCTGATCGAAACCGCCGTGCTGGCCCCGCAGGCCGAGGAATGGCTGGATGCCGCACCGGAACCGCTGCTTCGATACGCTGACGGCGAAGTGCGTATGGCGCTGTTCGATCCCGCCGGCTGGTGCAACTTCTACAACCACGGCACCGGTGACTGCGAGCGCCTGCAGGGCATCTACGACCAATACCTGATGCGCCAGCGGCAGATGGCCGCCGTGCTGGAAGCGCACGGCCTGCCGGTGTTGTTCGTGCATTGCGAACCGGGGCAGGAGCCGCGCGAGCTGCTGGCGCGCTGAGATCGCGCCGGACACGCATGGCGTGTCCCTACGGGGGATTCAATGAACAACGCCGGCGAGAGCCGGCGTTGTGCATTGCGTAGTGACGCGCCATGCGCGTCAAAGCGCGGTCTTACGGCGCAGCCTTGATCACAGCACACGCCAGACGGGCACCGGCATTCCCGGTCGGCTGAGTCTTGTAGTCATCCGGGTCAGCATGGACGATCAGCCCACGACCAATGATGTCAAATTCATTGCCCTCACCAATGTTTACGTTGGTCGACACATCCGCATCCACCACCGCCTTGCCCTCTGCATCGGCCTTGATGTTCGGCATGTCACCGCCGTGATGCGGGCTGGCCGCCACGCTGCCGTGGTCTTCCTTGCCCGGATTGAAGTGACCACCGGCGCTCGCACCATCGGGTGCACTGCAGTCGCCGGTTTCATGGATATGGAAGCCATGTTCGCTGTTCGGCTTCAGGCCGGTGACTTCGCCCTTGGCGTGCACTTTGCCGTCCACCACGCTGAAGGTGATGCTGCCCTTGGCGTCGTTGCCCTGGGTCGGCGCAAGCTCGGCCATGGCGGTGTGATTGGCATGCGCATCGCTGCTCATCATCGCCGGCGGCGCATCGTTGGCGGCGGCAGCGGCATCGGCCGCCGGTGCGGTGTCAGCGGCCGGGGTTGCTTCCGGTTCGGCCGGCTTGTTGCAGGCGGTCAGGCCAAGGGTGGCAATGGCGGCGAACAACGCGGTGTGGATCAGACGCATGTGGATCTCCTTGCAGATACAACGGGGTGAAGCGGCAAAAGGGAACGCGCCTCAGCGCGTGACCCGGATGATGCCGCAGGAAACGCGGGCACCGGCATTGCCGGCAGGCTGGCTACGGTAGTCATCGGCGCTGGCATGCACGATCAGGGCACGCCCCGCAATGTCATTGGGCGCGCCACCACCCAGCGTCACCGCCGGCAGGCGCACGTCGACATTGACCCTTCCCTGTGCATCGGCGCGCAGATTGTCCATGTCGCCCAGGTGATGCGTGCCGCCGCTGGTGCGGCCGTGCGGCTGGTTGGTCGGGTTGAAATGCGCGCCGGCGCTGCTGGCATCCACCGCGCTGCAGTCGCCACGCTCATGCACGTGGAACGCCGCGGTCTGCAGCGGTTGCAGACCACCGATGACGCCGGTGATGTGCACGCCACCGCGCGGGTCGGGCACCACGGCCAACCGTCCGCTAACGATGCTGGCCGACGCCGGCGACAGATTGGCCTCGGCCATCTTCGCTGTGCTCACCGTGGGCAGTGGCGGAGCCGGCGGAGGTGGTGGCGGCGTGGTGCTGCACGCACTGAGTGCCACCAGCGCGGCGCTGCCAATCAGGATTCGGGTACTGCGCATGGAAGACTCCTTGTATTTCCAACCTAACGGCGGCGCTGTCCATGGATCATGAAAGCGGCCACCACATACGTGTTATTCCCGTGAACAGGGCATTCAGCCCCCGCGACGACGCCCGGCCCCCAGCTTGCGGGTCAAGGTGTTGCGCCCCAGTCCCAGGCGAGCGGCAGCTTCAGCGCGACGGCCGTGGGTGATCTGCAGCGCCGCTTCCAGCAGGGCCTGGTCGACCTTTTCGCGCACCTGCGCGTGCAGACCTTCCGCGCCTTCGGCCAGGCGCTGTCGTGCCCAGACCGACAGCAGCGTTTCCCACTGGCCCGGGTCGCCCTGGCTGCGGGTCCGCGCGCCGGGCCCCCGGTGCAACGCGCTGTCCACATCGGCCACGCCAATGGTGTCGGAAGACGCCAGTGCGGCCATGCGCCAGCAGACGTTCTCCAGTTCGCGCACATTGCCCGGCCAGTCGTGCTCGCGCAGCGCCTGCAGGGCCGAAGCTGTAAGCCGCTTCGGCGGCGTGTCCAGCTTGCGTGCGGCGGCGGCGAGGAACGTGTCGGCCAGCTGTGCGATGTCGTCGCGGCGCTCGCGCAGCGGCGGCAGGCGCAGGCGCACCACGTCCAGACGATGCAGCAGGTCGGCGCGGAAACGGCCCTGCGCTACCAGCGATTCCAGATCCTGGTGGGTAGCGGCGATTACGCGCACATCGACACGGATCAGCTCGCGCCCGCCGACGCGGAAGAACTCGCCCTCGGCCAGCACGCGCAGCAGACGGGTCTGCAACGGCAGCGGCATGTCGCCGATCTCGTCCAGGAACAACGTGCCGCCATCAGCCTGCTCGAAGCGGCCCACGTTGCGGCGCTGCGCGCCGGTGAACGCGCCGGCTTCGTGTCCGAACAGTTCGCTTTCCAGCAGTTCTGACGGAATGGCCGCCGTGTTGAGCGCCACGAACGGCCCCTGCGCACGCGGGGACTCATGGTGCAGCGCATGCGCCACCAGTTCCTTGCCGGTACCGGTTTCGCCGTTGATCAGAACCGATAGTGGAGCCTGCGCCAAACGGCCGATCGCGCGGAACAGCGCGCGCATCGCCGGCGTGTCGCCGACCAGTTGCGGGCGCTGGTCAACCGTGGCCGCTGCCGTGGCCGCCGTGGGTTCGGCAATGGCGGTGTCAGGCTCCGGCAGCACGCGCTGGGCCAGGGCCACCGCGTCGTCCAGGTCGAACGGCTTGGACAGGAATTCCTGCGCGCCGCCGCGGAACGCGCCGGCAGTGCTGGCGACGTCGGTGTAGGCCGACATCACGATCACCGGCAACTGCGGGTGTGCGGCTTTGAGCTTGTCCAGCAGCACCAGGCCGTCATCGCCGGGCATGCGCACGTCGGTGAACAGCAAGTCGGGCGGGGCCTGGGTTTCCAGCATGGTCAGCGCGGCGGCCGCGCCGTCGAAGCCTTCCACCTGGTAGCCAGCATCGCGCAGCGCCGTGCAAAGCACGAAGCGCACGGAGCGGTCATCGTCCACCACCCAGATGCGCGGGGCAGTGCTACGGCTGTCATCCGCCATGGGCGGGCTCCTCCATGGCGAGCGTGCCCTGCCCCATCGGCAGCAGCACGGTGAATACGGTATGGCCCGGACGCGAGCGGTAGGTCAGTGTGCCCCGGTGTTCGCGCGCCACCTGCTGGGCCAGTGCCAGGCCCAGGCCAGTGCCTTCGGCGCGGCCGCTGACCAGCGGCAGGAACAGGTGCTCGGCCAGGTCTTCGGGCACACCCCGACCGTCGTCCACGATTTCCAGGCGCAGCGCAAGCGGGTGCAGTGCGTCGTTGATACGCACCCCATGTTCGACCCGGGTGCGCAGGGTGACCGTGCCCGCGCCGGCCTGGATGGCATTGCGGACCAGGTTCCACACCGCTTGGGTGAGGCGGTCGGCGTCGCCGTCGAACTCGGGAATGCTGGGGTCGTAGTCACGCTGCAGGCGCACCGCCCAGCCACCCTCGGTTTCGGCCAGGCGCAGCACCCGCTCCAGCGAGGCGTGGATGTTCAATGGCGCATGCGGCGCGGCCGGGGCCGGCGACAGCAGCTGTTCCAGCAGCCCGTTTAGGCGTTCGATCTCCGAGCCGATCAGCGCGATCAGCTCGCGCTCGTCGGCGTCGCGCTGGGCGCTGCGGCGGGCCAGCAGCTGGGCTGCCCCTTTCAAGCCAGCCAGCGGATTACGCAGCTCGTGGGCCAGACCCTTGAGCGCCGCGCTGAGTGCGCTGGGCAGTGCCTGGGTCGGGTCCAGGCCAGGAAATTCGTCGACCGGGTGAGCTTCAAGCAGCCAACCGCTCTCATCGCGCCGGCTCAGCCAGCCCTCGGCGAAGCGCGGTGCATCGCCCGGTAACGCCAGCGCCAGCCGGTGCAGACGCAGGGTGTCCTGCTCGCCCCGAGCCAGAAAATGGGCCAGCGCCTCGCCCTGCACTTCCAGTGACGCCAGCGGCTGGCCGATCAGGCGGCGAACGCTTACCCCCAGCCAGCGGGCAAAGGCCGGATTGCAGCCTGCGACCCGGCCCTCGGCATCGGCCCAGGCAACGGGTGTGCCCAGCGTGTCGAGGTCGGGAGGAGGGAGCGCGGACGTCATTGCACCAATGTAGTGCAAAACGTGGGATGGTTGGGTTGCTCTGACCGATGCGGCATTTCCCCATGGGATGCTGCATTGCCCTACGTGATGCGGCTTTGCCGAACGTAGAGCCGGGCTTGCCCGGCTGAAGGCCCCCGAACGAACTGCAGCCACGCAGGGCGTGGCTCTACGGATGCCTTTCGTACCAGCGGCGTGATCGGTTGACGATATGCACCACCGACAGCATGACCGGCACTTCAATCAGCACGCCCACTACCGTGGCCAGCGCGGCGCCGGAATGCACGCCGAACAACCCCACGGCGGTGGCAACGGCCAGTTCAAAGAAGTTGCTGGCACCGATCAGTGCGGACGGCCCGGCCACACAATGCGCGACCCCGAGGCGACGATTAAGCAGGTAAGCCAGGCCCGAATTGAAGTACACCTGGATCAGGATCGGCACAGCGATGACCGCAATGATCAGGGGCTGCTGCACGATCTGCCTTCCCTGGAAGCCGAACAGCAGCACCAGCGTCAGCAACAGCGCGGACAGGGACAATGGAGCAACCTTCTGAAGCGCGGACTGAAGACCCGCGGCACCGGAACGCTGCAGCAGCCATCGCCGCAGCAGCGCGGCCGCGGCGACCGGCACCAGGATGTATAGACCCACTGACAGGATCAGGGTGTTCCACGGCACGGTGATGGCGGACAGCCCCAGCAGCAGCGCCACCACCGGCGCGTAGGCCACCACCATGATCGCGTCGTTCAGCGCCACCTGACTCAGGGTGAAGTTGGCATCGCCCCGGCACAGGTTGCTCCACACGAAGACCATGGCCGTACACGGCGCGGCCGCGAGCAGAATCAGCCCAGCGATGTAACTATCGATCTGCTCCCCCGGCAGCCAGCTCACGAACACGTGGCGCAGGAACAACCAACCCAGCAGCGCCATCGAGAACGGCTTGACCGCCCAGTTGATGAACAACGTGACGCCAATGCCCTTCCAATGCTGGCCGACCTGCCGCATGGCCCCCAAGTCCACTTTCAGCAGCATCGGGATGATCATCAGCCAGATCAGCACCGCGACCGGAAGGTTGACCTGGGCGACCTCAGCTGCCGCCAATGTGGCGAACGTGCCCGGCAGGAAGTGGCCCAGCAGCGTACCCACCACAATGCACAGCGCGACCCAGAGGGTCAGGTAACGCTCGAACAGCCCCATCGGTGCCGCACTGCTCATGCGGCGGCGTCATCCGGCTGCACGAAACCGATCCGGTCCAGCGCCTGCTTCAGCGCGTCGCGGTCACTCCAGAGCGCAGCCGGTAGCGCCAGCAGGGCCAGCAGTCGTGCTTTGACAATGGCGTGGGCGTCGGCGAACGCCTGTGCCTTGGCTTCGTTGCTGCCGTCCACGGCTGCCGGATCGGACAGGCCCCAATGGGTGCGGATGAAGTCGCCGAAGACCAGCGGGCAGGCCTCAGACGCGGCGGCGTCGCAGACCGTGATGACCAGATCCATGGGCGCGGCATCGGCGAACTCATCCCAGGACTTGCTTCGCAGGCCCGCTGTGGCGATGCCCTCGGACCGAAGCTGGGCAATGGCAAATGGATTGACCTGCCCGGTGGGCTGGCTGCCAGCGCTGAGCACCTCAAAACGGTGCCCGGCCAACGCCCGCAGCGTAGCTTCGGCAAGAACACTGCGGGCAGAGTTGCCCGTGCACAGGAACAGAACGCGTTGGGCGGTCACGACAGAATTCTCCGGTCAGCAGGCGCAATCAGGGGAACGGGGGCTGCAGTCCGGCACAGGAGAACCGGCACAGCAGTTATGGGTGAGGTAGTCGATCAGCCCGGTCATCGCGCTGAAGTTGGCGCGGTAGCAGACATTGCGGCCCTGGCTCTCGCTCTCCACCAGGCCGGCCTGCAACAGCTCCTTCAGGTGGAAGCTGAGCGTGGCTGGCGGCACTTCCAGCGCCGCGCCAATGTCCCCGGCCATGCGTCCGGCGGGACCGGCTTCGACCAGCAGGCGGAAGGCGGCCAGACGGGTGCCGTGGCCGAGGGCGGTGAGAGCGGCGATTGCATTCTTTGTTTCCATATTTCTAGAATAGTCGAATGAATATTTCTACCACAAGTGGCCTGCTCCCAAATCTGGAAGGCGGCCTTCTTCCCCAGCCCGACCCTGTCCGTCTGGCCGCCGAGCCCAGCCACCCGCCTCGCATCCTCCTGCTCTACGGATCGCTGCGGCCGCAATCGTTCAGCCGCAAGCTCGCGCTGGAGGCCGAACGGCTGCTGCGTCACCTGGGCTGCGAGACCCGGGTGTTCGACCCACACGGGCTGCCGATGCTGGACAGCGTGGACAAGAGCCACCCCGAAGTGCAGCGGCTGCGGGAATGGTCACAGTGGTCGGAGGGGCAGGTGTGGGTGAGCCCGGAACGGCACGGCACGGTTACTGGCGTGTTCAAGAACCAGATCGACTGGTTGCCGCTGGAAGACGGCAGCGTGCGTCCCACCCAGGGCCGACCGCTGGCGGTGATGCAGGTGTGTGGTGGCTCACAGTCATTCAACACGGTCAACACGCTGCGCGTCCTGGGACGCTGGATGCGCATGCTGACCATCCCCAACCAGTCCTCGGTGGCCAAGGCATGGCAGGAATTCGATGAGGACGGCCGGATGAAGCCTTCGCCCTACTACGACCGCGTGGTGGATGTGATGGAGGAACTGGTGAAGTTCACCCTGCTGACCCGCGGCCGTTCGGACTACCTTGTTGACCGCTACAGCGAGCGCAAAGGAGATGCGCTTGCAGCGGAGTTGGCGCGCGCAGCGGGCGTGGCTTGATCCAGGCGTAAAGCCGGGCTTGCCCGGCTGAAGGCCTCCGAACGAACTGCAGCCACGCAGGCGTGGCTCTACGCGTCGGTAACAACTGACATTGGATGATGCTTGGGCGGGGGAATGTCTGGATGGTTCCGGAGGCATTCCGATGTACATCAAACACTTTCTTTTGCTGGCTCTGACGCTGCCGGCAAGTCTGGCGGCAGCATCTGAGGACGGCCCGCAGGCATCGTATGTGTGTCAAGCCAAGGATAACGTCGGCAAGTATGTGCAATTTGGTGCTGGACCGGTCTACTTTGTCACTGCCACGAGTGAGGCTGATGCGCTCAAGAAGGCGCAAAGCGAACTTAATAGACTGGGGAAGAACTACCAGCATCAAACGCTGGAATGTCAGGCAATGAAAGCGACGTAGGGAAATGGAGCGTCGAGACAGTGGTGAGTAGTGACGCGCCATGCGCGTCAATGGATTTTGATTCCTTTCCAGTAGGTTCCGCGCCCTGCGTGGGATGCAGCCACGCAGGGCGTGGCTCTACGTGCCATATGGCGATAGCGTACGTGTTACGCGTCGAATGCGCCGGCAATGATTACATCAGGTCAGGCAGAGGCGCGTAGCGCTGCGCCCCGATGTAAGCGTCGTAGGCAGCTCGCTCCGATTCCGGCAGCCGGCTTCGCTGCAGGCGGAGCGAATATCCCCCATGCAGCACACCATCAATGATGACTGCCCAGTCCCCTACTTCTTCATCGGGAATGAAGCGCAGGGAACCGGCGGTGACCCCAGGAAAATGGGCTGGGGCCTCGAACACACGCGCGTCGAAGCCAGACCCGGTTTCACCCTCGACGCTCAGCCACAGCCACATTCCTTTGCCATTCGGATCCGGAATGTAGGTTTTGACCAGCGGCGAGGCATCAGGCTCTTTGGTAGCCGCGAGCAGCGCACGGAAGTGGGCAAGGCTTTTCTGTGCGGTACGTGCAACGGCGGCGAGCTCGTCGTCGGGCATGTTCATGAACATGGGTTCGGCCGCCGTGCTTTGGCGGCGGCCGATTCCCAACCGGTTGAGGAGTGCTTTCAGGTGCATCTGGGGATGGTCCAGCCACGCAGGGCATGGCTCTACGTGAGGTGGGGGCGTTCGTAGCCGAAAAGCAGACGTTTGGCACCTTCGCGCCACGCTTGCGGGCAGTCCTTACCGCGCAGCACGGCGGCGACGGTATAGGCGTAGCCACGGTTGGTGGAGCTCACGTTGCCCAGCGCCGCCTCGGCCTGTTGCACGGATGCATTCGCGCGCACTGCGTCAGCGAACGCGACCACGCGCGCGGCCTCGCTGGCATCGGTGGCCAGCACCTTCTCGCGCCACGCCGCTTCGTTGCGGCCGTGGCGCAGCGCCAGGGCCCACAGGGTCCATGCCGAATCGGAGTCCACGTCGTCCGCCACCGGCATCGCCAGTGCCTTCTGGGCCCATTCGCCGGGGGCACCGTCGGAAGCCGCAACCAGAGGGACAAGGCGCGTCAACAGGTCAGCATCCACCTGCGCCAGGCCCAACGCGCGCTCGTACTCTCCGCGGTCGAGCTGCAGGTAGGCTTCAAACGGAGAGCCGACCACTTCCTCGCTTTCGAACGCCAGCATGCGCGCCACGAACGACGACTGCTCCGCCAGCGACGCCAGCTCCTGCGCGCTGCTGCCCAGCATGCGCTTGACCCGGGCCAGCTCCACGGACGCTACCTCGGCAAGTTGCGGTGCGGCGGCCGCCTTCGTCAGCATCTCGTTGGCACCGGTCCAATCATTGCGCGCGGCCAGCGTGTGGCCCGCCGCCAGTGCGAACCAGGGCTGGTCCGGCCAGCGACGGTGCCCTGCGAGGAACGCCTCATCCTGCGCCGGGCCGTCGGCCGTGCAGCGCACCGCCAGATAGGCCAGCGCCGAAGACTCCGGCTTTTCCGCCGCCGCCTGCTGCTGGCGCGCACAGGTGGCCGCGTGCGCGTTACCCGTGCTGAGCTCCTGTTCCATTCGCAAGGTGACAACGTCCTCGGCATTCCGCTTCAGCCGCTCGGCGATGAGGCTCTGCAGGGCGTCCGGATAGGTCGACGCCATCCCCAGCCACATGATCAGGTGCTGCGACTCCGGCGCATCCCAACGCGCATGCGCGAGGATCATGGCTTTGCGCTGTTCGTCGTTGTCGACCAGGCCAGTCTGGTGGTGCGGAGCCACGTCGCCTACGGCCGACAGCACGGAGCGGGTGCCGCCGCTCTCATACTCACTGGTCTGGATCGTTTCTGGCGGCGTCTTCAGCACGAAGTCGACGCTGGTAGCCAGCCAGCGCTGCGCACCCAGCTTGCGCTCGGCCTGCTCTTTCACGTTGCCGTAGACAGCCGTCCACTCCACCAGCGGTGCTGCACCGGCCACGTTGTAGGTGAAGTGCGGACGGCCGGAGATGCGCTCGCTGTCGAAGGACTCGATCAGCTGCCCATCTGCAGTGTGGCTCTCCACTTTGTGGGTCGCGCCGGGATCCACATCCATCGCGGTGCTTTGCAGCGGGTCCAGGTTGACGCTGCTTCCGTCGATGGTGACCCGCACCGGAATGGCCAGGCCGTTGTACACCGAGACCGTGGCGGTGCCGGTGTGCATGCCCAGCACCAGGACGCCGATGACGATGGCCGCCGCCACCGCGCCGCGCGCGACGCTGGCGACCCAGCCATCCGCCGTCTGGAACCTGTCCCACAATCCCAGCTTGGTCTGCAGCTTGCGTTCCTTGCCCGGCAGCAGCACCGGGTAGTCCTTCGGCACCCGCGAAGGCTCTGGCGCGGTGGGTACCACCTCTCCGGCATCCAGACGGTCCACAGCGGCATCTTCGTTGGCCAGCAGCGCTTCCAGCGTAGCGGCGCGCAGGCGGGACAGCACCGCACAGGTGTGTTCGACCCAGCTGCCCACCTTGCGGACCCAGTCGTTGATGTTCTGTTCCGTAGCCGGGGCCAGGCCGAATTCTCCCAGCGATTCCTGCAGCGGCTGGCCGCCGTGTTCGATGACGGTTTCATCAACATGACAGACGCGCGCGTAGTCGTAGACGACGGCCAGGGCCCGCTGAGTCATGTTGGCGGCCGCGATCAGCCGGCGCAGTTCTTTCCCGGAAACCCGGTTGTCGGCGGTCACCACGTGCATGGTATTGACGTACACGCCGTACACATCGCGCAGATCGGCCTCGACGTGTTCGCAGAAGTGCATCAGGCTGACCTGGCCCTCCAGCAGTTCCTCCCAACCATGACCATTGCGGCGTGCGGCCAGCCGATGCAGGCTGCGGCACTCCTGGTCGTGCAGGAACACCGCCTGCCGCAGCGATGCGATCTCCGCATCCAAGGTTGCTATAGCCGGGGCCAGCCGCTTGGTGTCCAGCGTCTGGTCGCGCCAGTGCACGCGGTTGCCGGATGCGCGCAGGTGGCCTGCACGGGCGGCGTCCAGGGTGGCGCGCTCTTCCTCCAAACGCTTCAGGCTCTGCAGTGCCTCGCCATGGGCGGGTGCGTACAGTGCGCAGATGCGCTCGCGCAGCGCGGCGTTCTCCAGCGACGGCAGTGAGGCGAGGAACAGCTCGGCAGGCGTCGCCACATTGCGCAGGAACGAGCGGCGCAGATAGGTGCCCTGGTAACGCTGGTGCAGGGCACGGACTTCGAACTCCGCATCCAGCCGGTCCAGCGAGTCGGCCGTGTCGGCGAATGCTGGCGGCGTCTCGCGCAGCATGTCGCGGGAAAGCCGGTGCTTCAGCCCGTCAGCGTCGCGGAACAGCAGCATCGCCGGGCGCTCGTCGATCACCGCCGCCACGTAGCGGCGCTTCAGGTTGTTTTCGCGATCTGCATTCGCCGGATGCGTGGACCACATCTGCGGTGCGCGCACCATCTCGTTGCGGAACACCCGATGCAGCTCACGCTCGTGCTCGGGCAGCTCCGGCGGATCGGCATACATGGGGTCCGGCGTCACCCGGCGCAGGTTGGCGATCATGCGCGTCTGCACCGCGAACAGGTCGGCCACCGCGCGGCCGGCCTCGAATTCGCGCGAGGCGAAGCCCAGCGTGCGGTCCCAGGCTTCGTCGGCCGCGCCCAGGCGGTGCAGCGCATGCACCAGCGCATCACTGCCGGCCAGTGAGGCGGCGACCAGATCGGCCTGGTATTCCATCTCGCGCGAGAGTGCGCGTTCGGACAGGGTCACCACGCTGAAGGCGGTATCCACCAGCGAGCGGATCGCCCAGATGATGATCGACAGCGTCCAGCCGACCCACGCGACGCGGAAATCGGTGCGCGACAGGCCGGCCAGGAAACTGTCCAGCGCATCGCGCCGCGCCACCAACTGGGTAGCGACCTGGTGGGCGATGTAGACCCAGCGGCCGACCGCCATCGTGCGCTGCGCGAAGTGGCCGAACTCGTGCCCCAGCACTGCCTTGAATTCGGTGAGGTTCAGCACGTTCACCAGCGCCAGACCGATGTCTAGGTTCTTGCGCGAGGGGAACAGCAGATTGACCAGCGACAGGTCGTAGAACACGCCGGCGTTGACGCGTGGCGACAGATACACCCGATTCGGTCGCGGCGCGCCGGCCTCGTCGGCCAGGCGGTGCAGAAAGGCGAACAGCTCCGGCTGGTCGGCCGGCTTCAGCTCCAGGTCTTTGGAGGCCTTGCCGCGCTTGAGGAAGATCAGGCCCTTGGCCATGAACACGGCCAGGAACAGCGCGCAGCCGCCGACGATGGCATTGACCAGCGCGCTGCCGCCCTCGCCAGACAGCAGCGTGCGCAGCATGCGGAAGGCGGTCCAGCCGAACCAGCCCATCAAGGCAAAGTACGCGCCGGCGAAAACAAGCAGACCGGCCACTGCCAGCCAGGCGTGGCGGCGGTAGGCGGAGCTGGGCGCGGTGAGCTGTGCAGGCACGGCCGACGGCCCCGCCGGATAGAGCGAATCCATGGTGTATCCCCCTGTTGTCGTGCTCCGTGCCGTCCCCCCGGACGTGACGCGGAGTGGACCGGGCGTCATGCCCGGTATTCGGGGATTGTGCACGGTGTGGGGGGCGGGTGCCATCTCGGGGATGGCCAAAATGGCAGGTCTAACAAATGGGACGATAGCCGGGTGCTTTCGTCCTTGTAGAGACGCGCCATGCGCGTCTGCGGTAACTCCTCATCCGTAGGTACCACGCCCTGCGTGGTACGCGTGGCTGCCGGGACTTCAGCCACGCAGGGCGTGGCTCTACGCGCTGGAAGGCTACGCCAACGTAAATCTTCCCGGCGTACCAGCCACGCAGGACGGCGCGATCCATACATCGAACGCACCAGGCTCCGCACGGCGCACGCCATCCACGTCCGTGAACTCCAGCATGCTTTCGTTGATCTCGAACGAAACCTCCACCGACTGCCCTGGCTCGATGGCGATCTTTTCGAACCCCTTCAGTTCGCGCACGGGACGTACCCGGCTGGCAACGCGATCGTGGATGTAGAGCTGCACTACTTCCTCGATCACCCGCTCGCCCGCATTTGTCACAGTGGCGCTTACACAAATGGACCCACCACGTGGCATCACGTCCGCGTTGAGCTCGGTCGCGTTGTAGCGCACGTCTCCATACGTGAGCCCATGCCCGAACGGATACAGCGCTTCGTGCGGGATCTCGCGCCAGCGCGTCTTGAATTCTTTGATGTCAGGCAGCTCTGGACGACCGGTGCGCGGATGGTTGTAGTAGTACGGCTGTTGGCCGGATGCCTGCGGGAAGGAAACCGGCAGGCGACCGGACGGGCTGTAATCGCCGAACAGGACATCGGCCGTGGCATGACCGGTCTGCGAGCCCAGGAACCAGGTAATGAGCAGGGCGTCAGCTTTGCGCACACCGCCGTGCAGCGCCAGTGCACGTCCATTACGGATCAAGGCCACGACCGGCTTTCCTGCATCCGAGATAGCATCCGCTAGGCGCTGCTGGACGGCGGGCAAAGTGATCTCAATGCGCGACTGAGCCTCACCGGAATAGCGTTGAGGTTCACCCAACGCCAGGATGACCACGTCGGCCTGTCGCGCCGCCGCGATGGCCGCTTCAATACCGCCTTCGATCCCCTCTTCCAGCCCGCAGCCATCGACAAAGGTCAGGTCACTTTCGTCGGTCACGGCCGCGCGCAGGCCGTCTTCGAGCGATACATAGCGCGACGCGTCGCCGAACAATGTCCAGCAGCCTTCAATGTTGTCGCGGTCTCGACCAAATGGACCAATCACCGCAATGCGCTGGCCCGACTTTTTCAAGGGCAGCACGCGGCTTTCATTCTTCAGCATGACGATGGAGCGCTTCGCGGATTCGCGTGCCAGGTCTTCGTGCTGTTCCAGCTGCTCTGCGGTGATGTCTTGCATGCGCAGCGAACGATACGGATCATCCAACAGACCGATGCGTTCTTTGAGTTCCAGCATGCGCCGCACGGCCTGATCCAGCCGCCACATCGGCACCTGCCCTTCTTTGACCAGCGCCGGCAGGTGTTCCAGATACAGCCCGCTCTGCAGGCTCAGGTCCAAGCCGGCCATGAAGGCTTTCAGCACCGCATCCTTCATGTCTTCGGCGTAGCCGTGGGCGACCAGTTCCATTTCCGAGGTGTAGTCGGAAATGGTGATGCCGTTGAACTTCCATTCCCCCCGCAGCACGTCCACCAGCAGCGGCTTGTTGGCGCTGGCCGGCACGCCGTTGATGTCGTTGAAGGAACTCATCACGCTGGCTACGCCCGCGTTCACGGCCGCTTGGAACGGCGGCAGATGCACGTCACGCAGCGTCTGCGGTGCGATGTCCACGGTGTTGTAGTCCAGACCTGCCAGGCTGGCCCCGTATGCCACGTAATGCTTGGCGGTGGCGAGCAAGGCGTCTTCGGCGGTGAGCGTCTCGCCTTGGAAGCCCTGCACGCGTGCAGCACCAAACCGGCAAGCCACCAGCGTGTCCTCGCCGGTGCCTTCCGCGCCACGGCTCCAGCGCTGATCGCGGGTGACGTCGATGGCCGGTGCGTAGGTCCAGTGGATCGCCTGTGCTGTGGCTTCCACCGCCGTGGCCCGTGCCGTACGGCGGGCCAGGTCCGGCTCGAAGCTGGCGGTTTCGCCCAGCGGAATGGGGAATACCGTGCTCATGCCATGAATCACATCGGCGGCCAGAATGACCGGAATCCCAAGCCGGCTCTCTTTCACCGCCACCCGCTGCAGCTCCACTGCGCCGTGCTTTCCCTTGCCGTTGAACAGCGAACCGACCTTGCCGTCTCGGATCAGCTGCAGCACCTGGTCGGCATTCTGCTCGTTGGCGACCGGGTTGATGTCCGGTGCGAACGGCCGAACCATGTCGGCGGTGACATTGAGCTGCCCCACTTTCTCTTCCACCGTCATCTGCGCCATCAGCGCATCGATACGAATGCTCATTTAAACCTCATGAAAACGCTTACATGAGGACAATGAAAGCGGGTTGATCGCTAAACCTCCACCCCTATCGTCGGGACGGTGGAGCTGAGGACGTGCGAACAAGCAGTTCGTAGGGCAGCACCCATTCACCGGAGGGCAGCTCGGCCTTCCCTGACAAGGTGTTGATCAGTGCCGCCACGGCGGCATCCGTCATGCTCGCCATGGGTTGGGCGATCACGGTCAGTGGAGGCCAGGCGCGGCGGGACGCCGCGGTGTCGTCGAATGCCACCACCGAAAGATCGTCGGGCAGCCGCAGGCCGGCGCGCTGGGCGACCCAGAGCACTCCCAGCGCCATGTCGTCATTGCTGGCGACGATGGCAGTGGGCCGGGAAGATGCGGCCAGCAGCGCTTCGGCGGCCTCGCAGCCGGACTGGAAGCAGAAGCGACCCGCACGGACGGACGCAGGGTCGATGGGCAGAGCAGCACGATGCATCGCGTCCTGGAATCCCAGCAGGCGCTGCTGGCTGTCGCCGTGATCCATCGGCCCGGTGATGAAGGCAATTCGATGATGCCCCGCCTGTAGCAGATGAGAGGTGAGCTGATCAGCCGCACCGCGATTGTCGATGCGAAGGGTCTGCATGCCGTGTAGCGGTGCCGCGCCGGCGATGGCGGTAGATGGAATACCCAGGCGCAGGAACGTTTCGGAACCTGCGAGCAGTTCCGCGTAGGGCGGCACCAGCAGCAGCCCTTCCGCGCCCCCCTCGATGGCCTCCACCACCAGCTTCTCGGCATGTTCCAGGGTTGCCGCTCGTCCTTCGCGCACCACCAACTGTGCCCCCACGGCGTTTGCACTGGCCAGTGCGGCAAGCAGAACCTCGGTAAGGAACGGCGAGCGCACATCGGGGTAGAGCAGCCCCAATCGCGTGCCGGCCACCCCGGCCAAGCGCCGCGCGGCCATGTTGGGCACATAGCCCGTCACGCGAACAGCTTCCTTGACGCGCGCACGCGTTTCCGCACCCACCTTGCCACGGCCGTGTATCACGTTGGAGACGGTCATGGTGGAAACACCCACGCGGTCGGCTACGGTCTGCAGTGTGACCGGTGTGCGGGAGCCAGCGGGGGTGCGGCGGGGTGGCACGGAAAGCCTCGTGGTGTCAGCGCTGACGACGGTTGGAATCAGGGTCCAGCACGATAACATTGCCGCTTATCCCACCCATAGGAAGGTTGTGACGCATGGATGCCATCAGAGTTTCGAGCGGGCGCAAAGGCGTGGGGCGACTGCTTCCAGTGTTGCTGCTGGCCATCAGCGGCACCGTATTGGCGGAGGCTCCGCCGCCTCCTCCACCTGTCCCGCCGCAGTCCGACTTTGTCTTCCCGCAGGCCGTATACAACCCGCCGCCGCGCTATCCGACCGGGTCGGCCGATGACTATGAGTCAGGCACGGTGGTACTCGTCCTGGACGTGGATCCGGAAGGGGCAATTTCCAAAGTGGCGATGGATAGATCCAGCGGCTACCCCAAGCTGGACGCTGCCGCAATTGAGGCGGCGGCCGCCTGGCGTTTCACGCCCGCGCAGGAAGGGGGCAAACCGATTCGGAGCCGGGTGCGGGTGCCGGTTACGTTCGTTGCGGAGTAGGCGCGCGTTGTGACGCACCATGCGCGTCTGCCGGGAGATGGGTGAGCGCAGCCACGCAGGGCGTGGCTCTACGGCGTTGGCTGTGCGATCAGGCGGCGCGGCGCTTCACGCACGCTCTGAATAAATCCTGGTTCACCGCATTGCTCAGCACAATCTGCAGGCCCTGATCTGCGATTTCGTACTCGCCATTGACCCCGGTCGGTTCAAGCGCTTGTTCGCCTGTCAGGCGGCGGATGGCGGTCTGCACGCGCGAGGTGGTAGGCACTGCGTCTGCCTCGATGTACTGCCGTATGGCCTCGCGTGCTTCTTCGCTATTCACGGTCTTCTGCCCGCTGGTGGCAAGCCACACCATCACCGCAGACTCCACGTCCTGCAGCGCGGCGAACCACTGGGCATAATAGTCATCGAACTTTGCGCGATACCACTCGTGGACCGCAGCATCGAGATCTGCATTTCCTCTGACCAGCATGATCCGCACGATTTCGTTGAGGAACAGCGGGGTGTAGCAGAGGCGCGGGAAGAACAGCTTCAGTGCATCGCGATCTACCTTTACTCCCGCCACTTCGTCCAGATAGTCCGCCCGGGAATCCACGAAGCCGTCACCGAGGTTGGGCAGGGTGAGTGATTCGGCGGACCTGAACAACGGTGCCCGGGCCCGGTGGAACAGTCGCATCAGACCGTCGCGGGACGAGCCGGTAAAGAAAACACTCAGCCGCCCCTCGACGTCCTGAAGCGCGGTGCGGAACGCGGCCACGAAGTTGTCGGAGCCCTTGTCCGCCAACGCCTGGAACTCGTCCAGCGCAATCAAGGAATGCGTACCGCGCTCTGCAATCAGATGCAGCGCATTGGCAAGGCGGTTCTCAAGGCTGGCCTCCGGGTGCGGCGTTGGCCCGGTTGCCGGCGACCAGTTCCCTTGAATATCCACCCCTGGCACTTTGAACGTGGCCCGCAGGGAAGACAGATTCATGGGACGCATCAGCGCACTGCGCGGCGGCGTGGCATAGGCAACGGCCTCCAGCCCTTCCACCAGACCGAGCTCGGGATTGTCACGGTTGCGCCAGAGATCGATGCGCGCAGCAAACCAGCCGGCTTCGTGCAGCGCCGGCAGCAGGTCATAGCGGACAAACGAGGTTTTGCCATGCCGCCGAGGCGCGAACAGGGTAACGTTCGCGCCGGAGAGCAACAGCCGGGTGACGCTCTCAAGCAGGTCCGGGCGGGCGAAGTACGGCAGCGTGGTCTGGAGGGACACGTGAGGTCCTTAGCAGGCATTTCGGCGATCTGCTAAGCCTAGCCAAAACCCGCTAAGTTCATCCAACCCGTTGTCGTATAAGGCCTTTCTTACGCGAGCGGTTGAGGGTGGGGACGTTCAACCATTAGTTACTGGCGTGACGCTTGCCACCTTCTCCATCCGCTGCCTTCCCGGCGCGGCTCGCCGCGAACTCCGGGAACGTCTTCTCCAGCGAATCCACATCCGGCAGCACATAGAACACGCCACCCTTGGCAAACGTGGGGTTGATCACCGCCGCATAGAACGTCGGTGACACATTGATGCAGCCGTGCGAGATGCGGTTGTCATCCGGCGTGGGCGTGGCCAGGCGCTCTGCGCGCCGTTCGGTCTTGCTGCCGGGCGGGATCGGATGCAGCGAAATGGCGGCGTCGTAGTCCACCCACAGCACGCTTTCAGCGTCGGCGGCGGGGCCGTATCCGCCGATGAAACGGCCGGCGGGCGTGGTGCGGTCCTTACCCGGAATGGCGCTCAGCGCGACATGGGTGACAGCCGGTGCCGTGTGGTCACCTACGGCCGAACCAAACAGCCCCGGGGCTGCACCGCGCAGCTTGCCGTTGCCGTCAAATACCAGAATCTGTGCATTCCCCTTGTCCATGATCGCGAAGGGGTAGCCCTGCGTGTCCTTGGTGGCCACCACCCAACCAGCCAGCTCAATCACCATGTCGGACACAGGCTGGTCCTGCGGCAGCTCGTCATTGGGCGAGGTGGCCGGTTGGACGACCTCGGCTTCCTGCGCGTTGGCTGCGCCGATGCCGGCAAAGGCCAGTGCCAGGATGAGTGCGCCGCGAAGGGCGTGGCGTGCGGGGTGTGCGTGCATGGGGGACTACTCTTCAAAACAAGGACGACATGATCAAAAGGGACCAGTGGCCAGCAACGGCCACTGGTCCCTATTCAGAAATCCCTCAACGAATGTGGAGGAGGGATCAACCGCGCGGCACGCGGCGGGGTGCGCTCTCAAGCTGCTGTACGCGGCCTTCGATGGCATCCAGACGCTGGTTGGCCTGCTGCGCGGACTGGTTGGCCTGCTCCGCACTCTGCGCTGCGCCCTGGACCTTGGTGTCCAGGCTGTCGAGGCGCGAGTTGATGGTGGCGAATTCGTCCTTGTAGGTGGCGCAGGCGCTGAGGCCGGCAGTGACAACGAGGGCAACGCCCAGCTTGCTCGCGGTCTTGAGGTGCTGCTTGGTCAGGAACATGGGGTGGTTCTCCTTCATCGGGGGTGTCTGGAATATAGCGGTGTTTTCCGCAGGTGCTCTCCCCAGCATTCAGTTGAAGTCCGGCGACGTGGATGGAGTGTGAAATTGTGAAATGCGGGGTGAATAGGTAGGAAATCAGGGCTCTGCGGCCGCTGTGGTGGCGCGCCATGCGCGTCAACATCGGGATGCCCCAGTGCCGGAGAAGATCTTTGCGCCAGGGTGTGATTCGCTGAATTGGGGCCCACGGCCCGTGATGTCTTTTCATCTGCAAATAGCTGGTGCATGCAAGTACTGAAGCGTTGGCCGTTCCCGTCAGCAAAGTTGAACTCGTAAGGTTGATGAAGGAGTGTGAGATTCATGACTAGCAGAAGCAGACCGAACCAACCCCGCCCCATTCTCCCCGGTGACTTCAGGGGCACGAATCCTGACAACCCTGCACGAAGCCAGGTGGGGTACAAGCGGCCACCACCTTCTCCGGCACCTCCGGCACCCTTGTGGCCAAGAGAGCCGAGCCCATGCGTGAAGCGTGCTTGCTGGTGGTGCTGTGATTGCTGCGCATCGGTTAAAACCAATTTCTCAATAGCTTCGCATGTGCCCAAGAAGCAGTACTGACGCCGACAGGCAAAAAAATACCCCGGCCGCATGCCCTGTAGGCAGAGACGGTACCGAGGCGTACGACAGCAGCTTATCCAACGGCCCTACGCTCTGCAATCGTCGAGCGCTAGTATTCGTTGGCGGCCTTCGCCAAGGTGTTCAATGACTGCCATCCAACCACCAGATCTTGTCGCTCCTCAGCATGAAGTGCAGCGGCTACTGGGGCGTTGCCTGCTGAGGCTGCAGCAGTACGAGCGCTTGATGAAGGCCATGATTGCCGCACACAGCGTCTTTGGAACTTCGGAATCCATTGCACGTGGAGTGACCGTGCCCAGCGTGGACGCGGACAGACTCACGCTGGGACAGCTTGTTGGAACGCTGTTGGGCAGCTACATCTCGAAGGAGTGCGATACCCACCCTGACGGCACACCCAACGAAAGCAGCGGCCCGATTGGGTTTAGCGTGAAGGTAGGACTTGATCTGCCAAGCGAAGCCTATGACACACTGAAGGCGGATCTACGCGAACTGGTATCGCTACGCAACGCGCTCGTTCACCACTTCATTGACCTACACGATCTTTGGACGGTAGATGGATGCCAACGTGCCCAACTCGTGCTGGTCCAGTCATACGAAGACATCGACCGGCGATTCGAGCAGCTGCTCACCTTTGCTGGATACATGGACGAAGCTAAGAAACAGGCCGCTGAGCTGGTTCAGTCACCCATGTTCGCGAATCTGATGGTCAACGGCATCGCTCCGGATGGCCAGATCCACTGGCCCATTGCGGGCATCGTCACGGCACTGAGGCAGGCCGTTCGGAAGCTGTCCGTTGATGGATGGGCGAATCTGGAAGCCGCTGCCGACTGGGTGGCCGAGCATCAACCGGAGCAGACTCCGCAGAGGTACGGATGCGTCCGCTGGCGGCAGGTCGTGCACGAATCCGGACAGTTCGAGCTTCGTCGTTTTGCACACAATGGACAGTTCGCGGCCTGGATCCGTGAACGGCTGCCCGCTGCTCCTGCTTCAGAACCGCCGTAGCCGGCGCTCCCGGTGCTCTACGCTGGGCGGAAATGGGGTAATTCTGAGCCTATTACCCCATTCTTAAGCACTGCCCATTCGTGTTAGTCCCTGCTGCCATAGAGGGCGTCGAACACCGCGTGACCGCGATCGCGACGATTCCACACGCCACCGACTGCACAAACAGCCTCATGACCTAGACCAGCCAACGGAAAGCAGGTGTCGGGTAATCATTGGACCCGTGCTCTCTCACCTCCTTCCAAGACAGCGGCTTCTCGCGAAAAAATTCTCAACCGTAGGTGACTGCATGCTGGACTACGGACCACTCCCCGTCACTGAAGATAAGTCTAACGTCCCCTCGCTTCGCCTCACCATTCGTAGGAACCACAGGCCCGAACAGGTCCTTGTAATCATACGAGAGATCCTTACGAGGCTTGGAGGTGAAGAGGATTTGAATACGCGTCGGGTCCATATCCAAGTTCCCTACGAATTCTGAAAATACCTCAGAAGGACGCACGGCAGACTTCTCCTCGTGCGATAGGAGCAGATAATTTACTCCACCGGCCAGTGGGTAACCAGCGGCCTGCAGCGCGTGATAGAAGTACTTGTTATGCCCACCATGGTGGGCAACCTGCACCACCGGCAACGGCACTTTTAGCGCCTCAATTAGGTTAGGAAAGAGCTTTTCCGGGCTGAACCTGCCTCCCGACGAAACGAAGTCGACGAAACCTGTGTCGCCCGATATCAACACACCTTGATTTTCGTAACTGAAGATCATCGAATAGCTAAGCTCGTTCTGGGGCGTTATGGATTCCACCGGAAGCGCACGCTTGAGCGCAAATCCGACATACTCGCCAACAGGGAGTCGCTTCCAGTACTTGGCGATTAGTCCCTTAGAAGGGCCAAGAAGCGTTAGAGCAAGACCTTTGGGACTCTTCGCTCTGACAAAACTCTCTCTCTCCTCGTTCCATGCATACGAGGAAGGCTCACCATCGCTTACATACTGGTATCGGACACTGACGTTCTTCCTCGCCAATGCGTCCACTACCTTCTTCAAATTCATGGCTGCCAATGCATCCTTCGCGGCAGCCTTCCCAATGTAGGACAGATTTCTCTCCTGGCTGTTTCCGGGCATAAGCGCCGCATCCGGGTTCGAGAGGTAGGCGAAATTTCCATATGCAATCTCCACCGCGTCTTCCATCTCCTCCGCAACTCCGAGATGGGTCGGTGGACGAACCTCCTTGCAAGCGTGGTCGTGAGAATCTTCTGCGTCTGATTGATCTCCCGCCCGGGCAGCCAGGAAGTAGCTTTCACTCACGTCGCCTTCTTCGACGTGCAGTTCTTTATAGAAATTCGGAGTGTACGTGGCTTTGAAGCCGTCACCCTCGAACCGTTGGACCAGCATCTGGCGCGCACGAGATGCCCGCTCTATGACACCTCTTTTTGCCTGAAGATACACTGCTAGAGCGCTATCGCCGCTCACACCGGTCAACTGAGGCCCCAGAAGATTCGACCAACGAACCCCTTCCCAGTCTGCAGCGGGCTGCTTGGCGTCGTTCGCGATGGGGGGCATCCACGCGTCTCCAATTTCGTAGGCATCTATGACAGGGACAAGCCTGTTCAGATGATCAGCGTCATAGTGCGTTCCTATTAGCAGGTCAATGCGAGGTGGGCTGCTTTCATCTTGGATCGGCAGTACCGTTTTCAGCTTCTCTAGAACATGATCTGCACCGTAACTACCCCCACTTGTTCCCCCGTCTGCAAGCACTGTGACAATGCGATCGGCACCAACCTTGAACTGTAGAAGAATTGCAGCGCCTAACTGCACCTCAAACATGTCGACTTGGATATCCATAACGCCCTCGCATTGATTGGAGCTGCGGACCTGCCATGTTTTCCAAGGCAATTGTGAAAGCCAATCGCCTTCCGTCGATAAATGTTATATATAACTCGCGAATCTCACTTCCATTCAGGGCCGAACGGGACTAACGTCCGCTTCCGGCCATGTGCGCGCGACCCAAGCGATGAACATTGCGGTAAGCGCAGAGAACGGTGGGACAATGCGGGACTATCTTTCCACCGGAGGACGCTCGATTGACTGCTCCGACTGGCTTAAAGAGTTGGTTAGATCACCTGACTTCGTCGATCTGAACGACTCTGTCGGGGCACGTTATAGGGAAAGCTTCGCCAAGCCAAGCTTCCGTGCTGCGTCGGTCACTGGAACCACCTGAGAAGCGCCCTTTCTGTCCCAGTTTGATTGTTCGCCCTCCTTCAACGCCATCACTTAAGGTTCCACTTGCGCGGTCGAGCCTGAAGCGACTGGCAAAGATGACAGCACTCTCACTTCGTTTGGATCTGAGAACGAGGCATCCATCTCTGTCGACGATCCTGCCCTGCATCGCAGCCAGCAGGACGATCTCATGTACACCCTCTGGAGGAGGTGGAATGGTGATGAAGGGAGTCGTGGGCTTGGCCGATTGACCGACCGACATGCATCCAGCTAGCGATACGGCTGTCGCGAGCCCGGCGAGCGCTTGAAATATGCGTGCTGCAGCCATTGCATTAATCATCCGTGTTGGTGAGTTGAACGCTAGCATGCACTGGCTGGGAAGACACTTCTTGCCCAGCCCGGCCCTGTTCAGCCCGCTACCTGCGCCACCAGCGTACGACAGCTGAGATCAAACCCCGGATCCCCCGCCGCCGACGCTTCCACCCCTTCATCGATCCATGCTTCCGGAACCACGCCGCCTTCCGCCGCGCCTCGTGGTCCACCTCCAGCACGAGCTTCCCCCGCGAGGCCGAGATCTTCACCCAGCCACCGGACTCGAATTCCCAGCCGTACAGCCACATGCCCTGCAGCATCACCGCCGGAACGTCGACCCCGGTTTTGTACCCCTGGGCGGGGATGCGCATTCTGGTGACCCGCACCTTCTTCGGCTGATGCCAGCTGCAGCCTGAGTGCCTGAGGGTGAGTTGTTCAAATATCGATTTACGCACGGGCAACCTCACTCGAAGTGTGCTCCCTCGCCGGTGTGGCGAGGGAGTCGGGAGGTTGAAATTCGCTCAATCCGCTACGGAACGCGACGCGATGTATTTCCCACAGGGGTGTTGTATTCCATCACCCTCCCGACGTGGGAAGCGCAGCAGTAGCGAATTGAGGAGATTTCAAGCTCCGAAGGCACACCCTGCATCAGATGGATACGCAGGAGGTTGCGGCTTGGTTTGGATGATAGGGGCGACCGGGCGAGCAACGTGAATCTTGGGCAGGTATCGACACTTGGTGTCGTGATAGGCGCGTTGTGTGGGGGTCTTTGCGCCATGTGTGACCGGGTTGGCAGTTGGGGGTGGGCGTGGGTTGTGTGGTCGCGAATGGACCGATGTGCGGTGCGGTGGGGGTCGGGCGCGTTGCGGTGGGTCGGTCGTAGCCACGCAGGGCGTGGCTCTACGTGAGGGTGGGCTCGAGAGTGTCCGTATTTTTGTGTTCGGGCGACGTGGGCTGCCCTGTGACAGCCCGGCTTCTTAGTACGGGCTCCGGATAAATCGGTCCCCGTAAAGTACGGCAAATTGGTTCATCGCGTTCTTCCAGCCGTGGCTGGTGCCTCCCCAGTTGGCCGTGATGTTGCGCAGCCCCAGCCAGATCAGCTTGATCGCCGCCTCGTCAGTTGGAAAATGCCCTCGGGTTTTGATGACCTTCCGCAGCTGCGCATTAACGCTCTCGATGGCGTTGGTGGTGTAGATGACACGACGGATCTCAGGTGGAAACGCGAAGAAGGGTATGACGCGGTCCCATGACCGTCGCCATGCCTGGGGCGCCGAGGGGTAGCGTTTGCCCAGCGGCGAGGCCTCCAGCGCTTCCAGGGCCTGTTCGGCGGACTCTGCATTGATGGCCTGGTAGATGGGCTTCAGCTCGGCTGCGAGAGCCCTTCGATCCTTCCAGCCGGCGTAGTCCAAGCTGTTGCGGATGAGATGCACGATGCAGGTCTGGAGAGTGGTCGCTGGGTAGACCGCCGCCAGCGCCTCGGGCATGCCTTTAAGGCCATCGGTCACCGCTATCAGTACGTCCTCCACGCCGCGCGTCTTGAGGTCGTTGAAGACCTTCATCCAGAACTTGGCCCCTTCTGTGTTCTCGATCCAGATGCCCAGGATGTCGCGACTTCCATCAGGTAGAACGCCTAATGCCAGATAGATCGCTTTGTTGCGCACTACGCCCTCGTCACGCACCTTGACGCGCAGGGCATCAAAGAACACCACCGGATACATCAGCTCCAGCGGACGCGTCTGCCACGCCGAAATCTCTTCCAGAACCTCGTCGGTCACCGAGCTGATGAAGTCCGCCGACACGTCTGTTCCATACTGTTCAGACAGAAACGCGCGGATGTCGCGGACGCTCATTCCGCGCGCGTACATCGCGACGATCTTGTCGTCAAAACCAGTGAAACGCCGCTCGTGCTTGGGAATCAGGATGGGCTGGAAGCTGCCATCCCGGTCCCGGGGAACGTCCAGTCGCAGGGGGCCATCCTCAGTCAGAACGGTTTTGCTGGACGTTCCATTTCGCTGATTGCCGGTCGATTCCGGTCGCTCGCTTCCGGGTGGGTACCCCAGGTGATGGCCCAGCTCGCCCTTCAGTGCCCGCTCAATCAAGGCCTTTTTCAGGGCTGTGGTGATGTCCAGGATCTCGCCCGCGGTCGTCGCTCCGTTGGCAAGCTGCTCAACGAGCTCGGCAGGCAGGGTAGGCAGCTGACGGGCAGCGGCCTTGGCGGTCATTTTCTTGGGTGGCATACATGATCCTTTTCAACATGTTATGCCCGAACACAAAATTCCTGACAGTCCCGTGGGCTCACGTGCTTGAATCATTCACAACATATCCGCCAGGCGCTGCATCTGATCCGCCTGTTCCGCTCGTAGAGGTGTGCACAACGCGCCGCGTGACATGACCTGCAACGACGCGTCCTTCGCAGGCTTCCCTGCACCCAATGAACGAGGACACGAACATGCGTAGCCAGATTCAACGCCTTGCCATCGCCGCGGGTATCGCGGTCGCCTGTGCGGCACCCGCCGCGTTTGCCGCCGACAACCCGATGGTGGGCGGTGCGCCGATGTACGCGAACAAGACCATTGTCGAGAACGCCTCCACTGCCAAGAACCTCAGCACGCTGGTGGCAGCGGTGAAGGCGGCTGGCCTGGTCGAAACGCTCAGCGGCAAGGGGCCATTTACGGTGTTTGCGCCGACCAACCAGGCCTTCGAGAAGCTGCCTGCGGGCACGGTGGATACGCTGCTGAAGCCTGAGAACAAGGCAAAGCTTACGCAGCTGCTTACCTATCACGTGGTGTCGGGCACCTATACGTCTTCCCAGCTGATGACGGCGGCGCGTAGTCACGGGGGTAGCAGCACGCTTAAGACGGTGCAGGGTGAGCCGCTGACGGTGAAGCTGCAGGATGGGAAGGTGTGGGTGGTGGATGCCAAGGGTGGGAAGGCGGCGGTGACCACGGCGGATGTCATGCAGTCCAACGGCGTGGTGCATGTGGTGGATAGTGTGTTGATGCCGAAGTAGCGGTTGGGATTGGGGGCTCGGCGTAGCCCACCGGGGTGGTGGGCTACGTTCGGGCTTTTGTGGCGGGGATGGGAGAGCAGCCGGGCAAGCCCGGCTCTACATGGGTGCGTGCGTGGGTCCAGAGTTTCGGCGGGCGGTTAGCGGGATCCAATGCATTGGCATTGGTTTCGTCAGCGGGCCAATCGGCGTACACATGAACAGGCACCCATCTATGCCAAGCTATAGCCTTTGTGGCTGTGGCTTTAGGCATGTCGAACGGAATCCCCAGCGAGAGCGCCTTGGACCTTTCCGCGTGCGCGCGCGAACCCATCCGGACCCCGGGGGCTATCCAGCCCTACGGCATGCTGCTGGTGCTGGACCCGGCTTCGCTGGTGGTGATTGAACGCGCCATCTCCCAGCCGGCTGTGCTGGAAGCCCATGGCGACCCGCTGGGCCAGCCGGTGGAAGCGGTGCTGGGCGGTGCCCTGGCCAGCTGCCGCGCGGCGCTGGCCGAGCTGGCCCCGGACACCACCCGCTTCCTCGGGGCGCACGCCATTGCCGGCGGCTGCACCCACCAGGTGCTGGGCCACCGCGTGGGCGACACCTTGATGGTGGAGCTGGAGCAGTCCGTGCCGGGCGAGCCGGGCTCGCTGGAAGACCTGTACCCGCAGATCCGCCAGTTCATGGGCGCGATCGAGCGGTTGGGCACCACCACCGAGTTATGCCAGCTGGCGGCCGAGCTGATCTGCGAGCTCACCGGCTTCGACCGCACCCTGGTCTACCAGTTCGACAAGGAATGGAACGGCGCGGTGGTGGGCGAGCACCGCAACAACGAGTTGCTGCCTTCGTACATGGACCTGCGCTTCCCGGAATCGGACATCCCGGCCCAGGCCCGTGCCCTGTACCGCCAGAACCGGGTGCGGCTGATTGCCGACAACAGTTACCAGCCCGTGCCACTGCTGCGTTCGGCCGAGCGCGCCGAGGGCGCGCCCACCGACCTGAGCCCGGTGATGCTGCGCAGCGTCTCGCCGGTGCACCTGCAGTACATGCGCAACATGGGCACCGGCGCGTCGATGTCGGTGTCGCTGCTGCGCGAAGGCGAGCTGTGGGGGCTGATCTCCTGCCACAACCAGCAACCGATGCGGGTGCCGTACCACGTGCGCACGGCCTGTGAGTTCATCGGCCAGATTCTGTCGCTGCAGATCTCGCTGAAGGAACGCGCCCTGGGCGTGGAGCAGCGCATTGCACGCCGGGCGATCCAGGTGCGGCTGTTGGCGCAGATGGCCGGCGATACGGATTTCATGAGCGCGCTGGGCCGCGATGCGAAGAGCCTGCTGGCGCTTACCCAGTCCAGCGGCGCGGCCATCGTGCACCGCGGGGCCTGCCTGCTGCACGGCGAATGCCCCAGCCAGGCGCAGGTGATGGCACTGGTGCAGTGGCTGGCGGTGCAGCCGCACGAGGGCGACCTGTTCCAGACCGATTCGCTGAGCGGGCGCTGGAAAGAGGCAGCGGCCTTCAGCGGCGTGGCCAGCGGCGTGCTGGCCATCTCCATTTCGCAGGTGCACGACAGCTTCGTCATCTGGTTCCGGCCGGAGGTGGTGCGCACGGTGCGCTGGGGCGGTGACCCGCGCAAGGACACCGGCGGGCCGCTTTCGCCACGTACGTCCTTTGAAAGCTGGAAAGAAACCGTGCAGCAGCAGTCCCTGCCCTGGGACGCGGTGGACCAGGACGCGGCGCTGGAACTGCGCACGGCCATTGTCGACATCGTGCTGCGCAAGGCCGAAGAGATGGCGGCGTTGAACGAACAGCTGGTACGCAGCAACAAGGAGTTGGAGGCGTTCTCATATTCGGTCAGCCACGACCTGCGTGCGCCGTTCCGCCACATCGTGGGCTATTCCGAGCTGCTGTGGTCGTCGGCGCAGGACAAGCTGAACAGTTCAGAGAAGCGATTCGTCGACACTATCGTCGAGTCGGCAAAATCAGCAGGTCGTCTGGTGGATGACCTGCTCAGCTTCTCGCAGATGGGCCGGTCCACCATGGGTCAGATCAACATGGAGATGGGCACGTTGGTGGAAGATGTTCGCCATACGCTGGAGATGGAAGCCGAAGGCCGCGCCATCACCTGGAAGATCGCGCCGCTGCCACGGGTCGAAGCCGACCCCGGCATGCTGCGGCTGGTCTGGCAGAACCTGCTGTCCAACGCGCTGAAGTTCACCCGCGACACCCCTGCACCGGCCATTGAGGTCGGCCACGAACGCACCGCAACCGAAGACGTGTTCTTCGTGAAGGACAACGGCTGCGGCTTCGACATGCGCTACGTGGACAAGCTGTTCGGCGTGTTCCAGCGGCTGCATCACAGCGACGAATTTGAAGGCACGGGCATCGGCCTGGCCAACGTGCACCGCATCATCACCCGCCACGGCGGTCGCGTCTGGGCGCAGGGCGAGCTGGGTGTGGGTGCCACCATCTTCTTTACCATTCCCCTGCATCACGGAGACACTGCATGAAAGACCTTCGGCCAATTCTGCTCGTTGAGGACAATCCCAACGACGCCGAACTGACCCTGGCCGCCCTCGCCCGCTGCCAGCTGCTGAACGAAGTCACGCATGTGCGTGACGGCGTGGAAGCGCTGCAGTATCTACGCAGCGAAGGCGCGTATGCGGGTCTGAATCACGGCGGCCCGGTGGTGGTGCTGCTGGATTTGAAGCTGCCCAAACTCAACGGACTGGAAGTGCTGCAGGAGATTCGCAACGACGCGGCGCTGAGCAGCACCCCGGTGGTGATGCTGACGTCTTCGCGCGAAGAGAGCGACCTGGTGAGCAGCTACGAACTGGGTGTGAATGCCTTCGTGGTGAAGCCGGTGGACTTCAAGGAATTCCTGGAAGCCATCCAGGGGCTGGGCATGTTCTGGGGCATCACCAACCAGCCGCCACCGCAGGGCACATTGTTTGGTGCGAAGAGCCGCAAAGATGGCTGAAGGTGCAGTAAGCCGCACCATCCGCATTCTGATGGTGGAGGACAGCGCACTGGATGCGGAGCTGATTACCGCGCAGCTGGAGCGTGCCGGCGTTGCATTCACGGCCGAGCGCACGTGGTCGCACGATGGCATGCGCCAGGCGCTGGAGCAGCACGACTTCGACGTGATTCTGGCCGACCACGTGCTGCCGGGCTTCGACGGCGACGCCGCGCTGACCCTGGCCTGTGAGCTGGCCCCGCAGATTCCCTTCATCTTCGTTTCCGGCACGCTGACCGAGGAACTGGCGGTGCAGGCGCTCAAGCGCGGCGCGCGCGACTACGTGGTGAAGTCGCGCCTGCAGCGCCTGCCCGACGCGGTGGTGCGTGCGATTGCAGAATCGGAAGAACGCCAGAAGCTGGCCCGCGCCGAGCAGCGCCTGAAGCTGATCACCGACTCGCTGCCAGCACTCATTTCGCACCTGGACCGCGAGCACCGCTATCAGTTCGTCAACCAGGCCTACCAGGACTGGTACGGCCATGCGCCGGAAACGGTGATTGGCCGGCGTGCTGGCGACGTGGTCGGCCAACCGGCCTTCGAGGAAGTGCAGCCCTATCTGGATCGGGCGCTGCAGGGCGAGCGGGTGAACTTTGAGATCAGCATGCCGCAGCGCAGCGGGCTCACCCGCCATGCGCAGGTAGACCTGGTGCCGGAGTTCGGCGCTGATGGCGAAGTGCTGGGCTACTACGCCATGGCCCGCGACATCACCGAGCTGAAACAGGCACAGGCCGCGCTGAAGGCCAGCAATGCGGCGTTGGAGCGCCAGGTCGACGAGCGCACCTCTGCGCTGCACCAGAGCGACAGCCGCCTGCAGGCGCTGTTTGAGTCCAGCTTCCAGCACCAGACACTGTTGAGCACCGACGGCCACATCATCGATACCAACTCGGCGTCGCTGTCGGCCATTCTGGCGAGCAAGCCGGAAGTGCGTGGGCAGCTGTTCTATGAATCGGCCTGGTTTGCCGGCACTGAAGGCGCGCCAGCCATTGTCTGCGAGGCGGTGCTGCAGGCCGCATCCGGCAAGGCTTCGCGGCACGAGCTGGAGCTTCGCCTGCCCACCGGAAAGCGCAATTTCGAGTTTTCGTTCCGGCCGCTGCAGGACCATCAAGGCAACATCACCGCGGTGGTGTCGGAAGCCTCGGAAACCACCGCACGCCGGCAGGCCGAAGCCGCGCTGCGGCAGAGCCAGAAGATCGAGGCGGTGGGCCAGTTGACCGGTGGCATCGCGCACGACTTCAACAACATTCTGACCGTGGTTGCGGGCAACGTGGAGTACGCCAAGATGCTCACCGAGCGTCTGGGTGATGTCGCTGAAGGTTCTTCGCGTGCGTTGGACAACGCGTTGAAGGGCGTGATGCGCGCGGCCAACGTCACCCAGCGCCTGCTCGCGTTCTCACGCCGGCAGCCGCTGAAGAACCTGCCGGTGGATCTGAACGCCCAGGTCGACGGCATGCGTGACATGCTGCAGCGCGCGCTGGGCGAACTGGTTCAGCTGGAAGTGGTCAACAGTCCGGACATCTGGTGCGTGGAGATCGATCCCAGCCAGTTGGAAGCCTCGGTGCTGAACCTCGCCGTCAATGCGCGCGATGCGATGCCGCATGGCGGGCGCTTGACCATCGAAGTGGACAACGTGCATCTGGATGACGATGTCGCCACCCGTCATCCGGACGTGCGCCCCGGCCAGTACGCGATGGTGCGGGTGAAGGACAGCGGCACCGGCATGTCGGCCGACACGATGGCGCGGGTGTTCGAGCCGTTCTTCACCACCAAGGAAGTCGGTCGCGGCACCGGGCTGGGGCTTTCGATGGTGTATGGCTTTGCCAAGCAGTCCGGCGGGCATGTGCTGCTGGACTCGGTGGAAGGCGTGGGCACCTCGATCACGCTGCTGTTCCCGCGTTCGACGGCGACGCTGCCGACGGACCGCCCGGTGGAAACTTCGGCACTGGGGGGCTACGAGCCGCAGCCGGAAACCACCGTGCTGGTGGCCGAAGACAACGACGATGTACGCGCGTACACCGTGGATACGCTGCGGCAGCTGGGCTATCGCGTGCTGGAAGCGCATGACGGCGCTTCGGCGCTGCGCCTGCTGGAACGGCCGGATGTGAGCGTGGACCTGCTGTTCTCGGACATCGTGATGCCGGGCATGTCGGGCTGGGAGTTGGCCAAGCGCGTGTTGGAACGCAAGCCGGAGTTGAAGGTGCTCTTCACCTCCGGGTATCCGCGCGACATTGATGCCAGCGGCGCGATCGGGCGGCAGAGCACGATTTTGGCCAAGCCATTCACGCGCAGTGATCTGGCCGGTGCGATCCGGTCGGCGTTAGCGCCCTGATGGGGCGCGGCACGGCGATCCCCGCGCAATCCGCAGATGCGCATGGCGCGTCTCTACCGGGCGGCACGCCCGGGGGTAGAGTCGGTCGCAAGACGACTGCTGATAACAAGGATCGGCCCTTTAACGCATGGACTTATCCAGAATCCGACGCTTGGATGGGCCGGACGAACGTCGTATCCGGCCGTTCCGATCAACCGCGTTGAATATGTGGCGTGCGAGGACTTCCGTCAGGCGCTTTCATAACTGGGCCTTCACCGCTTCCACCACTTTGAAGTACGCCTTGCGCTGGATCGAGTAACCGATGGCGAACACCACCAGGAAGCCCAGCGCGGCGACGATGGCGGTGATCCTGTCGGCACCGACGATCGCCAGCATCAGGAACACCAGTGGAAGCACCAGCACGGTCCAGTTGCAAAGGCCGTGCACACGGATCTCATCGCGCCGCGCATCTACTTCGATCAGGCCGCGCATCACCGGGTAGTAGCGCTGGTGAGGGTTGGTGAAGCTGCCGGCAAAGCTTTCGCGGAAGGCGATGCGGTGCTGGGTGAGCGGGTAGAAGGCCAGCGTGGTGGAAGTCAAAGGGGCGACGTCACGTTCGAGGCTGTTGGGTAACAGCAACGCACGGGACGGGGCGTTGGCGGGGATGCGGGCGGTGAAGATGCGGATGCCCTGGGTGAAGTAGGAGGTGGACCAGCGGTAGAGAAGGAACTGCTCCAGGGCGAAGACCACGAACAGCGTGATGAAGATGATGGGCATGGTCTTCCTTGGGCCGGGTTGTCCGGTGTGGTGGGTCTGCGCAGGAAGCAGCCGGGCAAGCCCGGCTCTACGAATCATCGGTCATCGGTTACCGATTACCGATCATGGAGTGGCAGTCGGTGTTGGCAGTGGCGTGCCCTTCGGCCACAGCATCCACAGGTTGCCCTTCTGCTTCATGTCGCCGGCCAGCTTGCCGGCGGCGTCGCCGGTGCCCCAGTACAGATCGGCACGTACCTCGCCAGCGATGGCACCGCCGGTGTCCTGTGCGGCTACGGGGCGCACCACGGGGCTGCCGTCCGGGCGGGTGGTGGACAGCCACAGCAGGCTGCCCAGCGGCACTACGGTACGGTCCACGGCGACGCTGTAGCCGGCGGTGAGCGGTACGTTGAGCGAGCCGCGTGGGCCTTCGTCGCCGGCGGGGCCTTCGGTGAAGAACACGTAGCTGGGGTTGCTGGCCAGCAGCTCGGGCACGCGCGCGGGATGCGTTTCCGCCCACTGACGGATGGCGTCCATGGTGACGTCTTCCTTCTTCAGCTCCCCCTGCTCCACCAGCCAGCGGCCGATCGGGCGGTAGGGATGGCCGTTCTGGTCGGCGTAGGCGATGCGCAGCTGGCGGCCGTCATTCAGGCGGATGCGGCCAGAGCCCTGTATCTGCAGGAACTGAAGGTCCATCGGGTGGGTCAGCCAAGCCAGCACGGGAGCCTTGGCTCCCTTGGCGCTGATGGTGGCGGCGTCGTCATAGGGCTTGAGCACGCGGCCTTCGACGCGGCCGCGCAGGCGCTTGCCCTTCAGTTCGGGGTACAGGCTGTCCAGCTGCACGATGACCATGTCGGTCGGTACGCCGTAGACCGGTACGGTGGCGGTTGCGGTGCGGGTGAGGCTGCCGGCGTAGACGGGTTCGTAATAGCCGGTGATCAGGCCATCGGCTTTGTGGCCGCCGGCGCGCAGGGCGTAGACGTCGAGATTGGACTGCAGGAAGGTGCGGATGTCGGTGGCGCTGGCGTTCGCGGCTGGGGCGGCAGTGCAGACCGGGCCCCAGGTGGGATCAGACTTCAGGCGGGTGCAGGCGCTGCGCCAGGCGGTGAAGCCGGCTTGCAGGTCGGCGTCGGTGACCGCGGGTAATGCGGACCAGGTGGCCTTGGCGTAGGGGCTGGTGGCTGGTTTGGTTGGGGTCGGTGCGTCGGTGCGCGGAGTGGTGGTGGTGCAGCCGGCCAGGAGGGCCAGGCCGAAGAGTGCGGCGGTGAGGCGCGGGACCTTCATGGGATCTCTGCGTGGCGTCTTGAACCCCGATTGTAGAGCCACGCCCTGCGTGGCTGGGCGGATTGGGGTCCGCGATGACACGCATGGCGTGTCACTACGGGACGTTTGGGTTGGTCGAAGCCACGCAGGGCGTGGCTCTACGGGGGTTCATTCGTGCGCGTTATTTCGGCGCTGGCTGCAACAACTCGAGTTCGGCGAATTCCACGCGACCCGGCATGGTGATCCGCAGCCGGTAATGCGCGTAGCGCCCCGGTTGCGCGATTTGGAACGGCCGGGTCTGGTGTCCCCACTCGAACGCCTCGCCTTCGCGGGTATCCAGCGTCTGCCACTGCATGCCATCGGCGCTGCCCTGCAATGCCCAATCGGCCACCGCGATGGGCCGCTCAGCACTGGTCAGGGTGTAGAACCGCGCTTCTGCCGCGGATGACAGCGCAACCGTCACCTCAATCGGCTCCCCCCGCAGCGCCAGAGCGGTACGCGCGTCGTTGTCGGTCAGCGCCTCCGGCGCTGCCAGCGACGTCGCACTAACCTTGGCGCTCGCGTCGATCACATCCACCAGCGTCTTCGGCCGCTGCCCCGCCGGGGTCAACGACGGCGGTGCGTCTTCAACACGACTGCCCCAGGCGGAAGGCTTGGGCCCCATCACGAACTCCAGCGTCGCTCCCTGCACCAGCAGCTGGTGCGGAATCCAGGTCTTCGACCAGGGTTTGCCGTTCACCCGCAGCGACTGCACGTAGGGGCTGTCGCGACCTGCATTGCGCGCATGGATCCGCAGCTGACTGCCCTGCGGAAGTTCCAGCGTGAGCCGCTCGAACAATGGCGCACCGATCACATAATCCGGCGAGCCCATCCGCAGCGGGTACAGGCCCATGGCTGCCAGCACATACCAGGCCGACATCTCGCCGTTGTCCTCGTCGCCGGGGTAGCCCTGGCCGATCTCGCTGCCCAGGTACAGCCGGTCCAGCACGTCGCGCACGATGCGCTGGGTCTTCCACGGCTGCCCGGCGTACAGGTACATCCACGGAATGTGGTGTGCGGGCTGGTTGCTGTGCGCGTACATGCCCATGCGCACATCACGGGCCTCGGTCATCTCGTGGATGAGGTAGCCACGCGGTCCGGAGAGCTTTACGTCAGCGGTTTCCGGCGTGCTGAAGAATGCATCCAGCTTGTCGGCCAGCACCTGACGGCCTCCATACAGCGCGAGCAGGCCGTTGCCGTCGTGCGGCGCGGTGAAGGCGAAGGTCCAGCCGTTGGATTCGGTGTAGTCGTTGCCCCACACCTTCGGGTTGTAGTCGGCGGCGGGTACGCGCCACTGCCCTGCCCGGTTACGCCCCTGGAAGAAACCAACGCTGGAATCAAACACGGTGGCGTAGCTGGCGGCGCGATAGCCGAAGTAGGCCGCTTCGTCGGCATAGCGGCGCTGCAGTTTCGGGTCCTGCGTGGATGCGGCCAACCCCTGGGCCATCTGCGCGATGCCGAAATCGTTGAGCGCGCTTTCCATCGTCCACGACATGCCGCCGTCGATGTCGGTGCTCATGTAACCGTCAAACGTGGAGTGGGCCATGCCCTTGCGCCCGACGTGGCGGTCCGGCGGCATCACCGTGGCGTTCTTCAGTGCCGCGTGATACGCCAGCGGGATATCGAATCCGGTGATGCCCTTGGCCCAGGCGTCGGCGAAGGCGACGTCCGAGCTGGTGCCCACCATCAGGTCGGCATAGCCGGGCGAGGACCAGCGTGCCACCCATCCGCCGGCGCGGTACTGCTCCAGGAAACCGTCGATCAGGCTGCCGGCGTGGTCCGGGGTCAGCAGGCCATACGCCGGCCACACGGTGCGGAAGGTGTCCCAGAAGCCGTTGTTGACCAGCACCTTGCCGTCGCGCACCGGGGCAAAGCTGCGCGCGGCATTGCCCTGCGCATTGTCGGAGGATCCGCTGTTCTGGCTGGCGTAGCGCCAGTCGGGGGCTGCCGCGCTGCCGGCATTCTCCGAGCCGGAGTTGGGGTACAGGTACAGCCGGTAGAGGTTGGAGTACAGCGTGATGCGCTGGTCTTCGCTGGCCCCGTCCACCTGGACGCGGCCGAGCAGTGCGTCCCACTGGTCAGCGGCGCGCGCGGCCACCGTGGTCTGGCTGTCGTCTGCGGCGACTTCCAGCTGCAGGTTGTGGCGTGCCTGTTCCAGCGAGATCAGCGACGTGGCCATTCGCATCGTCACCGCGCGCGTGCCCGGCGCGAACTTGATGTAGCCGGTTGGGCGGCCGGTGTCGATCAGGCCGCTGCGCTGCCAGGGCTGATCGAAACGGGCGTATACGAACATGCGCGTTGCGCCGGTGGACAGGCCGCTGCGCACATCGGTGTAACCACTCAGCGTGCCGGTCTTTTCGTCCAGGGTCAGGCCGCCACGTGCATCGACGTTGTCGAACAGCAGGTTGGCGTCACCGTCGGTCGGGAACCCGAACTCGAACACGGCAGCATGGTCAGTCGGGGCGAGTGCGGCGGTGATGCCGTTGTCGAAGCGCACGCGGTACTCATGCGCGCGCGCCACTTCATCTGCTCTATCAAAGGCCAGGCTACGCGCCACCCGGTCGGCCTCGGGCACACCGCGCTTGCTGGAGGGCATCACCTGGAAGGTCTGACGGTCGCCCATCCACGGGCTGGGCTGGTGGCTGAGCGAGAACGCCTGCAGACGCGGCCGGTTGGCCTGGTCGTTGTGTTCGTTCCAGGCGTACAGCCAGGACAGCGAACCGGCGTTGGTGGCCGGGGTCCAGAAATTGAATCCGTGCGGCACAGCCACGGCGGGAATATTGTTCCCGCGCGAGAAGCGGCTGTTGGACTGGGTGCCACGCGTGGTCACCACCCAGTCGCTGGGACGGCGGCGCACGGCGGGGGCGATCGACTGCACGCCTACGTCGTCCAGCCAGCCCTGCGCTTTGCCGCCCTGCCCCGGCTGCACCTCCAGTTCCAGTGCCACGACGCGGCTACCGCGCAGCGCGGGCACATCGCCCAGGCGCACCTGCTTGTATGCCCACTGCTGCGGGAAAAGCGTTTTGGACTCGCCCTGCGCTGTGGCACCGAGCGCGATGCCATGCTGGTCGCGCACCGGCAGGCGGGACAGGCGCGTGCCATCGTCCAGAACAGCATCCACCGAGACGTAGGTCGATGTCACAGAGTCGCCATCGACGATCTCCGGCAGTACTGACCAGAACAAGGTGGTGTCGGCCTCGATCCGAACATCCACATCGAACAGGCGCTGGCGGCCACTGCCCTGGTACTCCAAGGCATGCAGGCCGGTGTAGCCCACCTCGGCCTTGGCCGCGTACGGCTGCTTCGGGCCAGTGCCGGTGCGCAGCTGCAGCGCGCCGCCGGTGTCCTGCACCGCCGGTTGGGCGGGCTCGAAGGAGGTGGTGAATCCGGCCGGTGCGGCGTGCACCGACGACACCGCCATCAGCCCCACCAGGGGCAGCACCGTGCAACTGCGCATCACAGCCACGTCAGTTCAGCGACCACCGGGTAGTGGTCGGACGGATACAGCGGGCCCTCGTGGGCATCCACCGAATGCACCGAGCGGATGCCGAACTGGCGGTACAGCACCCAGTCGATGCGCGCGTCCGGATTCCCGGTGAACGCATGCGCGGTCTTCTCCGGGCCGCTACGCTGCGGTGCCTGTTCCCAGGCGTCGGAGAGCTGAGCGGTCAGCAGCGTGTGGGTCGGGCCGTCGGGGTGCGCGTTGAAGTCACCGGTCACCACCACCGGTGCATCACCCGCCAGCTGCCGGATGCGGGCCAGCAGCAGCCGCGCACAGCGCTCGCGCAGGACCTCGGCAGCGTCGGTGTGCGGCAGGTGGGTGTTGAACAGGAAGAAGCGCCTGCCATTTCGCCTGTCCTCGAACTCGCCCCAGGTGGCCATGCGCGGCATGGGGCCGTCGAAGTTGGCGCTGCCGGGCACGTCGGGCGTTTCCGAGTACCAGAAGTCGCCCTGGCGCAGCAGGGTCAAGCGGCGGGTGTCGTAGAACAGGCCCATGTGTTCGTTGCCGTTGCCGTCCACTTCATTGCCATTACGCCCTTTGCCGAACCAGGCGTGGTGCGGCAGCTGCTGGTCCAGCCAGGTGGCCTGGCCGAGTAGCAGTTCCTGCATGCCGACCAGGTCGGGCTGCTGGTCGACGATGGTCTTCAAGGTCAGGGCGCGGCGGTTCTCCCAGACATTCACCCCATCGTTGGGCGAGGCGTAGCGCACGTTGAAGGTCATCACCCGCAGCGAGACCGACTCCCCCGCCGCAACCGGGCGGGGGGACGATGCACACGCCGACAGCACGCCGACTACAAGTACGAACAACAGTGGGGCAAACAGGGCACGCAGGCGGTGTGCGGTCATGGTGGGCGTCCTTACGGGTTCAGGTCGTAGCTGACGTGCAGCGCGTATGTGGGACCGTAGTTGTTGAGGTTGCGCATGTACTCGAAGTTGTCGCCGACGGTCTGGTACTGGTCCTCGCCAAACAGATTGGCGGCGGTGAGGCCCACGGACCACCTGTCATTGATGCGGGTCTTGAGCGACACATCAGTGACGTAGCGCGAGCGGAAGCCTCGGTCGCCCCAGCTGTTGGCCCCGATGGTGAAGATATGCTTTCCGGTGTAGTTCTCGCTGACGGTCAGGCTGGTGTTCAACCACGGCATATGCCAGGTGATACCCAGGTTGGCAATGGTCTTGGGCTGCGAGGCCAGCTGGTGGATGGTGCGTTCGCCACCCGTATAGCGGTAGACCATTTCACCGTCCATCTGCGCGGCGTTGAACAGTACGTCGAAGCGGTGGTCGCCCAGGATCATGTCCCGGTTGATCAGCGACAGCTCGACACCGCGCACGCTGGAATCCTCGAGGTTCTGCGGCGTGTTGATGCTGGTCACACGACCCTGGTCGTCGGTGAACTCGGTGGTGATGCCGGCGATGTTGTCGGTGATGTCCTTGTGGAACACGGCGAGCGAAGCGTAGCCGCGGCCGTCGTTGAAGTACTTCTCCAGCGACAGGTCGAAGTTGGTGGAGCGCTGCGGCTTCAGATCCGGGTTGCCGCGCGAGATGGTGCAGTCGCCGCTGTCTCCGTCGCAGTTGACCACTTCGGCCTGGGCGATGTTGGACGGAATCGGGCGACCGATGGACTTGCTGGCGCTGAAGCGCAGGTTCATCTCGTCGGTCAGATGCGCGGTCAGGTTCAGCGACGGCAGCAGGTTGTCATAGCCACCGCCCTTTCGGCCCGTACCGGTCACGACGCCGGCGGTAATCGCCGGTGTGTGCGCGGTAAACGTGGTGTCGTCGTAGCGTACACCGGCCACCGCTTCGAGGAAGTCGGTGCTGTAATGGAACGAGACGTAGGCGTTCTTGACCGTTTCCAGGTAACGGAAGTCAGAAGCCAGGCTGGAATAGGTGGAACCGGTCTGGTCCACCGGCAGCGCGTCCCAGCCGCCGTTGGCCATGAAGGCGTGGTAGTCGAAGAACGGCAATGCGTACTGCGACTTCGGGTAGCGGAAGCCCGGCTGGTATAGATAGTCGCTGAAGTCGCCGCCGGCCACGTTGTTGCGACGGGTGATGTCGCTGTCCACTTCCAGGCGCTTGTATTCCAATCCGCTGGCGATGCCGAAGCCGCGCGCATCCGGACCGACGTTCCAGCGATGATCCAGACGCACGTCACGCACCTCGGCGGTACCGTAGGTCTGAGACTCGTTGGCGCTGTTGAGGTCGTAGCGAGCGCTGTCGATGATGCCCGGGTCGCTGAGCCCAGTGATGTTGTAGATCTCGGCCACGCCGGGCGAGGCATAGGTGAGGCTCTGGCCGACCGGCTTGGCGGTGAGGCGGGTGCTGCGGCCGTGGGCGTTGATACGGTCACGGGTGTAGCCGCCGCGCAGCGCCAGCCACTGGTTGTCCTGCTCCCATTCAATGCCGCCCAGCACGCCACGGTTGTTGCGGGCCCAGACCTTGTTTTCAAAGATGACGTTGAGCGAATCAATCCCCTTGGTTCCGGACACCGGGGTCTGGTCGGTGACGTTGCGCTGGGTGATGAACTCGTAGCCGTTCTCGGTGCGGCGCTCTTCCATGCCGTAGTTGTACATCAGCACCGAGGCGCGGAACGGGCTGTCGCTGGGCATCCACTCCAGCTTCGCCGAGCCACCGTAGGTGCGGATCCAGCGGTTGTCGGCGTAGTAGGCGAAGTTGTTCGGCGCGGACATGCCGTTCCAACCCAGGTTCTCCAGCGGGCCGGAGATGTAGTTGCCCTGGTTGTCGAAGAACTGCTGCGAGCTCTGGAAGAGCTTGTTCTGTGAGGTCTGGAAGTCCTGATTGCGTGCGGACAGCGTGATGCCGAACTGGTCGCTGCTTCCGAAGGTGGTGCTGTACGAGCCGCTGAGGCCACTGCCCCAGCGGTCGGTGGCCTGCGACATGCTGTTGCGGCCGTCGTCATTGCTCAGCGCATGGTAATTGACGCTGGCATCCAGGTGCAGCGAATTGCGCGGCTTGTCGAAGGCGCTGCCGCTGACCAGGTTGATGCCGGCACCAATGCTGTCCGGGTTCTGCTCGGCACTGAAGGTCTTGAAGATGTCGATGCGCGCGGCGATGTCGTTCGGAATCAGCTGCAGGTTGATCTTGCGCTCGCCACCGCCTTCGTCACCGACCGACGCCATGGTGATGCCATCCAGCGTAGTGCTGTTGAGATTGGCGGCAATACCGCGCACGGTCACGTAGCGCGGCTGGTCTTCGTCACGCATCAGGCTGACGCCGGGAGCCACCACCAGGCGCTGGGCGATGGAGTTTTCCTGGCTGGTGACCTGGATGCTTTCCTGGTCAATGGAGTCCACCAGCACGGACGAGCGTCGCTTGGCGTCGACCGCGGTAGCGGTAACGCCGGCGTTGGCGGTGACCTGCAGGGCGTCGAGGGTGGTGGCGTCGGCTGCAGCACCTGGGCGGGCTGCAGCGGTATCGGCGACATCATCCAGCGGCGCAGCGTGCAGCTGCGACATCGCCAGCAACAGCGCAATCGCCAAGCCGGTCCTCGTTGCCGGTGCTGCGCTGCGCGACTTGAAATGCGCGGTGTGCGCGGACGGGAACGACGACGGGCGGTACGACGACATACGCAGAATCTCCTTGGTTAGATCGATCTAAACCGCTAGCGTATGGGTTGGATGTGACAGTGGGATTCCAGTTTTGTGGTGGGTTGGGGCGGAACTGTGAGGTGCCGCACGAATCGGGCACGGCGAAGCCACGCAGGGCGTGGCGATCAACGCATCTGCAACAACAACGAATGCAGAATGCGTGCGTCCTCCGCATCCAGCACCTGCGGCAGATCGTCGCGCCCACGGAAGCGCCGATGGAAAGCGCCCACCGCCGCCTCCCGGTTCGCGAGCGAATAGCCGAACGCCTGCAGCGCCAGCATCGCATCAAATCCGGCCGGCGCAGGCCCATCGCTTACGCGCGGCCACAACCCGAATCCCGCCTCGGCCAATTGCTTCCACGGGAAATAGCGGCTGGGATCGCTCTTGCGCGTCGGAGCCAGATCCGCATGCGCGATGATCTGGCTGCGCGGGATTCCCAATCGGGTGCACACATCGTCCAGCAGCCGGATCAGCGCGGCAATCTGCGCCGGTTCAAAAGGCGTCTTGCCGTCGTTGTCGATCTCGATGCCGATCGAGGTGGAGTTGAGGTCGCTCAGCGAGTCCCAGCGCCCGCCACCGGCATGCCAGGCACGGCGGTTGTCGGCCACCAGCTGGTAGATGTGTCCGTCGGAACCGACCAGATAGTGCGAGCTGACCTTGCCGCCGCTGTTGGCGGTGCGCAGCGTGTGCAGGCTCTGCTGCACGTTGTCCTGGTCAGTGTGGTGCAGGACGATGATGACCGGCTTGCGCTCGTTGTGGTTCGGGGATGGCACCCAGGTGGCGAGCGGACTGCGGATGTCAGTGGTGGCGCAGCTGGTGAGCAGCAGCGTGACGAGCAATGCGAACAGGAGGCGGAATCGGCGCATGGCCCGATTGTGGCCGATTGGGGCGTGCGGTGCGAATGAAAGAAAAAGACCGGCGATCTTGGGAATCGCCGGTCAAGACAGCTTCTCTCTCTCGTTTCTTGTATCTGATATTGCTGAGGTTGCCGGCCAGCGGCCGGCACTACCGTGTTTCGTTCGGGTTTGCTGCGGTTGCCGGGCATGGCCCGGCACTACGGATTGCGATTTTTCTGTAGTGCCGGGCCATGCCCGGCACCACGTCGTGCATCACACCTCGTACGCAGATTCGCCGTGCGAGGTCACGTCGAGGCCGGTGCGTTCGGCTTCTTCGGTGACGCGCAGGCCGACCACCAGCTTGACCACCAGCAGGATGGCGGCGGTGACGACGGCGCACCAGACGATGGTGAAGCCGACGCTGACCACCTGCACCCACACCTGGTGACCAATATCCAGGTCCGCCTTGGTGCCGCCCAGCGACTGTGCGCTGAACACACCGGTGAGGATGGCACCGACGATGCCGCCAATGCCGTGCACGCCGAACACGTCGGCGGTGTCATCCACGCGCAGCAGGCGCTTCAGACCGGTCACGCCCCATACGCAGACCACGCCGGCGACCAGGCCGATGACGATCGCACCAAGCGGACCGACGGTACCGCAGGCCGGGGTGATGCCGACCAGGCCGGCCACGGCACCCGAAGCGGCACCCAGTGCGGACGGCTTGCCCTTGCTCACCGCTTCGACCAGGGTCCAGCCCAACACCGCAGCGGCGGTGGCGAGGATCGTGTTGATGAAGGCCAGCGAGGCAACGGTGTCGGCGGCAGCTGCCGAACCGGCGTTGAAGCCGAACCAGCCCACCCACAGCAGCATTGCGCCGATGTAGGTGAACGGCACGTTGTGCGGCTTCAGCGCGGTCTGGCCGTAGCCGATGCGCTTGCCCACGAAGTAGGCGGCCACCAGACCGGCGACGCCGGCATTGATGTGCACCACGGTGCCGCCGGCGAAGTCGATCGCACCCATTTCACCCAGGTAGCCGCCGCCCCACACGATGTGGGCCATCGGGATGTAGCTCAGGGTGAACCACAGGGCCGAGAACAACAGCACCGCCTTGAACTTGATGCGTTCGGCAAAGGCACCGACGATCAGCGCGGTGGTGATGCCGGCGAAGGTGGACTGGAAGGCGACGAACAGATAATCCGGCAGGCCGGCAATCGGCGTGTTGCCAACCGAGTCGGGCGCGAAGCCCTTGAGGAAGGCGAACTGGGTGAATGAGCCGAAGAAGGCGTTGCCTTCGCTGAACACCGCGCTGTAGCCGTAGGCCACCCACAGCATCAGCACCAGGGAGAACACCACCAGGATCTGGCTGAGTACCGAGAGCACGTTCTTGGAACGCACCAGGCCGCCGTAGAACAAGGCCAGACCGGGCACCACCATCAGCAGCACCAGCAGGGTGCTGGTGAGCATCCAGGCCACGTCGCCATGGTCGAAGGCGGGCGCGGCGGCGGCTTCTTCTGCGGGTGCTGCAGCGGCCGTTGCAGCGGCGGGATCAGGCAGCGGCTCAACCGCGACGTTTTCTTCCGCGACTGGTGCCACCTGGGCCTGGGCATGTGCGGTGCTGGAGAATGCGCCCACGGCCAATGCGCTGAGCAGCATCATCAGGCACACGGCGTGGAACCGGGCCTGCCACCCGGTCAACAAAGAGGTCTTCATGCTGGGGACTCCGAGTGAGAGTTAGAGCGCGTCTGCGCCGATTTCGCCGGTGCGGATGCGCACCACCTGTTCCACAGGCGTAACGAAGATCTTGCCGTCACCGATCTTGCCGGTGCCGGCCGCGTTCTGGATCGCTTCAACCACCGCATCCAGGCGGTCGTCGGTGACCACGGTTTCAATCTTGATCTTCGGCAGGAAATCCACGACGTACTCCGCGCCGCGGTACAACTCGGTATGGCCCTTCTGCCGGCCGAAGCCTTTCACTTCGGTCACGGTGATGCCCGACACGCCCGCGTCGGAGAGGGCCTCGCGGACCTCGTCGAGCTTGAACGGCCGGATGATGGCGGAGATCAGTTTCATGCGCATGTCCCGATGGTGGATGGAACCGGCCTGCCGTAGCAGGCCGGCGTCAGGTCAACCGGCGGCCACTTGCACATGGCCGCCGGCTGTCGCGCCGAACGATGCGTGGACCACGCCGTGCCGACGCCCGTTACGGGCGACGCCAGCGGTGACGCGGGAGGGAGGAAGGCCCATGCAGCGTCCGGTCTCTCTTGCCCCTGGTGTTACGTGAAACGGTGGTGCGCCCTGCCACTCCCCAGCGGCAGAACGGTGACGACGACGAAGGTGGGAGGGATGTCCTTCGTCGTCGCCACCTGGTTGCTCAGTTGGCGTAGTACAGCTGGTATTCCAGCGGGTGGGTCGCCGCACGGAACTTGGTCACTTCCTGCATCTTCAGCGCGATGTAGCCGTCGATGAAGTCGTCGCTCATGACGCCGCCGGCCTTCAGGAACTCGCGGTCCTTGTCCAGCGCTTCCAGGGCCTGGTCGAGCGAGGAGCAGACCTGCGGAATCAGCTTTTCTTCTTCCGGCGGCAGGTCGTACAGGTCCTTGTCGCTCGGTGCGCCCGGGTCGATCTGGTTCTTGATGCCGTCCAGGCCGGCCATCATCAGCGCGGTGAAGGTCAGGTAGCCGGACTGGATCGGGTCCGGGAAGCGCATTTCAATGCGGCGCGCCTTCGGGTTGGAGACCCACGGAATGCGGCACGAGGCCGAGCGGTTGCGGGCCGAGTAGGCCAGCATCACCGGGGCTTCGAAGCCCGGAACCAGACGCTTGTAGCTGTTGGTGCCGGAGTTGGAGAAGGCGTTGATGGCCTTGGCGTGCTTGAAGATGCCGCCGATGTACCACAGCGCCAGCTGGCTCAGGCCACCGTAGCCGTCGCCGGAGAACAGGTTGGTGCCGCCCTTGGACAGCGACTGGTGCACGTGCATGCCGCTGCCGTTGTCGCCGACGATCGGCTTGGGCATGAAGGTGGCGGTCTTGCCGTTGCGGTGGGCGACGTTCTTGATGACGTGCTTCATGCGCAGCAGTTCGTCGGCCTTCTGCACCAGGGTGCTGAACTTGGTGCCGATTTCGCACTGGCCGGCGGTGGCCACTTCGTGGTGCTGCACTTCCACTTCGATGCCGACCTGGGCCAGCGTCTTGCACATTTCAGCGCGCAGGTCGTGCAGCGAGTCGGTCGGCGGAACCGGGAAGTAACCGCCCTTCACGGCCGGACGGTAACCGCTGTTGGCACCGTCGTACTTGGCACCGGTGTTCCAGGCGGCTTCTTCGGAGTCGACCTTGAAGAAGGTGTTGCCCATGTCGTTGGCGAAACGGACCGAATCGAAGATGAAGAATTCCGGCTCCGGACCGAAGAAAGCGGATTCGGCAATGCCGGAGGACTTCAGGTAGGCCTCGGCGCGCTTGGCGATGCCGCGCGGGCAGCGGCCGTACGGCTGCATGGTGGCCGGGTCGAGGATGTCGCAGCTGATCACCAGGGTCGGGTCGGCGTAGAACGGGTCGACGTAGGCGCTGGCCGGATCCGGCAGCAGGACCATGTCGGATTCGTTGATGCCCTTCCAGCCGGCGATCGAGCTGCCGTCGAACATCTTGCCTTCTTCAAACAGCGACGGCTCCACGATGCTGACCGGGAAGGTGACGTGCTGTTCGACGCCACGCATATCGACAAAGCGCAGGTCGATGAACTCGATCTGGTTGTCCTTGATCAGCTTCTCAACATTTTCCACGGACATCGGTGAAACCTCGAATGGGTGATTGCCTGGGTACATACAGCAATCCCCGTGCCAACTTTTCGGGCTTCACAAGTTGTTGATTTGGCTGGCTGGGGCGGTGGACCTCCCCTGAACGGTGCGCACCATTGCGGTGCATTGGCCGGATCGTGCACACATTTGGTGCGTGGTGGGATGTTTTATATTGGACAACGTCCTTACGCGCAGCCGGGCAAGCCCGGCTTTACGTTCCCAACCGAGCTCTCTGATGTCCGATCTGCTTTCCGCCCTGTTGCTGGGCATTCTTGAAGGTCTTACCGAATTCCTCCCCATTTCCAGCACCGGCCATCTGCTGATCGCCCAGCACTGGCTGGGCGAGCGCTCGGACTTCTTCAACATCGTGATCCAGGCCGGTGCGATCCTGGCCATCACCCTGGTGTTCCGCCAGCGCCTGTGGCAGCTGGCCACGGGTCTGCATGAGAAGGCCAACCGCGATTACGTATTGAAGCTGGGCACCGCGTTCCTGGTCACGGCGGTCGTGGGCCTGCCGGTGCGACTGGCCGGCTGGGAGCTGCCGGAAACGGTCACCCCGATTGCGTGGGCGCTGATCATCGGCGGCATCTGGATGCTGCTGGTGGAAGCGCGCACCGCCAAGCTGCCCGACCGCACCGAGGTGACCTGGACGGTGGCGGTGCTGGTGGGCCTGGCGCAGGTGGTGGCCGGGGTATTCCCGGGCACTTCGCGCTCGGCTTCAGCGATCTTTGTGGCGATGCTGTTCGGCCTGAGCCGGCGCGCGGCGGCGACTGAATTCGTGTTCCTGGTCGGCATTCCCACCATGTTCGCCGCCAGTGCCTACGCATTCCTGGAGCTGGCCAAAGACGGCAAGCTGGCCAGCGAGAACTGGACCGACGTGGGCGTGGCCTTTGTTGCCGCCATCATCACCGGCTTCGTCGTAGTGAAGTGGTTGCTGGGCTACATCAAGCAGCACCGGTTCACCGCGTTTGCGTTCTACCGCATCGCGCTGGGCGTGGGGCTGCTGCTGTGGCTGCCTGCCGGTAGCTGAACAGGCCGGCGCGCGGGCAACCCCATCCGGGTGGTTCCCGCGTTCAATCCCGCGTTCTTCAAGGAGATGCTCATGAAACGCAACCTGATGCTGATTCTGCCGCTGGCCCTGCTGGCCGCCTGCAGCAACCCGTCCAACGAAGCACCGGGTGGCCCGGGCCGCGACGAACTGGCCCCGGCCCCGACCGCCGCCGCCGACCAGAAGGCGGTGGCGAAGCTGGACGCGCAGCAGCTGCTGGCCAACCACTGGGTGCTGGAAAGCGCCACCGACAGCAGCGGCAAGCGCATTGATGCGCTGTTCGCACGCACCGAAAAGCCGGTCACGCTGGACTTCGTGGACGGCCGCGTGGCGGTCAGCAATACCTGCAACCGCATGGGCGGCGGCTACACCCTGGCCGACGGCACGCTGACCATCTCGCCGCTGGCCTCAACGATGATGGCCTGCACTGACAAGGCACTGATGGCGCTGGACCAGGCAGTGGGTTCACGCCTGGAAGGCGCGTTGAAGGCCGACCTCGGCAGCAATGACCAGCTGACCCTGCACACCGCCAGCGGCGACGTGCTGGTGTTCGGGCCGCGACCGACCGCGGAAACGCGTTTCGGCGGTCCGGGCGAGACGGTGTTCATTGAAGTGGCCGCGCAGACCAAGCCCTGCCCGCATCCGCTGATCCGCGACATGCAGTGCCTGCAGACCCGCGAAGTGAAGTTCGACGACAAGGGCTTGAAGGTCGGAACGCCGGGGGCATTCGAGAACTTCTACAGCAGCATCGAGGGTTACACGCATGCGCCGGGCACCCGCAATGTGCTGCGGGTGAAACGCTTTGCGATTGCCAACCCGCCGGCGGATGCGCCGTCGCAGGCGTATGTGCTGGACATGGTGGTGGAGTCGGCGGTCGAGAAGTAATCCCGCGTTGGGTGCCGACCAACGGTCGGCACCTACCGGGTTCAAACAATTCGGTCGGCCCCCACCGGGTTTCCGACGGTTCGGTAGGTACCGACCGTTGGTCGGTACCACGCGGGATTACACCAGCGCCGGATTCAACGTATACGTGCCGTGCAGTGAAGCCTCAGCCAGCACATGCCCCTGCATCGCCCGCTGCACATCGGCCGCCGTAAACGGCGTCGGCAGCTCCAGCGTCGCCACGTCCAGCGCGAACACGCGGAAGAAGTACCGGTGCACCAGCTCGTCGTTGAACGGCGGGTACGGGCCGTCATAGCCCAGGTACTGCCCTTCCATGTCGGCATTGCCGGCAAACCAGCCGGTGAAGTCGTTCAAACCCTGGCGCGCGCCGGCCGGACCGGCCGGCTGCGGCTTGCCCTTCACGGTAAAGCCTTCGCTGCAGCTGCCTTCGGCCAGCTCGCGTACGTCGGCCGGAATATCGGCCATGGCCCAGTGAGTGAACGGTGCGCGCGGCTGGTCGGCCGGCACCGTGCGGTCATGGCGACCGACCGTTTCCGGCACGGTGGGCACGTCGGGGTCGATGCACAGCAGCGCGAACGAACGGGTGCCCTCGGGCACCTCGCTCCAGGCCAGCTGCGGGTTGCGGTTGCCGGCAAAGCCGTTGGCATCTCCGGCGGCAAACGCGGCGGGAATCGGCTGGCCATTGACCAGACTGGTGCTGCTCAACTTCATGGGGGGCTCCTTACGCTTCCGAGTAACCCAGACGGACCGCCACCGGCGTCAGCTGCGCGAACGCGGCAGACAGTTCGTTCTGGTAATTGCGCCAGTGACCTGCCGGCAGGCGCGCCGGACCCAGGGTCTGCGCGGGCGGCATGACCACGCCGAACAGCCCGCCCAGATATTCGGCCATGGCCGCCGGGTCGTTGCCGATGTTGTCGATGCGCACCAGCGCGTGCGGGTACAGGTCCTGTTCGTGCAGGGTGGCGACCTGGGCCAGCGCGCGCGCCAGCCATTCGGCTGCTTCGCTCACCGAGTTGACCGCGAACGGAGCGGGTGCGCCGTGCGCCAGCCACTGCAGCAGCATGTCGCGCGGATCACGCAGCACCACCAGCAGGCGACCTTCCGGCAGCTGTGGGCGCAGCGACCACAACAGGGCGTTGTCCCACCACAGCAGCCAGTCGATCACGTTGGCGTCGGCCAGACCGCGCTCGGCCAGCGCTTCGCGCCAGCGGGTCACCAGCTGCACGGGGTCCAGCTTGCCGGTCGAGAGGTCCTGCAGGGTGTGGTAGCTCTGGAAGGCGTCATTGGGCGGGGTGGGACCGAAGCGGTCGCCACGCAGCACCGGGCTGGCAGCGGCGATGGCGGCGACCACGCGCTCCACGCCGGAACCCGGGGCACCCCAGACGAACATCGGGCGTGCGGCAACGTCTTCGGCAACCTCGCCCTTGTCCGGCCAGCTCAGCGGAGCCTTGGCCTGCGGCGGCAGCGGCAGGCGACGCGCGGCTTCGTCGGCATGCAGGCCGGCCCAGGTGGCCAGCGCATCGGCCGGGCGGCCGGCGCGGTCCTGCACCGCACCCAGCCACGCGCGCAGGTCGTTTTTCGCCGCGTCCGGGGCCGTGTCCATCAGTGCCTGCACGTGGGCAATGGCCGCATCGGCATCGCGTGCCAGCAGGGCTTCCACCAGACGGGTCTCGCCGGTGACGCGGCCCGGTTCCAGCGCCACGATGCGACGTGCCACGGCTTCGGCACCTTCGGCGTCGTTCTGCATGTCATGCAGACGCATGCGGGTTTCCAGCGCCGGCAGGTGCTCCGGCATGGCGGTCAGCCAGCGCTCCACCACCGCGGTGGCGTCTTCACTGCCGACCGGTTCCACCGACAGGCGCGCCAGCCACAGGTTGTGCTCCTGCGGGTGGGTGTCCACCGCAGCATCCAGCACCTCGCGTGCCTGCGCTTCGCGGCCCAGGCGCTGCCAGGCCAGCAGCAGCAGCTGCAGGGTCTGGCGGTCGCCCGGCCACTGCTCCAGCACCGGCAGCAGGTGTTCCAGCGCCTGCAGCGGCTGGCCGGCCTGCAGGGCCAGTTCGCCGGCCAGGCGGCGCAGGCCGGGCGAGTCGCTGTCCGGACGCGCCAGCAGCTGGCCCATGGTTTGCGCGGCACTATCCACGTTGCCCTGGCGCAGCGCCAGCTGCACCAGCAGGCCGTGCAGCGAGGTGATGCTGGGGTTCTGCTCGAGCACGCGGCGGAAGGCCTGCTCGGCGAAAGCCAGGGTGCCCTTGCCCATGTGCGCGAAGCCCAGCGCGTACAGCACGCGCGCATCGTTGGGCAGCATCTGGCTGGCGGCCGACAGCAGCGCCAGGGCACGGTCATGGTCGTTGCGGCGCAGCGCGATCATGCCCAGCAGCGCGACCACTTCAGGATGGTCTTCATCGACACGGGCGGCCAGGCGGGTGATCCGCTCGGCCTCGTCCACGTCGTTGCGGGCCAGTGCCAGGTGCGCCTGCATCACATACGCCGAGTGCTCATTCGGGTTGAGGGTGGCGGTGCGATCCAGCGCACTGCCGGCGGCATCGAACTGGCGCAGGGCCAGCAGCAGGCCGGCGTGCTGCAGGTGCAGTTCGGCGTTGTCCGGGTCCAGCCCCAGTGCCTGCTGCAGGCTTTCCAGCGCCGCGTCGTACTGGGCCTGCTGCTGCAGGGCCAGGGCCAGCCAACGGTGCGCCTGCGGCTGCGCCGGTTCGTTCTGGGTCCATTCCCGCGCCAGCTGCACGGCTTCATCAGCCGCATTGCGGCGCAGGGCATCAACAATCTGGTCTTGCATGACAGTCCGGCTTGGGCTCAAACCCCGATTGTAAGGCACCCTGCCGGCCGGCCCTACCCGCTTCAGCGCAGGGCTTCGCAGCCCAGTCGCCCGGCCACCCAGCGTTCGGAGAAGCCGTCGCCGCGCCAGTTCTCCAGGAACCCGCAGTGGCCGCCCCACGGGGCGATGTCCAGCTTCGCGCTGGCAGGCAGGCACCAGCCGTTGAAGGTGGCATAGGGAATGACCGGGTCGTCCTCGGCCATCAGGATGTCAGCCGGCACGCTCAGCGCAGCCAGGCGGTCGCCGGCAATGGAGTAGCCGTCGAAGTAGGCCTGCAGCGAGCCGTAGGTGGTGTGGTGCTCGACCAGCCAGGCCGTCAGCGCGCGGATGTCCAGCTTCAGCACGCGATCGTCCCAGTCGCTCAGTTCGGGGAACAGGTCGCGCTTGCGGCGCAGCGACCCGGCCCACTTGCGGCGGAAGTACCAGTCGTACATCGCCGGCCCGTTCTCGATGCTTTCCATGGTGATGGCCGGGTCCAGCACCGGGCATACCGAGGCGACCCGGCGCAGCGGCACGCCGGCGTCGGGCGCGCGCAGCGCCAGGCGCAGCACGAAATTGCCGCCCAGCGAGTAGCCGGCGGCCACCAATGGCAGCTGCGGCCAGCGCCGGGCGATGTCCCCGGCGGCCTGCACCACTTCCTCGATCCGGTTGGAGTGGAAGATGCCCGGGTTGAGATGATGGGTATTGCCATGGTCCCGGAAGTTAAGCCGGATCACGTCGTAACCCGACTCCAGCATGCGCGCGGCGGTCATGCGCATGTAGCTGGATTCGGCACTGCCCTCCCAGCCGTGCAGCAACAGCGCCATGCCGACCGGTTCACGGCCTTCGATGCGGCTGTGCCAGCCCTGCAGGCGTACGCCTTCGCCGCCGTCAAGAATGAGTTCTTCGGTCACCGCCCCGGTTGCCGCGAGCAGCACCAGGCCGCGCTGCATGCGCATGCGGCTGGAACTGAGCATCGACTGCAGGTGCGGATTGCGCAGCCAACGCGGCGGACGGTAGTCGGCAGCGGTCAACATGGGCGCGAGCCTGTTACGGACAACGACGATGGCGCGGGAACGGGCGCCATCGCCTTACTCGGCCGTCATGGCCGCCACGATGCGCGCACGCGAAGTTTCGGCGATGCGGCGACGGCCTTCAAGATCGTGGGTTTCAATGGGGTCGAGGAAATGCACCTCGGCCCGCCGCGCCGGCTCACCGAGCAGGCGCAGGAAGTTGGCAAAGAAGCTCTCTTTCGGGCCGAACGCCACGATGGTCTGGGCATCACCCTGCCAGCCGTAACGAAGCGCGACCGGCTGCACCGGCACATGGGTTTCCACCGCAGCCTGGAAGATACGCGCATGGAACGGCCCGACCTCGGTGCCGCCCCGGGTGCGCCCTTCCGGGAACACGCCCACGGCCTTGCCTTCCTGCAGGCGCTCGACCATCACCTGCATCACCCCACCCAACGACTCGGTGCTGCCACGCTGGTGGAAGATGGTCTGCCCGCGTGCGGCCAGCCACCCGACCACCGGCCAGCTGGCGATCTCGCGCTTGGCCACGAAGCCCATCATGCGCTGGCTGTGCAGCACGCTGATATCCACCCAGCTGACGTGATTGGCAACGAACAGCACCGCACCCGGCAACGGCGTGCCAATGCGTTGCAGGCGGAAACCGAAGATCCACATCAGCCCGCCCTGCCAGGCGTTGACCACGGCGTGTCCGAGTGCGCGATCACCCACGCGCACATGCGCCCACAACGGCAACATGCCGATCAGGGTCAGGGGCAGGAACAGCAGGACGTGAACCAGCAGCAAGGGAACGCGGTACAGGTAACGGCACACACGCGCCACGCCGCCACGCGGGGCCGAAGTGGGGGAAGTCATCCGGGCACGATACTCCAGCACAGCGGGGTCTGCCAGCTGTTCTCAGGCCGCCGGGACCACGGCCAGGGTCAGCCGCGACGTGCAGACCAGCTTGCCGGCCTCGTCTTCGATGCGGATGTCCCACACATGGGTGCTGCGGCCCACATGCACGGCCCGGGCGGTGCCGGTGACGGTGCCACTGCGCTGGGCGCGGATGTGATTGGCATTGATCTCCAACCCGACGCACACCTGCTTTGTGGTGTCGACGCACAGATTGCCGGCGCTGCTGCCCAGGGTTTCGGCCAGCACCACCGAGGCACCGCCATGCAGCAGGCCATACGGCTGGCGGGTACGCGCATCCACCGGCATGGTGGCGCTGACCCAGTCCTCGCCGGCGGCGGTGAACACAATGCCCAGATGTTCGATCAGGGTGTTGCGGCTGAGTGCGTTGAGGGCATCGATCGACACCGGCTCGCGGAAAACCTGGGGCATGCAGCGTCTCCGTACAGAAAGCAGGGTTACAGAATGGGCACCAGGCCGGCACCGAAGGCAGTCAGCATACGCACCAGCAGCCACTTCGGGCCGACGTTCACTTCCGGGAAGTCGCCCACGGCGGTGTAGCAGCGGTGGAAATCTGCGTGCTGCCGCGGCAGCGGTGCCGGGCACTCGGGGCCGGGCTGGAACTCGTAGTCGGTGGCGTAGCGCCAAGGCCAGAAGTCCAGCACCGGCAGCGCTTCAGAGGCCTTGCCCACGCTGTAGTTCAGGCCTGACAGCACCGGCGGCTTGGTGCGTGGGGCCACGGTCCAGGAGTTGTCCGGCTCGATGTCGCGCAGGATGCTCTGGGCCAACGCTTCAGCAAACGCGGGGTCATCAATGACCACCGCGCCTTCAGTGTTGTAGTTCTCGCTGCGCGGGTCGAAGTTGTGGGTACCGATCACGCCGACCCGGCGGTCCACCACCAGCGACTTGGCGTGAAGCCCCATGCGTGCGCCACTGCGGGTAACCGGCAGCGGCTTGTTGACCGCCTTGGTACCGAGGAACGACGGCCGCGTTTCGGCACGAAGCACGCGCCGTTCGACCACACTGCCGTCGGTACGGCGGCGCGCGGCCGGGCCTGGGGTGGGCTGCGGTTGCGGCCGGCTGTCGGCGTCGGTCTCCGCATCCGCATCGGCGGCGGGCACGGGCCGATCGCTGTAACCACGGCTGCCGCTGCTGCGCGCATTGCTGCCGGCGGCACTGCCACCGAGCAGGCTGCTGCGGCGCTCGCCGCTGGGTGGTACCCCCAGCGGGGCCGGCAGCAGGTTGCGGTAGTCCACCGGCGCGTTCAGCGGGAACGGCTTGAATTCGTAGATATTGAAGCCCAGCTCGCGCAGGTTGCGGCGCTTGTACTTGTAGGACAGCGCATACACGATCGGGTTGTCGGTGGCGGCCAGGCTGTTGGTCGACACCACCACACGCGGGGCCTGCTCGCGTACGCGCAGTTCCTTGAACAGCTTGCGCGCCGGCTTGGACAGCACCAGATAGGGCGTCTGCAGCAGCACTTCGCTCTGCGCACTGGCAATCAGTGCGTCCAGCTGCGGTTCGGTGACGTGCTGGCCGTTGGCCGGCTGGCTGGCGCGCTCGCGGCGATGCTTGCGCGGCAGGTCGGCCACGTAGCGCACCGAGGCCACCGGTAACGCGGTATCGACGAAGGTGCGACGCACGTAGTCGGGATCGCTGGCCTCGTCGCTGACCTGGTCCACGCGTTCGGGGTGGCGGTAGTCCAGCGGCGGCATGGCCGGCGCGCCCTGCGTGAGCAGGGTGCGGCCGACGTCGTTGAGGCGCTCGGCCGGCACGCTGCGCGGCGCGTGCCAGAACGCATCGAAGTTCACCGCCATCGCCCGCACTTCCGGGCCGGCCACCACTACATCGCGGTCGCGGAAGTTGTATTCGCTGTCCCAGTCGTAATAGTCGTCCTGGTAGTTGCGCCCGCCGACCACGCCCAATGCGTCGTCGATCACCAGCAGCTTGTTGTGCATGCGCTGATTGAAGCGGCGGAAACAGCACAGCACGCTGCCGGCGTAATCAAAGTAGTTGAGCTTGGCCTTGCCGAAGGTCGGGTTGTACACCCGCAGCTGGACGTTCTGGTGGCTGCTGGCCAGTGCACCGAGGATCTGCAGGTCGGAGATGGCCGACAGCTGGTCGATCAGCACCCGCACCTTGACCCCGCGCCGTGCCGCGGCCTGCAGTTCCTCCAGCACCAGCCGGGCGCTGTCGTCCTTGTCGAAGATGTAGGTCTGCAGGTCGATGCTGCGGGTGGCGCTGCGGATCAGGTTGATGCGCGCCACCAGCGAGGTTTCGCCCTCGTCGAGGATGGTGGCGTAGTGGCGCGGGGTTTCCGGAGTGGACTCGGTAAAGGCCTGGCCGCCCAGCGCGCGCAGCGGCGAATCCTGCGCGCAGCGGTCGGGCCGGGTGCAGTCCACCTGCTGCGAGCGGGCTTGGGCGGCAATACCGGCGGCGCGCTCGCGCTCGGCGCTGGACAGGGACGCACATCCACTGCCCAGCAACACGGTTGCCAGCGCCAGGAGCCGCAGCAGCAGATTCACGGTTTGGCCGCCTCGGTGAGGCGGGCACGCAATACGAAGGTCACTCGATCACTCAGGGCAAGTTGCCAGCTGTCCATTCCATACCGGCCACGCTGCACGGTACCGCGGCTGACCACATCGCAATCATACCCGGCCCGGGGGCAGGCCGCCGGTTCCACCTTCAGCACCTCGGGGTGCGAGACCCCGCGCAGGATCAGCCGGCCCTCGATACCACCGCCTTTGTTGACCAGTTCCGGCCAATACGGCAACGAATCGAACTCGACCACCGGGTAGCGGTCGGCGTCGAAGAACTCCTCGCCACGCATCCAGCCGGTGTAGCGGGCCTTGCCGGGAATTTCCACGTAACGGCTGAACATCCGCAGGTGGACCTGGTGGCGGCCGTCCGGCAGGACGTCCACCCGCCCTTCAAAGCGCGGGAACACGCCTTCGATGCGCTGGCCCAGGCGGGTGCGTATCTCGAAGCCGAAGTGTGAGCGGGCCGTGTCCACCGCCAGCACCTGTTGCGGGGGCTGGGCGGCGGCGGCGATGGGATTGGGCGGCGAGGCCGGGACGGGCGGTTCGGCAAGCGTGGTACCTGTCGCCAACCCAAGCAGACAGCCCAATCCGATTTGTACTGCTTTCACGGCTTACGGCCACCAGAATGCAGTCAGCTTCGCCACTCCGGGCTCGATGGCGGCCTCTCGGTCGAACTGCAGCACCGCAATGCCGGCCGGCGGCATGCCGCGGTACTCGCTGGTGCTGCCTTCGGTCATGAATGCCACCAGCTGCTCCAGACCCGGGTTGTGCCCCACCACCAGCAGGCGCTCGATGTCGCGGCGCTCGTCCACGAGCTCGGTCAGCTTGCCAGGGGTTGCGTCGTAGATGCCGTCTTCCAGCCGATGTTCGACCACGCCCGTTGCCGCCAGTACCGCCTCGAGCGTCTCGCGGGTGCGCCGCGCCGGCGAGCAAAGCACGCAGTCCGGAAGCAGATTGTTTTCCTTCAGCCACTTGCCGGCGGCCTCGGCTTCGGCCAGTCCTGTGGCCGACAACGGTCGGTCCAGATCGGCCTGGCCGGTACTGGCCGGTTCGGCATGGGCGTGGCGCAGCAGTATCAGTTCTCGCATAGGGATTCCTTGTGAATCAGTCTTGCTTCAGCCACTGCAGCAGTGGCTCCCAGTCACTCTGATGCTCGCGCACCTGCGCGGAGCGGTAGTCGAAAACGCTGCGGCCCAGCCCGGTCATGACCACATAGCCCTGGGTGTCGCGCAGTTGCGCCACCACCGGGTAGGGCCAGTCGGCAAGCATGCTCAGGGCCTGCTGCGAGGTCTGGGTCCACGGCTTGGTGCGATTGAGCACCAGCCCCACCGGCAGCTTGCGCTTGTGGACCCGGGGCACCTTGGCCAGGCTGTTTAGGAAGCCGACGATGGCCTCGATGTCCAGGGCGGACGGCAGCACCGGCACCACCACGGCGTCGGCGACGTCCAGAAAGGCCTCCAGCTCGCCGGCCTGCGCGCCGGCCGGAGCGTCGATGATCAGGACCTCGGTATCATCAGGCACCTTCTTCAGGCCCTTCTTGCCGGTGGCCTCGATCGGCAACACGGCGCTTTCCAGCCCGGCGCGGCGCTCGGCCCAACGCGTGCTGGACCCCTGCGGGTCGGCGTCGGCCAGAACGGTCCGTTTGCCGGCCAGGGCGGCAGAGGCCGCCAGGTGGGTGGCGACGGTGGTTTTGCCCACGCCACCCTTGGAACCGGCGACCAGGATCGTCTTCATGCACGCCTCGCTTCCGATGGGGAACCTGGCTTGAGCGTACACCGGTGCCCGTGACGGAGATAGTCGCGCGGCTGAACCTCCTCCCACCTGCGGCGCTTTGCTATCGTGCGCGATCCAAAGGAATGCAGGCCCCATGAGCGAGCTACAGGATCTGAGCGCACTGATCCGCGCCAATACGCCGTTGATTGTCATCGAGACCCAGGATGAGGGCCGGGTGGTGGAACTTTTCCGCCAGACCCTGATGCACGTATGGCGGGCCCTGCATCGCTGGTCGATTACCGAGGGCCTGCGCCGGATCGACATGGACAAGGAAGACGACGCCATTGGCCCGCCCGACGCCAGTTCCGCGCTGCAGATGATCCGCCAGGCCGAGCAGCGTGGCATCTACCTGCTGCTCGATTTCCACCCCTACCTGGGCTATGCCAGCCACCAGCGCGCGCTGCGTGATCTGGTCCAGCGCCGCCATTGCGAAGCGCACGTGCTGGTGCTGGTGGGGGCCAAGGTCGAGCTGCCGGCTGAGCTGGAAGCGCTGGCCACCCGCTTCAACCCACGCCTGCCCGACCTCAACGCGCTGCTGAAGATGCTGCGCGAGGAAGCGGCGACCTATGCCCGTGAGAACGGCGGCAAGCGGGTCGAGGTGGACAATGAAGCGGTGCAGCTGATCCTGCGCAACCTGCGCGGCTTGAGCATGGTCGACGCACGCCGCATTGCCCGCCAGCTGATCTTCGCCGATGGCGCGCTCAGCCAGGACGACCTGCCGCAGCTGGCGCGGTTGAAGTTCGAACTGCTCAACCGCGCCGGGCACCTGCACTACGAATACGACACCACGCGTTTCGCCGACGTGGCCGGGGCCAACCGGCTCAAGCGCTGGGTCAACCAGCGCCGCTCGATCTTCCTGGGCGGTTCGGCTGGCACCGCCGGCCTGGACCCGCCCAAGGGCATGCTGCTGCTGGGTGTGCAGGGCTGCGGCAAGTCCATGCTGGCCAAAGCTACGGCTGCTGGCTTCGGTGTGCCGCTGCTGCGCCTGGACTTCGGCAGCCTGTACGACAAGTTCCATGGCGAGACGGAGAAAAACCTGCGCCAGGCGCTGACCTCGGCCGAGCAGCTGGCACCGTGCGTGCTGTGGATCGACGAGATCGAGAAAGGCCTGGCCAGCGGCGGCGAAGACGGTGGTGTCTCACGCCGCGTGCTGGGATATCTGCTGACCTGGCTGGCCGAACGCAAGGAGCCGGTGTTCATCGTGGCCACCGCCAACCAGGTACATGAGTTACCCGCCGAACTGCTGCGCAAGGGCCGCTTTGACGAAATCTTCTTCGTCGACCTGCCCGACGCCAACACCCGCGTGGACCTGCTGCGCCTGCACCTGGGCCGCCGCCAGCTCAACGCCGACGACTTCGCGCTGCCGGCGCTGGCGGCCGCCAGTGACGGGTTCTCCGGTGCGGAGATCGAACAGGCGGTCGTCTCAGGACTTTACGCGGCGCATGCCGAAGAACGCGTGCTCGACACCGACCTGTTGATGCAGGAAATCCGCAACAGCCGGCCGTTGTCGGTGCTGATGGCCGAACAGGTCACCGCCCTGCGCGACTGGGCGCGCGGGCGGACGGTCAGCGCCGACGGTTGATACCGGGTTACGGCCAGACCGGCGGATTGGTCGCCCAGGCCTGCTGCACTTCGGCCAGCGTGGCGCGCTCGGCGTCACGCCAGGTCGGCAACTGCTGGGCGAAACCGGCACTGCTGCTCCAACGCTGCGGCTCGGTGCGTACGGCGGCGGCATACCACTTCACGGCTTCGTCCTTGCGGCCCTGCGTCCACAGTGCCAGCGCCAGTGTCGGTGGAACCCACGAAGGATTGCCACGCATGCCGGCCTGGGCCTCGTGCCACGCGGTCAGCGCGCCGTCGATATCGCCGGAGCGGTACAGATCCCAGCCCTTGTTCCAGCGCACCATGCGACCGGGGAGCGAATTGGCACCTGCCTCTTTTTCAGCCGCGCCGTACAGCTCCGCCCCCAGCTCTGGTCGGCCCTGCGCGTAGGCCACGCCGGCCAGCTGCACGGTGGCGTCCAGCGCCTTGCGGCCGCGCTCGCGCTGCTTCATCAATTGATCGACCAGATCAGGGGCATCAGCCGGCACCACCTGCGGTGCGGCCGCGGCGGTGTCGTCATCGAAGTAGAACTCCTGCAGTGTCGGCAACGATTGCGCTGCCACCCCGAACACTGCCATCCCCGCCGCCAGCACCATGCTGGACAGCACGTTTCTTGCCACTGCCATACAAATTCCCCCAGGTTGTCACACAACCTCCCTCCCCGATCCTAACCGCAGAACGCGCCCGGATGCGACCCCTTGGGGTCATGAAAAGTGTGGAAATTGCGTCACTGTTACAATCCGCACCTTTCCGGTCGCCTCTGCGCGGCCGTGCCAGCCGTCATTCCGGGCCAGCCATGACCAGTACCGCCGAACTCACCTCGCCCTCGTCCGCCAACCAGCCCGGCGCGCTGGATGACAGCTACACGCTGGACCACAAGTACACCCGTACCGACGGCCGCATCTACCTGAGCGGGGTGCAGGCGCTGGTCCGCCTGCCGCTGATGCAGCAGCTGCGCGACCAGGCCGCCGGCCTGGACACCGCCGGCTTCATCAGTGGCTATCGCGGCAGCCCGCTGGGCGGCTTCGACCTGGAGCTGTGGCGGGCGCGCAAGCACCTGGAAGCGGCCAAGGTGAAGTTCACCCCGGGCCTGAATGAGGACCTCGGGGCCACCATGGTGTGGGGCACCCAGCAGACCAATCTGTTCCCCGGGGCCAAGGTCCAGGGCGTCTATGGCATGTGGTACGGCAAGGGCCCGGGCGTAGACCGCTGCGGCGACGTGTTCAAGCACGCCAACGCGGCCGGCACCTCGGTGCACGGCGGCGTGCTGGCATTGGCCGCCGACGACCACGCCTGCCGCAGCTCGACCCTGCCGCACGGCAGCGAGGATGAGTTCGTCAGCGCGATGATGCCGGTGCTCAATCCGGCCGGCGTGCAGGACATCCTCGACATGGGTCTGCTCGGCTGGGCGATGAGCCGCTACACCGGGCGCTGGATCGGCTTCAAGACCATTGCCGAAACGGTGGAATCGTCGGCGTCGGTACAGGTCGACCCGTTCGCACGGCGCATCGTGCTGCCGGAAGACTTCGAGATGCCGGCCGGTGGCCTCAACATCCGCTGGCCGGACCCGCCGCTGGACCAGGAAATGCGCCTGCACCGTTATGCGGTGAAGGCCGCACAGGCCTTTGCCCGCGCCAACCAGATCGACCGCATCGTGATGGACTCGCCGCGCGCGCGGTTGGGCATTGTCACCACCGGCAAGAGCTATCTGGACGTGCTGCAGGCGCTGGAGTACCTGGGCCTGGACGAACGCGCCTGCGCCGATATCGGCATCCGCGTGTACAAGGTCGGCATGACCTGGCCGCTGGAACCGGTGGGCATCGCGCGCTTCGCCGAAGGGCTGGAAGACATCGTGGTGGTGGAGGAGAAGCGTGCCTTCATCGAGCGCCAGATGAAGGAGCAGTTCTACAACTGGCCCGCCAGCGCCGGTCCGCGCCCGTCCATCGTCGGCAAGTACGACGAACAGGGCCAGTGGATCCTGCCGTCCACCAACGAGCTGACCCCCGCCACCATTGCCGGGGTGATCGGCCGCCGCATCCAGCGCTTCTTCAGCAACGAATCCATCGAACAGCGCCTGCGCTGGATGGACGCCAAGGAAGCCGAGCTTGCGCTGCCGCGCGCCAGCTTCCCACGCGTGCCGCACTACTGCTCCGGTTGCCCGCACAACACCTCCACCCGTGTGCCGGAAGGCTCGCGCGCGCTGGGCGGCATTGGGTGCCATTACATGGTGACCTGGATGGACCGCAGCACCGACACCTTTACCCACATGGGCGGCGAAGGTGTCACCTGGGCTGGCCAGGCAGCGTTCACCGACACCGAGCACGTGTTCCAGAACCTGGGCGATGGCACCTATTTCCACAGTGGCTCGCTGGCGATCCGCCAGGCGATCGCCGCCGGGGTCAACATCACCTACAAGATCCTCTACAACGACGCGGTGGCGATGACCGGTGGGCAGCCGGTGGACGGCACCCTGACCGTGCCGCAGATCGCCCACCAGATGCGCGCCGAAGGCGTGCAGACCATCATGCTGGTCAGCGATGAGATCGGTAAATGGAACAAGCGCGAGCTGTTCCCCGAAGGCGTGGAGTTCTTTGATCGCGCCGAGCTGGATGCGGTGCAGAAGCAGCTGCGCGAGGTGAAGGGCACCAGCATCCTGATCTACGAACAGACCTGCGCCACTGAAAAGCGCCGCCGTCGCAAGCGCGGCAAGCTGGTCGACCCGCCCAAGCGCGTGGTGGTCAATTCGCTGGTCTGCGAGGGCTGCGGCGACTGCGGCAAGAAGAGCTTCTGCGTGTCGGTGCTGCCCAAGGAAACCGAGTTCGGGCGCAAGCGCGACATCGACCAGTCCAACTGCAACAAGGACTACTCCTGCACCACCGGCTTCTGCCCCAGCTTCGTCACCGTGCACGGCGGCACGCCGCGCAAGGGCGCGCGCCGTGATGGCAGCGCGCTGCTGGACAACCTGCCGGCCCCGGTATTCCGCAGCACCCTGGAACAACCGTGGAACATCCTGATCACTGGCGTCGGCGGTACCGGCGTGGTGACCATCGGCGCACTGCTGGGCATGGCCGGTCATCTGGAAGGCAAGGGCGCGACCGTGCTGGATCAGACCGGGTTGGCGCAGAAGGGCGGCGCGGTAACCACGCATATCCGCATTGCGCGCACGCCGTCAGATATCCATGCGGTGCGCATCGCCGCCGGCGAAGCCGACCTGGTGGTGGGCTGCGACATGGTGGTGGTGAACGACTACTGGGCGCTGTCCAAGGTGCGCGCCGAGCGTTCGCAGGTGGTGCTCAATACCTATGAAGCGATGCCGGGTACCTTCACCACCCGCCCGGACATGCAGTTCCCGGCCGCCGACATCATTGCCGGCATCCGCGTGGCGCTGGGCGGCCGTGATCCGCTGCTGCTGGACGCCACCCAGCTGGCGACCGCGCTGCTGGGCGACGCCATTGCGTCCAACCTGTTCATCCTGGGCTATGCGTGGCAGCAGGGTCTGGTGCCGATCTCGTTCGAGGCGCTGATGCGCGCGATCGAGCTCAACGGCGCAGCGGTGGCGATGAACCAGCAGGCGTTCGCCTGGGGCCGGCTGGCCGCAGTGGACCCGCAGGCGGTGCAGCAGGCGGCCGGGCTGGTGCGCAACGGCCATACCGATGCCGAGCGCACTCCGGGCCCGCTGCACGATCTGCCGCCGGGCGAGTGGGAAGGCAACGAATGGGGAGCCAACGCGGCTCCGCGCAACACCGGCGACGAGCGCGAGCTGCGCGGCCTGCCCGGCCGTGCTGGCCAGGGCGACGTGGCCTTCCTGCCGCTGGACGACGAGCGCCTGTCGCGTTCGCTGGACGAGCTGATCGAGCGCCGCGTGCGTTTCCTCACCGACTACCAGGACGCCGCCTATGCCGCGCGTTACCGCGCGCTGGTCGACAAGGTGCGCGCAGCCGAGTGGGACAAGGCCGGCAGCACCGCGCTGACCGAGACTGTGGCCCGCTACTACTTCAAGCTGATGGCGTACAAGGACGAGTACGAAGTAGCCCGCCTGTACACCAGCGGCGAGTTCCAGCGCCGCCTGCAGCAGCAGTTCGAGGGCGATTTCGAGGTCCGCTTCCACCTGGCTCCGCCGCTGTTCGCCAAGAAGGACGAACAGGGCCGGCTGATCAAGCAGGAATACGGCCCGTGGATGATGAAGGCGTTCGGCCTGCTGGCGAAGCTGAAGTTCCTGCGCGGTGGCACCTTCGACATGTTCGGCCGGACCGAGGAGCGTCGCGGCGAGCGCCAGCTGATCGAGGACTACGCACGCACCGTGGACGAACTGCTGGCCGGGCTGGACGACGACCGGGTGGCGCTGGCGGTGGAAATTGCCAGCATTCCCGAGCACATCCGCGGCTATGGGCACGTCAAGGAAGCGCACCTGCACGCCGCCAAGGCACGGGAAGCCGCCCTGCTGGCGCAGTGGCGGAACCCGAAGGCGCTGCACATCGTGCAGGTGGCTTGATGTAAGCGAACACTGACATTTTGCTGATGTCGCCGTTCGCTTACGCGGCTGCGTGGCTTTGATTTGGCCATTGGCAACCTATATATTGCATTTCCAACATGCTAGGTATAGATTGCTTTTCGAACAAGCAACTTATAAGTTGCATAATTGGAATGCAACTTATAAATTGCGTATCCAGCCGAATGAGCAGGGGCACGGCCATGACCGCGGACAACTTCGTAGTACGTACCCCCCAGCAGCTCTCCACACTCATGCGTGCCTTCCGCAAGAGCGCGGGCCTGAGCCAGGCGGAACTGGCCACTCGGCTTGGGGTTTCACGCCAGGCCATCAGCGCGCTGGAACGCGAGCCGCAATCGGCAACATTTGATCGATTGATGAAAGTCTGGGCGGTGCTGGGTCTGGAAGTATCCCTGCACCCCGCAGTCCGCAAGGCTGCTCCACCTGAGCAGGAATGGTAGACATGGCCGCACTCACGGTCTGGATGAACGGCCTGGAGGTCGCCACCTGGCACGATGCAGCCAATGCCACACCACGGCTCACCTACGCGGCATCGTGGCTGGCGTCCCCCGCCCCACGTCCATTGTCGCTTTCACTACCGCTGCTGCCCGCAGGAGAAAGTCATCGCGGCCAGGTCGTTCTCGACTACTTCGATAACCTTCTGCCCGACAACGCGAGCATCCGCGCTCGTATCCGCAACCGATTCGGCACACGCAGCACGGGCACCTTCGACCTGCTGCAGGCCATCGGCCGGGACTGTGTCGGTGCCGTGCAGCTTCTGCCACAAGGAGCGACACCCGGTGAGCTGCACCGCATCGATTACCGTCCACTCGATGACAGCGATGTGGCCGCGATTCTGCGCGGGGTGACCACCTCGCCATTGCCGGGCAGTGCTGCTGATCAGAGTGACGAGTTCCGCATCTCGATTGCCGGTGCCCAGGAGAAGACCGGCCTGCTGCGGCATGCCGATGGCTGGGGCCTGCCAAGCGGTAGCACACCCAGCACGCACATTTTCAAGCTTCCACTGGGACTGGTAGGAAACATGCAGGCCGACATGCAGCTCTCGGTCGAGAACGAGTGGCTGTGCATGCACCTGATCGGTGCGTTCGGCATTCCCGTTGCATCCACCTCCATGGGCACGTTCGACGAGCAGCGTGCATTGATCGTGGAGCGCTTCGACCGTCGGCTTGCGCGCGATGGAACGTGGTGGCTAAGGCTGCCACAGGAAGACATGTGCCAGGTATTTGGACTGCCTCCCGCCAGCAAGTACGAGGTCGAGGGCGGCCCTGGCATTGTCGAGATCATGGATCTGCTTCGCCAATCAGAAGACGCGACCGACCGGGCAACGTTCTTCAAGGTGCAGATCCTGTTCTGGATGCTGGCCGCCACCGATGGCCACGCCAAGAACTTCAGTGTGCATATTGAAGCGGAAGGCCGGTTCCGGCTGACGCCGGTCTATGATGTCCTCTCGGTCTATCCGATCCTTGGGCGCGGTCCGGGCTTGCTGGATCCACACGAGGCGCAGTTGGCCATGTCACTGCGAGGCAAGAATCGCCATCGCAAACTATCGGGGATCCGGCGACGGCACTGGAATGAGACCGCTCGAAAGTGCGGCATCAGCGCCGGGGCCGAGCCTTGGATCGAGGAACTGCTCGCACGTGTTGAACCGGCCATCCGCCAAGTGGAGCAGGAGCTTCCACCTGGATTCCCGCAGGAAGTCGCCCGGCCAATCTTCACCGGGCTCCGCGCCGCATCAGCGCGATTGTCAGCAATGGCACCCGACGCCTGATCAGCTGCGCTGCCATACCCGCAGGCGGTTGTTCGCCGGCATCGCCACATCGTCAACCAGCACCAGCCCCTGCGCGGCGGCCAACGCATCCACGGCCTCGGCATCGCGGATGCCCGAGGCCGGGTCGCGGTCCTTCAACCACATATCAAACGTCCGGTTGCTGTCGCTGGTGTACTCCCCGCCGTAATTGAACGGCCCGTACACGCACAGCAGAGCCCCGGGGGCCATGACCGCTGGCAGCCCGGCGAATAGCGCCTGCACGTGCGCCCAGCTCATGATGTGCAGGGTGTTGGCGCTGTACACCGCATCGAAGCTGCCCGCGTCGGCCGGCCACGGGGCCAGCCCGGGCTGTGGCTCCAGCACCGCCTGCAGCGGCCACGGCGGCGGCGCGCTCGGCAGCCCGGCCTCGGCGAGGCGCTCGGCAATGCCGGGCAGGTAATCGGGGTGGTCGCTGGCCTGCCACTGCAGATGCGGCAGCTGGCTGGCAAAGTACGCGGCGTGCTGACCGGTGCCGCTGCCGATCTCCAGCACCCTCTGTCGGTCCTGCAGGTGGGGGCGCAGCACCGCCAGAATCGGGTCGCGGTTGCGCTCGCAGGCCTCGGACCATCGCTGTTGGGTCATGTCAGTTGCAGATTGTCGTCACAGCGCACATCGAACCATGACCGGAGTCACTTGTGCCACTCCCGGCGCTCCCCTGAAAGTCGAGGACTTGTCCAAGGTTGACGGCTTTGGCCCGAAACCGCTGCTGGGGAACTGCCTGCTGTGCAACGTCGTGAGTTTCTGACCCTGTCTGGGATGGGCCTGGCTGGCCTGATGCTGCCGCATGCGCGGCTGATCGCTGCCGAGCAGCTGCTGGAGCCGGGTGATGTAGGCCGCAAGAAGGTACTGGCCGAGGCCGCACTGGCCGCCGCCAAGCGCGCCGGAGCCAGCTACTGCGACGTGCGCATCGGCCGCTACCTCAACCAGGCGGTAATCACCCGCGAAGCGCAGGTGCAGAACGTCACCAACAGCGAGTCCTCGGGCATCGGCATCCGGGTGATCGTCAACGGAGCCTGGGGCTTCGCTGCCACCCGCGAGCAGACCCCGGCCGCCGTGCTGGCGGCGGTCAACCAGGCCGCGGCCATTGCCCGCGCCAATGCCGCCCTGCAGACCAAGCCGGTGCAGCTGGCCCCGGTCAAGGGCGTGGGCGAGGTCAGCTGGAAGACCCCGATCCGCAAGAACGCGATGGCCGTGCCGGTGCAGGAGAAGGTGGACCTGCTGCTCAGCCTGAACGCCGCGGCGCTGAACGCCGGCGCGAACTTCATCAATTCCACCCTGTTCCTGGTCAACGAACAGAAGTACTTCGCTTCCAGCGACGGCTCCTTCATCGACCAGGACGTGCACCGCATCTGGCTGCCGTTCACCGCCACCGCCATCGACAAGGCCAGCGGCAAGTTCCGCACCCGTGCGGGGCTGTCCTCGCCGATGGGCATGGGCTATGAGTTCCTGGACGGCGACGCCAGCGGCAAGATCGCCCTGCCCGGCGGCATCACCGCCTACCGCGATTCCTACGACCCGGTCGAGGATGCCATTGCCGCCGCACGCCATGCGCGCGAGAAGCTCAAGGCCCCATCGGTGAAGCCGGGCAAGTACGACCTGGTGCTGGATCCGTCCAACCTGTTCCTGACCATCCACGAAAACGTCGGCCACCCGCTGGAACTGGACCGCGTGCTGGGGTACGAGGCCAACTACGCCGGTACCAGCTTCGCCACCCTGGACAAGCGCGACGCCGGCTACCGCTGGGGCAGCGAGCGGGTCAACTTCTTCGCCGACAAGACCTCGCCGGGCAGCCTGGGTGCGGTCGGCTACGACGATGAAGGGGTCAAGACCAAGCGCTGGGACCTGGTCAAGGACGGCATCCTGGTCAACTACCAGGCCACCCGCGACGAGGTGCACCTGCTGGGCGAGAACGAATCGCATGGCTGCAGCTATGCCGACTCGTGGTCCAGCGTGCAGTTCCAGCGCATGGCCAATGTGTCGCTGGCTCCGGGCAAGACCCCGCTGAGCGTGGCCGACATGATCAAGGACGTGGAGAACGGCATCTACATCCACGGCCGTGGCTCGTATTCCATCGACCAGCAGCGCTTCAACGCACAGTTCGGCGGCCAGTTGTACTTCCAGATCAAGAACGGCCAGATCGCCGGCATGGTTGAGGACGCCGCGTACCAGATCCGCACGCCGGAGTTCTGGAACGCCTGCAGTGCGATCTGCGACGAGCGCGACTTCCGCTTCGGCGGCTCTTTCTTCGACGGCAAGGGACAGCCCGGGCAGGTTTCGGCGGTCTCGCACGGTTCGTCGACCACACGATTTGATGGCATCAACATCATCAACACCGCGCGAAGCCTGGGCTGAGTGCGATCACACGGAGAACTGCCTTGCAAAGACGTGACTTTCTTGCCCTGACAGGGCTTACCGCGGGCGGCCTGATCGTGCCGTCGTTCTTCGGCAAGGTGATCGCCGCCGAGCAGCTTCAGAGCACGCTCGACCCGGCGCTGAAGAAGCGCCTGGCCGACGCGGCCCTGGCCGCTGCCCGCCAGGGCGGAGCCACCTACTGCGACGTGCGCATCGGCCGCTACCTGCGCCAGTTCGTGATCACCCGCGAAGACAAGGTGCAGAACGTGGTCAACACCGAATCCACCGGTGTCGGCATCCGCGTGATCGTCAACGGTGCGTGGGGCTTTGCCGCCACCAACCAGCTTGGCCCGGGCGATGTGGCCAAGGCCGCGCAGCAGGCGGTAGCCATTGCCAAGGCCAACGCCGGCGTGCAGACCGCCCCGGTCCAGCTGGCTGCCACCCCAGGCGTGGGCGAGGTGAGCTGGAAGACCCCGATCCGCAAGAATGCGATGGAAGTGCCGATCAAGGACAAGGTCGAGCTGCTGCTGGACGTCAACGCCGCCGCGATCGGGGCGGGTGCCAGCTTCGTCAATTCGATGCTGTTCCTGGTCAACGAGCAGAAGTACTTCGCGTCCACCGATGGCTCCTACATCGATCAGGACGTGCACCGCATCTGGGCCCCGATGACGGTAACCGCCATCGACAAGGCCAGCGGCAAGTTCCGCACCCGCGACGGGCTGTCCTCGCCGATGGGCATGGGCTATGAGTATCTGGATGGTGCCGCCGCCGGCAAGGTACTGACCCCGAACGGCGTGGTGAACTACGGTTCGTCCTACGACATGAAGGAAGACGCCATCGCCGCCGCCAAGCAGGCGCAGGAGAAGCTGAAGGCTCCGTCGGTGAAGCCGGGCAAGTACGACCTGGTGCTCGACCCGTCGCACACCTGGCTGACCATCCACGAGTCGGTGGGTCACCCGCTGGAACTGGACCGCGTGCTCGGCTACGAAGCCAACTACGCCGGCACCAGCTTCGCCACCCTGGACAAGCGCGAACAGCGCTTCCAGTACGGCAGCGACCTGGTCAACATCTTCGCCGACAAGACCCAGCCGGGCAGCCTCGGCGCAGTTGCCTACGACGACGAAGGCGTCAAGACCAAGCGCTGGGACCTGATCAGCAACGGCAAGCTGGTGGACTACCAGACCATCCGCGACCAGGCGCACATTCTGGGCAAGACCGAATCGGACGGCTGCTGCTATGCCGACTCGTGGTCGAGCGTGCAGTTCCAGCGCATGGCCAATGTGTCGATGGCTCCCGGCAAGACCCCGCTGAGCGTGGCCGACATGATCAAGGACGTCGAGAACGGCATCTACATCATCGGCGACGGCTCGTTCTCGATCGACCAGCAGCGTTACAACGCGCAGTTCGGCGGCCAGCTGTTCTATGAAATCAAGAACGGCCAGATCACCCGCATGATCGAGGACGTGGCCTACCAGATCCGCACGCCGGAGTTCTGGAACGCCTGCGTGGCCGTGGCCGATGAGCGCGACTACCGCCTGGGCGGTTCGTTCTTCGACGGCAAGGGCCAGCCGGGCCAGGTCTCGGCGGTCTCGCACGGTTCGTCCACCGCCCGCTTCAACGGCATCAACGTCATCAACACCGCCCGCAGCCTCGGCTGACCGGTCAGGAGCCCCTATACATGAGTATCTTCACCGAAGCCCAGGCCAAGGCCATCCTCGACAAGGTCATCAAGCTGTCCAAGGCCGACGAGTGCACCGCCGCGCTGACCGGCAATCTGAAGGGCAACATCCGTTTCGCGCTGAACAACGTCTCCACCAGCGGCATCGTGGATGACACCGAACTGGCCGTCACGGTGGCCTTCGGCAAGCGCGTGGGCACCGCCTCGATCAACGAGTTCGACGACGCCGCGCTGGAACGCGTGGTCCGCCGCGCCGAAGACCTGGCCCGCCTGGCCCCGGAGAACCCGGAGTTCATGCCGGCCATCGGCAAGCAGACCTACAAGGCCAGCCCGACCTTCAGCGAATCCACTGCGGCCATCGATCCGGCGTTCCGCGCCAAGGTCGCCGCCGATTCGATTGCACCGTGCCGTGGCAATGGCCTGATTGCCGCTGGCTTCCTTGAGGACAGCCAAGGCTTCTACGCCACCGCCAACAGCAACGGCAACTTCGCCTACCAGCGCGCGACCGCCTTCGACTACACCTGCACGGTGCGTACCGAAGACGGCCGCGGCTCGGGCTGGGTCGGCCGCAACCTGAAGGACGCGGCCGACTTCAAGGCCGACCAGGACGTGCGCATCGCCATGCGCAAGGCCACCGAATCGGCCGAAGCCAAGGCGCTGGAACCGGGCAAGTACACGGTGATCCTGGAGCCGGCGGCGGCGGCGGGTCTGATCAGCTTCATGATGAACTTCTTCAGCGCGCGCTCGGCCGACGAAGGCCGCAGCTTCCTGTCGAAGAAGGGCGGCGGCAACAAGCTCGGCGAGCAGGTCTACGACCCGCGCGTGAACATGTATGCCGACCCGTGGCACCCGGATGCGCCGGTGCTGCCGTGGGACAACGAGGGCCTGCCGCGCGAGCGCCTGGCGATCATCGAGAACGGCAAGGTCGCCAACCTGGACTACTCGCGTTTCTGGGCGCAGAAGCAGGGCAAGACCGCCAAGGCGAGCCCGGGCAACCTGCTGATGAGCGGTGGTGACAAGAGCACGGCTGAACTGGTGCGTGGCACCCAGAAGGGCATCCTGGTCACCCGCACCTGGTACATCCGCATGGTCGACCCGCAGACCGTGCTGCTGACCGGCCTGACCCGCGACGGCACCTTCTACATCGAGAACGGCCAGATCAAGCACCCGGTGAAGAACTTCCGCTTCAACGAATCGCCGGTGATCATGCTCAACAACATTGAAGAGCTGGGCAAGCCAGTACGCGTGGCCGGTGACGAGTCCACCTTTGTGATGATGATTCCGCCGATGAAGCTGCGCGACTTCACCTTCACCTCGCTGTCCGACGCGGTCTGATGACCGCACCGGCATGAACCGGGCGCAGTTCCTGCGCCTGATGTTGGGCGGTGCCGCGCTGGCGGCACTGCCCTCGTTCGCCCGCGCCCAGGCCGGGCGCTACGACTTCTGGTTCACCCGCCTGAAGTACGACTCCGGCGACTGGGACGTGGACGCACGCATGCCGTCCAACGTCATCACCTCGCTGATCGACTACACCACATTGCGGGTGGACCCGACCGAGCATGTCATCGCGCTGTCGGACCCGCGCATGCTGGAAGCGCCGTTCTGCTATCTGGCCGGGCACAAGCTGGTGGAGTTCAATGCGGCTGAGCGGCAGAACTTCGTGCGCTATGTGCGCAATGGCGGGTTTGTGTTCGTGGATGACTGCAATCACGACATTGATGGCTTGTTCGCCAAATCGTTCGAAGCGCAGATGGCCAAGTTGTTTGGACCTTCGGCGTTGAAGAAGCTTCCCAACAACCATGCGCTGTATCGGAGTTTCTTCCGGTTTCCCGACGGACCGCCGGCCACTGGCTTCGAGCTCAATGGTTGGGGTGACGACCTGGTGCACGACTATCTGAAAGGCATCGAGGTCGATGGGCGACTGGGCGTGTTGTACAGCAACAAGGATTACGGTTGCGAATGGGATTACGACTGGCGCAACAAGCGGTTTTTGGCTGAGGACAACACGAAGTTCGCGGTCAATATCGTGATGTATGCGTTGAACAATTAGATACGGGTACCCAATGAATACCGACAGCCGGATTGATGATCTTCTGCCCAAGCTGCAGCCGTTGCGCGAGGCACTGGGCCAGGCCGTGGTGGGCCAGCACGCCGTCGTCGAGCAGCTGCTGATCGGCCTGCTGGCCGGTGGCCATGTACTGCTGGAAGGCGCGCCGGGGCTGGGCAAGACCCTGCTGGTGCGCTCGCTGGGTCAGGCGCTGGAACTGCAGTTCCGGCGCGTGCAGTTCACCCCCGACCTGATGCCCAGCGACATTCTGGGGACCGAACTGCTGGAGGAAGACCACGGCACCGGGCATCGGCATTTCCGCTTCCAGCAGGGACCCATCTTCACCAACCTGCTGCTGGCCGACGAGCTCAACCGCACCCCGCCCAAGACCCAGGCGGCACTGCTGGAGGCGATGCAGGAACGCACCGTCAGCTACGCCGGCACCACCCACGCCCTGCCCGCTCCATTCTTCGTGCTGGCCACGCAGAATCCGATCGAACAGGCCGGCACCTACCCGCTGCCGGAAGCACAGCTGGACCGCTTCCTGCTGCATGTGCGGGTGGACTACCCGACCGAACAGGAAGAGCACGACATTCTGGTGCAGACCACCGGCAGCGCCAGCGCCAAGGTTCCGAAGGTGCTGGAGGCCGACGACGTGCTGGCGCTGCAGGCGGCGGTACGCCAGGTGCATGTGAGTGAGGACGTGCTGAGCTGGATCACCCGGCTGGTGCGTGCCAGCCGCCCCGGCGAGGGCGCGCCGCAGGCCGTGAACCACTGGATCAAGTGGGGGGCCGGCCCGCGCGCCGGACAGTCGCTGGTACTGGCGGCGAAAGCCCGGGCGCTGCTGCAGGGACGCTTCGCCGCCACCCGCGACGACGTGCAGGCGCTGATCGCGCCGGTGATGCGTCACCGCGTGCTGCTTTCGTTCGCGGCTGAGGCCGAACAGAAAAGCGCCGACGATGTGATCGCCGCGCTGCTGCAGGCCGTGCCCTTCCCCGCCTGAGAACGCAGTGAACGCGCACGCCCCGATTGCGATCCCGGCCGACGTTCGCAGCCGCCTGAAGGCGCTGCGGCTGCTGCCGCGTCGTGCCAGCGGAGCGCAGGGCATCGGCCAACACGCCAGTCGCAGCCGCGGCGCGGGTCTGGAGTTCGCGCAGTACCGTGCTTACGAGCCCGGTGACGAGCTGCGCCAGATCGACTGGAAGCTGTACGCGCGCTCGGATCGCTTCTTCGTGCGCGAATCCGAGCGCGAGAGTCCGGTCACCGTGTGGCTGCTGCTGGATGCCACCGCGTCGGCGGGCCAGCGCGACCGCGCGCGTCCCGAGCGCTCGCGCCTGGACCACATCAACGCCACCGCCGCATGCGTGGTGGAACTGGCCCTGCAGCAGGGCGACCGCTTCGGGCTGATCGCAGTCAACGGCGACGGCGTGCAGGTGGTGGCCGCCGGCAGCGGTGCGCGCCAGCGCGACCGCATCCATCTGCTGCTGCATCGCCTGCGTGCGCAGGGCCGCTGGCCCGCAGCGGAGGCCCTGCGTCCGGTCTGGGAACGCGTACAGTCCACCGACCTGCTGGTGGCCCTGGGCGACGGCTTCGACGAGGCCGGTACCGTCCTGCTTGAGCGCTTGGCCGCCGCCCGCCGTGACGTGATGCAGGTACAGATCCTGACCGCTGACGAGCGCGACTTCCCGTTCACCGACGGGCATCGCTTCCGCGATCCGGAAATCGGCGAGGAACTGCTTGGCGACGGCCGCGCGGTCCGGGCCGACTATCTGGCTCGCTTTGCCGAAGCACAGGCAGTGCTGCAGGCGCGCCTGCAGCGTGGCGGCATCGCCCATGTGGTGACCCATACCGACCAGCCGCTGGATGCACCGCTGCGCCAGCTGGCCGGGAGCGCCCGATGAGCCTGTCGCTGTTGTTCCCGCTGGGGCTGTTGGCCCTGGCAGCGCTGGTGGTGCCACTGCTGATACACCTCGCCCGTCGACACCACTACGCGCCGCTCGACTTTGCGGCGCTGCGCTGGCTGCGGGCCAAGGCACAGCCGCGGCAGCGTATCCGCTTCGATGAGTGGCCACTGCTGCTGGTGCGTCTGCTGTTGCTGACGGTGTTGGCGCTGCTGCTGGCACAGCCGCTGCTGCACGGCGCGGCGACACCCACCGCCCCGTGGGTCGTGGTCACCCCGGGCCTGACACCGCCGTCGGTGGATGACGGCAGCGAGGGCCGCTGGCTCGCACCTGGGTTCCCTTCGCTGGAACAACCGGCTCCCACCGGGCCGCAGCCGCTGGCCAGCCTGCTGCGCGAGCTGGACCAGGCCATGCCGGCCGGTGCGGCACTGACGGTGTATGTGCCTGACCCGATGCCAGGACTGGATGGGGAACGCGCCCGCCTGTCGCGCCTGGTGGACTGGCGCAGCGTGCGCCATCCATTGCCAGCTGTTGCCGCGTTCTCTGATGCACCGCTGCTGCGCGTGGCAGGTACCGCCGACGACGCGCAGACACAGCGCGTGCTGGAGGCCGTGCAGCGTGCGTGGAACGGCCAGCCCTTATCCGCTGTAATGGCCGGTGATGAAGCACCCGCCACGGGGCAGGTTGGCGTGTGGTTGGACAATGCCGCCCTGCCCGCCACCTGGCAGACCTGGGTGCAGAACGGTGGCAGCGTGCTGGTCACCGCTGCTGCCGCAGCGCCGGGCGACGGCGTGCCGGTGCTGCGCGATGCCAGCGGCAACGTCGCGATGACCCGCCATGCGCTGGGGCGCGGCCAGGTGTTGCGCTTCGGCCAGCGCCTGTCGCCGGCCACGCTGCCGATCCTGCGCGAAGCCGATTTTCCGCGGCGGTTGCTCGACCTGCTGCAGCCTGTGCCGGTGCCGCAGGTTGCCTCTGCGGTCACACAGCAACCGCTGACCGGTGCCGCACCGCCTGCCGCGCAACCACTGGATCTGAGCTTCTGGCTGCTGGCCCTGGTTGTGCTGCTGTTCGCTGTGGAGCGCTGGATGGCGACTTCGATACGTCGCGGGAGGCCGGCATGATCGCCGTGCAGCGCGCGTGGCAGCAGGCACGCCGCCGCAAGGCATGGATCACCCTCGCCTTGCTGCTTCCGCTCGCCTTGGCCGCCGCCGCCGTGGCGGTGCGGCTGGCCGGGCTCAACCTGGGCACTGCCATCGCGTTGCCGTGCCTGTTGCTGGTGGTGGGCCTTGCGACCTGGAAGGCCCGCCAGCTGGACCGCCGCTGGCTGGTGCGACAGCTCGACAACCACGCGGTCGTACAGGACAGCAGCGACCTGCTGTTCGCCTCGACGGATGCACTCAATCCCTTGCAACTGCGGCAGCGCGCGCGTCTGCACGAGGCGCTCGGTAAGGCCATGCCGGACCTGCGACCGCGCTGGCCGTGGCGCAGTCTGCTGCTGGGCTGGTTGGGTGGGCTGCTGGTGATCGCGCTGGCACTGGGCTGGCCACGCGACGGCATGTCCACGACGGCGCTGCGCGATCCGGCCGCTGCCGATGCTGTGAGCGCGGTGGCAACACGCCTGCAATCCTCACGCCTGCAGATCCAGGCACCTGCGTATACGGGTCAGGCGGTACGCACGCAGACAGCGCTGGATGCCAAGATGGCGCAGGACAGCGCCCTGTCGTGGTCACTGCGCTTCAATGGCACGCCCACCTCGGCCGCGCTGCAGCTGCATGACGGCAGCCGCATTGCATTGAAGCGCGACGGCGAAGCGTGGACTGCGCAATGGAAGGCCACCCGCCCCACGCTGTATCGCATCGTCACCGAACCGGCTTTGGTGCAGCCGCGCCTGTACCGACTGGACGTGGCACCGGACCGGCCGCCCAGCGTCCGCGTGATCACGCCCGACCGGACGCTGGTGTTGGCGGCCCCCAACCAGCGTCAGTGGGCGCTGCAGTTCGAAGCCAGCGACGACTTCGGTGTTGCCGCGACGGCCGAACTGCAGGTCACCCTGGCCCAGGGCAGTGGCGAGAACATCACCTTCCGCGAGCAGCGCATCCCCCTGACCGGCAGCGGCCCGGCCACCCTGCGCCGTTTTGCGCGCACGCTGGATCTCGCCGCGCTGGGTGCGCAGCCGGGCAACGACGTGATCGCGCAGCTGCACGTGCGCGACAACCACACCCCGAAGGCACAGACTGCGCAGAGCACCAGCCTGATTCTGCGCCTGCCCAGTGAGGAACAGGTGCTGGGTGAGGCGATGGAAGGGATGGTCAAGAAGACGCTGCCGGCGTACTTCCGCAGCCAGCGCCAGATCATCATCGACGCCGAAGCGCTGATCAAAGCGCGGCCCGCGTTGTCGGCCGAGGAATTCGTCAAACGCTCCGATGCCATCGGCGTGGACCAGCGCATCCTGCGCCTGCGCTATGGCCAGTTCCTGGGGGAGGAAGCGGAAGGCGCGGCCAAACCACCGCCGACCAGCGACAGCCTGCCCACCAGCGATGCACCGGCCGACAACCATGACGATCACGACCATGCCCATGGCGATGATCACGAACACGCCGCCGGTGGCCATGACGACCACGATCATGGCGCGCCCAAGGCAGAAGGCCAGCCGGTGTTCGGCAGCGCCACCGACGTGCTCAGCGAGTACGGCCATACGCACGATCATGCCGAAGCGGCAACGCTGCTCGACCCACAGACCCGCGCGACATTGAAGGCCGCGCTCGATCAGATGTGGTCCTCCGAGGGCGAGCTGCGCCAGGGCCGCCCGCAGCAGGCGTTGCCCTTCGCGTACAAGGCGCTGGAATTCATCAAACAGGTGCAGCAGGCCGAGCGTATCTATCTGGCGCGGGTCGGCCCGGAGTTGCCGCCGATCGACGAGGGCCGCCGCATGAGCGGCAAACGCGACGACCTGGGCAGCCGCACATTGTCGATTGCGCCGCTGGAGGCACCCGACCCGGCCATCGTCGCGGTCTGGCAGCAATTGGGCGAGGCTGGCAACACGCCGGACCTGGATGCGCTGAGCACCTGGCTGGGCCGCAACCAGTCGCGCCTCACCGATCCGCTCAGCCTCGCGGCGGCCATTGAAGAACTGCGCCTGACCCCGGACTGCAGCACCTGCCGCGCCACCCTGCGCGCGCAGCTGTGGCGCGCCCTGCTGCGGCCGTCGCCGCAGGTGCAGCGTCGGGAAGCGCCCGATCCGATGGCGCAACGCTACCTGGATGCGCTGGAGGGAACCCGATGAGCACTTCCCTCTGGATCGCCCTCGCGCTTGTCGTCATTGTCCTCACCGCAAGCCTTCGCCTCGTAGAGCCGGGCTCTGCCCGGCTGCTCTCCGCGCGTAACCGTCTACGCCTACCCATCCTGCTCCTCCTGCAGGCCCTGGCCGCCGCCCTCCTCTACTTCACCCTGCAACCGCCCACCCGCAATGCAGAGGCCGGCCACCTGGTCGTACTGACCGCAAACGCCAGCTCGGCGGGCACCCTTCCCCCCAACGCCACGGTCATCGCCCTGCCGGAAGCCAACGCCCCCGCCGGCACTCCGCATGCGCCCGACCTCGCCAGCGCCCTGCGCCAACACCCGGGCAGCAGCACCCTGACCCTGGTCGGCGACGGCCTGGCCGCACGTGACCGCGACACCGCGCTGCCCGCGCACGTCACCCTTCAACCTGCGCCCGCCCCACGCGGCTGGGTGGACCTGCAGCCCCCGGCGATCACCGCTCCGGGCGGATTGTTCGCCGTTGACGCGCGCGCGCAGGATGTCGCCAACGCACGCGCCGAACTGCTGGATCCGGCCGGCGTGGTGGTGGATCGCGCACCGCTCGATGCGAAGGGCAACGTCCGGTTGCAAGGCAGCGCCCGCGACGCCGGCCGCAGCGAATTCACCCTGCGCCTGCTCGATGCCCAGCAGCACACCGTGGACAGCGTGCCGGTGCCGCTGCAGACCGTGGCCCAGCCGGCACCGCGCGTGCTGATGCTGGCGGCCGCGCCGGGCCCGGAATGGAAGTACCTGCGGCGCTGGGCCACCGACACCGGCTTGACCGTGCAGATGCAGGCAAGTGCCGGCGGTGGGGTGATGCTCGGTGATGCACCGGTAGCGCTGACGGCGGCGCGTTTGGCCGCCACGGATGTGCTGGTGCTCGACGAGCGCAGTGTCACAGCATTGGGCGCGTCACAGCGCAGTCTGATCCAGCAGGCCCTGCGCGATGGGCTCGGCGTTCTGGTTCGCAGCAGTGGTCCGTTGAGCGACAGCGCGCGGCAGACATTGCGCAGCTGGGGCGTGGCGGTCAGCGGCGGCACGCGCGCGGCACCGCTCAGCTTGCCCTCCGACCCGGAAGGTTCGCTGCTGCAGGCGAGACGAGGGCCGGCACGCGCCGCGACTGACAGCACCGCCTACATCGATGAAGCCAATGCCGCCTCGCACAGCAGCGTGCCACCGACGCTGGAGCGGTTCGACGCAAGCACCTCCGGCGCGGAAGCGATGCTGCAGGATGCCAAGGGTCAGCCCGTGGGCGGTTGGCGCAGCGTGGGACGCGGGCGCGTGGCCGTGCTGCCGATCAGCGACAGCTACCGGCTGGTGCTGGCCGGTCGCGATGATCGTTATGCCGAACTGTGGTCGTCGGTGTTCGCACAGGTGGCGCGTGCTCTACCAGCCGACGTTGCGGCGCGTGTCGAAGCGACCACGCCGTGGTCTGGCGAGCGTATGTCGATCTGCCAGGTCACCGACGGCGCGCAGATGATTGATCCGCAAGGTGGCAAGGTGACGTTGCAGATCGATCCGGCCAGCGGCAGGCAGCGCTGCGCGGGCTACTGGCCCACCGCCGCCGGTTGGCATCAACTGAAGCAGGGTGAGGCAGCGCAGTCGGTCTACGTGTTTGATCCGGCAGGCGCGGCGTCATTGCATCGCCAGCAGGTGCGGCAGACCACGGCACAGCGACTCACGCGGGCCGGCGCAGCCCCCTCGGGTTCGCCTGTGCCGGTCCCCGGCCCGCGTTGGCCCTGGCTGCTGGCGTTCGTCGCCGTGGCAGGGCTGCTGTGGTGGTTGGAGCGACGGCGACCGGCCGTTTAAAGCAGCCGGGCAAGCCCGGCTCTACGGCGTGCCGTCCTGATGCTGCAGGGCGCGCTGCTGCTGCGCTTCGGTCAGCTCGGGTGGCGGGCGGGCGGTGGCCGACTGGATCTGGTCGCGGCCGCCGGTCAGCTTGTGGATGCCCTTGCCGGCTGCGCCGAGGGCGGCGTTGATGCCCATCATCAGGTAGCCGCCACTCAGGCTGACCTGTTCCGGGGATGGCGGCTCGCTCCAGGTGCGGCTGAAGCGGTTCGGGGCGGGCTGCACCGGGTTCTTGAAGCGGTACAGGTCCAGCGGCTCGTCTTCGGGTTTGACGGCGCGGACTTCGCCGAGGGTGGTGACGTTGTCGTTATTGGCCGCCGGTGTGGTCGCTGTGGCCGCTGGCGGTTCGACCGGTGGGGTGACAGGCGGCGATTGGGCATGTGCTGTGCCGACCAGTAGCGCGCTGGCCAATGCTATTGCCTGAATTGCACGTGTTGCCACTTCTGCCGCTCCGTGACCTTGCATCCTCGAGCAAGGATACGGATGGGGGCTTCAGATTTCGTTTTTTATGAATGCTTCAGCTCACGTGGATGCAGGCACCGCGTGGGCCGGCCAACGGCCGGCGCTGCCGGAGGCGCGCCGCAAGCCGAGGCAGCGGTGTCTCGGGATATGAGACGACGATATGCTTATCTGCTGTCCTTTGCAGACCGTTTTTCCATGGCCTACGAACTCGCCAAGCGCACCGAAGACGCCGAGCGCCGGTTGTCCACCACCGAGGGGTTGCCCTCGCGGGATGGCGCGCTGCTGACCGCACGGCTGCAACGGCGCTATGCCGACCGCATCACCGGCAGCTTTACGATTCCCGGTCGCGAGGGCCGCTACGCGCCGATTCCGGCCGATGTGCCCGCCGCGCTCACCGCCGCATTGAAGGCGCGCGGCATCGAGCAGCTGTACAGCCACCAGGCCGAAGCCTGGGACGCCACCCAGCGCGGCGAGCACGTCGCCATCGTCACCCCGACCGCCAGCGGCAAATCGCTGTGCTACACCCTGCCGGTGGTCAGTGCGGCCATGCAGGGCAATGCCAAGGCCCTGTACCTGTTCCCGACCAAGGCGCTGGCCCAGGACCAGGTCGCCGAGCTGCTGGAGTTGAACCGCGCCGGCGATCTCGGCGTCAAAGCCTTTACCTTCGACGGCGACACCCCGGGCGATGCGCGGCAGGCGATCCGCCTGCACGGCGACATCGTGGTCTCCAACCCGGACATGCTGCACCAGGCCATCCTGCCGCATCACACCAAATGGGCGCAGTTCTTCGAGAACCTGCGCTATGTGGTCATCGACGAAGTCCATACCTACCGCGGCGTGTTCGGCAGTCATGTCACCAACGTGCTGCGCCGGCTCAAGCGCATCTGTGCGTTCTACGGCGTGGAGCCGCAGTTCATTCTGTGCTCGGCGACCATCGGCAACCCCAAGGCGCATGCGGAAGGGCTGATCGAGGCACCGGTCACTGCGATCACCGAATCCGGTGCGCCCAGTGGCCCCAAGCATGTGCTGCTGTGGAACCCGCCGGTGGTCAACGCCGACCTGGGCTTGAGGGCCTCGGCGCGTTCGCAGAGCAACCGCATCGCGCGCATTGCGATCAAGTCCGGCCTGAAGACACTGATCTTCGCGCAGAGCCGGTTGATGGTCGAAGTGCTGACCAAGTACCTGAAAGACATCTTCGACCACGACCCGCGCAAGCCCGCGCGCATCCGCGCCTACCGTGGCGGCTATCTGCCGACCGAACGTCGTGAGACCGAACGCGCGATGCGCGCCGGCAACATTGACGGCATCGTCAGCACCTCGGCGCTGGAGCTGGGCGTGGATATCGGCAGCCTGGACGTGGTGGTGCTCAACGGCTACCCCGGCAGCGTGGCCGCGACCTGGCAGCGCTTCGGCCGCGCCGGTCGCCGCCAGCAGCCCGCGCTGGGCGTGATGGTGGCCAGTTCGCAGCCACTGGACCAGTACGTGGTGCGGCACCCTGATTTCTTTGCCGACGCCTCGCCGGAGCATGCGCGTATCGCACCGGACCAGCCGCTGATCCTGTTCGACCACATCCGTTGCGCCGCGTTCGAACTGCCGTTCCTGGCCGGCGACCCGTTCGGTCCGATCGATCCGCTGGTGTTCCTGGAGGCTCTGGCGGAAACCGAAGTGGTGCATCATGAGGGCGACCGCTGGGAGTGGATTGCCGACAGCTACCCGGCCAACGCGGTCAGCCTGCGTTCGGTGGCCGACGGCAACTTCGTGGTGGTGGACCGTAGCGACGGCAAGCAGCAGATCATCGCCGAAGTCGACTACTCCGCTGCCGCGCTGACCCTGTACGAAGGCGCGATCCATATGGTGCAGTCCACGCCTTACCAGGTGGAACGACTGGACTGGGAAGGCCGCAAGGCCTACGTCACCCGAACCCATGTGGATTACTACACCGACAGCATCGACTTCACCAAGCTCAAGGTGCTGGACCGCTTTGACGGCTGCGTGGCCGGTCGTGGCGATTCACACCACGGCGAAGTACATGTGGTGCGGCGCGTGGCCGGCTACAAGAAGATCCGCTACTACACGCACGAGAACATCGGCTACGGCCCGGTCAATTTGCCCGATCAGGAACTGCACACCACGGCGGTGTGGTGGCAGCTGCCGCAGGCGTTGCTGCTGACTGCATTCGATTCAAAACAGGAAGCGTTGGATGGGTTCCTGGGCGCGGCCTACGCCCTGCACATCGTGGCCACGGTGGCGGTGATGGCCGATGCCCGCGACCTGCAGAAGGCGGTGGGCAACGGAGACGGTGCGTGGTTCGCGGTGGCCGACCAGAGCGGCCGCGGCCAGTTGCGCGGTGCCGAGTTCGATGCCAGTGCGATTGAACTGCAGCAGCAGTTCGTACCCACGGTGTACCTGTACGACAACTTCCCCGGCGGCGTGGGCCTGAGCGAGCCGTTGTGGACGCGACAGGCCGAACTGCTGCTGCGCGCACGCGAGCTGGTGCAGCGCTGCGACTGCCGCGCCGGCTGCCCGGCCTGCGTGGGGCCGGTGCTGGCCGGTCAGGAAGAAGACGCAACCACCCCCAAGGCGCTGGCCCTGAAAGTACTGGACCTGTTCGATGCGCAGGCGTTGCCCGACGCAGCACACCACGCTGACGTGGAGGTCGTGCCGTTTTGAGCCTGAGCCTGGACAAGCTGCGCCTGCTGCGGCGACAGGCCGGTGATGCCACGCAGGCGTCGCCATCGGCGTCCACGCCCGCACCAACGTCGCCTGCAGCGGAACCTGCCTTGCCGCCGGCGGCCAATGAGGCGCGTGCGCGCAAGCCTGCGCCGGATTCCGTATTTGCCTGGGTCGATCAGGAGATCAAGCACAAGCCGACCGGCGTTGCCGCACCGCCGGCCGCCCCCGCGGCACCCGCACCCGCACCCGCACTGCGCAAACCAGATGTCGGCGGTCTGCATCGCCTGCTCGGTCTGCGCGAGCGCGGAACTGCCAGCGCACGTCCGCGCGCATCCGAACAGGACCGTCACGTGCCGGGCGAGCAGATCGCCGACGGACTGTTCCTGATTGAAGCCTTCCTGCCACAGGCCATTCCCACTGCGCCGCTTTCGTTGGCATTCGCGCGCCGCGAAGGCGAAGCCGTGCAGCCGCAGGATCTGTTGTTCTTCGATACCGAAACCACCGGTCTGGCCGGCGGTACTGGCACGCGCGCGTTCATGATCGGTGCCGCGGATTGGCACCACGATGCCGGGCGCGGCACCGGCCTGCGCATCCGCCAGCTGCTGATGACCACCATGGCCGCGGAAACCGCGATGCTGCGCACCTTCGCCAGCTGGCTGCAGCCGTCCACGGTCTTCTGCAGCTACAACGGGCGGTGTTACGACGCACCGCTGCTGAAGACCCGGTACCGGTTGGCGCGTCAGCGCGAACCGATCAGTGCGCTGGACCATGTGGACCTGCTGTTCCCGACCCGACGCCGCTATCGCGGCACCTGGGAGAACTGCCGCTTGGCCACCATCGAGCGGCAACTGCTGCAGATCGTGCGCGAGGACGACCTGCCCGGCTCGGAAGCGCCAGCGGCGTGGCTGAACTACCTGCGCGGCGGCAGCGCGGTGAATCTGCGCCGCGTCGCCGAGCACAACCACCAGGACGTGGTGACCCTGGCCCAGCTGATGCTGCGGCTGGTAGCCGAGGAGCAGCGCGAGCGGGAAACGCTGGCGCTGCAGTCGTAGATATCCGGCCGCTGGCGGGTACGCCTGTAGAGCCGGGCTTGCCCGGCTGCTTTCCGCACCGACCCGCAGCCGGGCAAGCCCGGCTCTACAGAGGCTGGCCTTTCGCGGGCGCTTCGGTGCCGGGCAAGGCCCGGCACTACGGGATCGCGATGCTGTTGACATCAGGTGCAGCCAGGGCGGTGCATGCTGTGCGCACCACCACCTTGTAGGAGCTTGCCATGCGCCTTTCTTTGTTGCTGCTGGTCAGTTGTGCACTGCCCCTGGCTGCCTGCAGCCAGCCACCCAAAAGCAATGCCGAAGAGCCGCCGCAGGCGGTGGTTGACCCGGTGCCGGTGGGTAGCACGCCTACGCCGTGCCGGCCCGAGGCCGTGGAGGGTCTGGTCGGCAAGGTCGCCGATGCGGCGACGGTGGAAAAGGCGGTCAAGGACAGCGGAGCCAAACATGCGCGCGTGGTCAAGCCGAACATGGCGGTGACCATGGATTTCCGCGAGGACCGTCTGACCATCCATGTGGATGCGCAGAACCGGATCGAGCGCATCGGGTGTAATTGATCGTTCGGACCGCGCGGACGCGCATGGCGCGTCCCGACCTCCGTGGTGACACGTCATTCGTGTCACCACGCCCCCTCCCTTCAGCGCAACGATTGCGCGGTGCCGTTGGCCAGGGCCTGATCAATCGCGCTGCGGATGTCACGCGCCATCTTCGCCGACACCTGGCTCTGCTGCTGTGCCAGCGCCTGCTGCTCACGCGCCAGACCCTGCTGCTGGCGAGCCAGCGCCTGCTGCTGCTTCGCACCGACCGTCGCCATTTCTGCCTCCACCTGCGCGCTGGCGTGGCGTGCGGCCTGGTTGGCCATTTCGGCGGCATCCAGTGACGCCATCGCCTGTCGGCTGGCCTGCAGGGAGATTTCGCCCATGCGCTTGCCCAGCTCACCCTGACGGGTACCGAGCAGCCCCTGCTCATGTCCCAGCTTTGCGACCTCCTGCTGCGCCAGGGTGAGTGACTTCATCAACGCCGGATCATTGATGAGATAGCGCTGGTTGCCGCGCCGCGCCCACAGCACGCGGTTGCTGCCACTGGCATCGCGCTTGGCCTGTTCGATGTCGGCCATCGAACCGTCGACGAAGAAACTGTTTTCCCGGTCAAGCAGCACGAAGGCCTGCGGCGGCTGGTGCGACAGATCCAGGCGACCGGTGGTGACCATGTGGGTCCGGGTGACGGAACGCGTCTCAGCGTCCGGTGCCGGAGGAGCCAGGGGGGCGGCCGGGGCTGCAGGCGCTACCGGTGGGCGTGGAGCGGCGACCGGTTTCGGGGCAGGCGCAGGAGCCGGCACACCGCTCGGTGCCGGCATGGCGCGCACGGCAGGAGCTGCGGGTGCAGCCGGCGCGGCCGGCGCGGCCGGAACGGCGGGCGCGGCCAGCGCCGGCGGTGCGGGCGGAGCGGGTGGTGGCAGCGGCACGGCGGCCACCAGTCGCAGCGGAGCCACGCCAACCAGCACGAACAGGGCGGTCACCCCGACCGACACCACACGCGGCAGCGTGCCGGTCTGTTGCAGGGTCTGCAGACGTCGCTTCAGGCTGCGGAAGTTCGGCGACGCGCTTGCAACGCCGACCGCCGGGCGCGGAGCCACACCAAGCTGCACCAGCAGGCGACCGTAGTCATGGCGGCAGTGCCCATGGCCGGCCACCACCGCGCTGTCGCAGGCTTCCTCGCGGGCCAGCGAATACTCGCGGGCCGCCAGGTGCACCAGCGGGTGGAAGAACAGCAGGTGCTGCGCGAGTGCCGGCAGCAGCCCCCACCACAGATCACGGCGCTGCAGATGCACCAGCTCATGGGTCAGCGCCATATCCAGGTCGTCAGCGGCCATCGTCGGCAGCTCGTGCGCCGGCAGCAGCAGCACCGGATTCCACGGCCCGATCAGCTGCGGCGAACGAATCTGCGCGGAAATCTTCAGCTGCGGCGCACGCGTCAGGCCATGCGCTTCGGCTGCCAGTTGCAGTGCCTGCTGCAGGCCATCGTCAGTGCACGGGACGGCATTGCGCACCAGCGCGCGACTCTGCCGGTAGGCGTGTACGCTGCGCACCAGCATCAGCAGCACGCCCGACGCCCACAGTGCGAACACCAGCAGCGGCCACGCCGGGGCGTCTGCCGCCGGAACCAGCGCGAAACTGGAAGGCAGCGCAGTTTCAACCGCCATCGGGGCCAGTGCCGTTGCCTGCTGCAGCATCGGCTGCGCGGCCATCACGGCGGTGTTGATGTCAGGAGCCGGCAGCACCGCCAATTCCAGCGGGCTGCTCCACACCAACCCCAGCACCGCCTGCAGCGCTACCAGCCACCACAGGCGGCAGCGCGTGGCGGCGGGCAGTCGTGGGAGCCACCGGCACACCGCCCACACCAGCGCCACCAGCACGGCGCTCTGCAAGCTGGTCCAACCCAGCCGCACCAGCAGTTCGGTCATCATCGTTTCCATCGCTCAGCCCTCCCGCCGACGCGACTGCAACTGGGCCACCAGGGCTTCCAGCTCAGCCAGTTCCTGATCACTCACTTCCGCCTTGTGCGACATGAAGGCCACGAAGGGCGATACCGAGCCCTGCAGGGTCTTTTCCACGAAGCTGGCCACCGCGCCCTGCACCACCGTGTCCTGCTCGCCGGTGGCGGCATAGCGGTACACGCCGTCGACCTGCTCGCGGGTCAGGTAAGCCTTGCCGCGCAGGCGTTCCATCATGGTCAGCACGGTCGAGCGGGCCAGCCCGCGCGACTCACCGAACCCGGCAGCCACTTCGCCGACACTGGCCGTTTCCTGTTCCGCTATGTACTGCAGCAGGGCCAGTTCCTGGTCCCCGATGGTCTTCCCACGCATGACACGCTCCGATGACTACACGTGTCGCCACCATGCCCGTGACTACAACTGTCGTCAAGTGCCGGAGGATGCCGGCCGACGAACGGTCAATGCGCGTTTTATGAAAGCCCGACTGCGCCTCTGGCACCATTGTTAAAGGATGCTTTAATAACCAGGAGCGTTGTTTAAATGCCCTTTACTAGCGCCTATCCGGTGTCCGAGGCAGCCACGATGATCAGGACCACAGGTTCCTATGTGAACACTACCGTCGTGGGTGAAGCGATCCAGGCCTTTGTACCGCATGGTTTGCCTCCCGCTGATCCAGCACTGGACCCAAACTGTTACCTCGAGGCAAACCGCAGGGCGGAAGTTGCCTTGGCACGCCTGTCTGGCATGACTGGACTGGTGGCCTCCAGTGAGTGGTTGATCTACAGCGCAGTTCGCCGGGAAGCGCTGCTCACGTCCCAGCTTGAGGGCACGCAGGCAACTCTGACCGACGTGTTTGACGGCGAGGCGGGCCTTGCTGTGGCCAATGCGGATGATGTCGAAGAGGTCACAAACTACCTTCGCGCATTCAGATTTGCGCGCGATGAGCTGCGTAGTGATCGCGGGTTGCCGCTGTCGATACGGCTGCTCACAGATGCCCACCGTTTGCTGATGACGGGGGTAAGGGGCGCGGCCAGAAACCCAGGCGGCGTGCGTTGCAGTCAGAACTGGATAGGCGGTAGCCGTCCAGCGACTGCGCGGTTCATTCCGCCGCCTCCACATCTGGTTCCGCAGGCACTTCATGCGCTGGAAAACTACCTTCCTCAGGATGCGTCGGAGATTCCGCCTCTGGTACGCATCGCGCTTGTTCATGCGCAGTTTGAAACCATCCATCCCTTTCTGGACGGCAACGGCCGCATTGGACGCCTGTTGATTGCCGTTCTTCTTGAAGCGTGGAAGCTGCTTCCCGAACCTCTGCTCTACGTCTCCGGGTACCTGAAATCACACCAGCTTGAGTACTACGAAAGGCTGAACGCCATCAGGGTAAGAGGTGATTGGGAGGGGTGGGTAACCTTCTTTCTGGAAGCTGTCGAGGCGGCCGCTGAGGACGCGCAGCACAGCATCGTGCGCGTAGCTGCTCTTATCGCGGAGGACCGCAAGCGGGTGTTGTCGTGTGCAACCACCACACTCACAGCGTTTCGCCTGTTCGAACTGCTGCCGACGATGCCCCGGCTGTCAGTCGATCATGCCCGAGCAGTACTCGGTGTTTCTTTTCCAACCGCAGCCAAGGCGATCGAAACCCTCCAGCAAGTGAACGTCCTGGTGGAGACCAGCGGACGGGCAAGAAATCAGAACTACAGCTACTCTCAATATATTGCGCTGCTGCGCGACGACGGTGGGGGAATCCAAGTCCGGACGTAGGGCCGGGCTTGCCCGGCTGCTCCTCACCCGTGCGGCCCGCCCATCACCGGCAACACCACGCCACTGATGTAGCTGGCAGTGATCGGCGAGGCAAGAAACACGTAGGCCGGCGAAAGCTCTTCCGGCTGCGCGGCACGCCCCATGTCGCTGTTCTTCCCGAACTCGGCCACATCAGGAGCCAGCTTGTCGGCGGGATTCAACGGCGTCCACACCGGGCCGGGGGCCACGGCGTTGACCCGGATCCCACGCGGCAGCAACTGGCTGGCCAATGCCATGGTAAAGGCGTGAATGGCACCCTTGGTCGAGGAATAGTCGATCAGCGACTTGCTGCCGAACAGTCCGGTTTCAGAACCGGTGTTGATGATGCAGTCGCCCTCCTCCAGATGCGGCAGCACCGCACGAGCCATCTGGATGTAACCGGCGATGTTGGTCTGCAGGGTTTCCTGCAGGTGCGCGTCTTCCAGGTCCTCCAGGCGATGGCAGTGCAGCTGGAAAGCGGCGTTGTTGACCAGGATGTCCACTCCGCCCCAGGCCTTGACCACCTGTTTCACGCTCCTGTCGCAGAAGCGGGAATCGCGGACATCGCCCTTGATGACGATGCAACGGGTGCCTTCGGCCTCCACATGTTCGCGGGTAATCCGAGCGTCTTCGTCCTCATCCAGATGCAGCACGGCCACGTCCGCGCCTTCGCGCGCGAACAACACCGCCACCGCGCGACCGATGCCGGAGTCAGCACCGGTGATGATGGCGCGCTTGCCCTGCAGCTTGCCGCTGCCCACGTAGTCGGGCGCAAGGAAACGGGGCTGCAGCTGCAGTTCGTGCTCGTTGCCGGGTTTGGCCAGATGCTGGGCCGGCATGTTCTCCGGCTGCCTGCGGGAGCCGGCCTGGGTTGCCTTCTTCGCGCTTTTCTTCGAGGCGTGGGCGTCCTTGACCTTCTCCTGATCCTGCAGGCGGCGCTGGCGGGCAGCCGTGGGGGCGGTGCGGGTCTTTTTGGCCGTGGCCATGCGCGGCTCCTTCGTTGCGTGTCCGGATACGTTGGAAGTGTCGCCACCGCGCTGGTCAGCGACGGTGAACGGCATGTCGGTCTGCCGTGTACGTTCATCTGCCGCAGACGCGGGCAGCGGCATCGTGTGGACACGTATCCTTGGAGTTGCCCCCATGTTCCGTCCCCTGCTCGCACTCATTGCACTGACTGCCCTTTCCGCCTGCAGCACCTCCCAGGTCGCCAGTGTTCAACCCATCGACGACGTGATCTCCGGCCAGTGCCATGTGGACAAGGTGCGCGGTGCGGTTGGGCTGGCCGCCTCCGATGCCACCGTGGAACGCGCGCGGGTGGACAGCGACAGCCTGCAGGTGCAGGTGATCGGATCGCGTCAGGCGGAGACCGGGGCCACCGCGAGTGGGGTGGCCAATCCGTCGCCGGGGGCGGAAACGGGTGGTGAGCGGTTGACCATTGAGACCGGGCGGACGAACAACATTACGGCTGTTTATTGCGGGTAGTCGGAGCCGGGCAAGCCCGGCTCTACGCTTTTGCCACCCTCCGGGCGCTGCGCAGGAAGCGCAGCGTGGCCGCTTCCCATTGGCGTTCGCCGCGCAGGCCGGCCAGCTTGGCCAGGCTGCCGGCACGCCAGCCTTCAAACACGCTGGGGTCGATGTAGGCCTTGCGGCACACCGAGGGCGTGTTGCCCAGCAGGGTGGCCACTTCACAGACGACCTGCTTCTGCAGCGTCGCCAATGCGCGCTCGCTGGGCTTGTCCGGTAACTCGGTCGCAGCGAACTGTTTCAGCGCGGCCACAGTGCCGCCCCAGGTGCGAAAGTCCTTGGCACTGAAATCCTCGCCCATGGCGTCGCGCAGGTAGGCGTTGACCTGCCCCGAATCCACCGGCTGCAGGGAGCCGTCGTCGTCGCGGTACTGGAACAGCGCCTGCCCGGGCAACTGCTGGCAGCGCCGGATCAGTTCGACCAGCCGCTTGTCATCGATTTCCACGTCCTGCACCTGGCCCGATTTCCCACGGAAGTGCATGCGCGCGCGCCCGCCACGGACCAGCGCCAGATGGTGGTTGCGCAGCGTGGTCAGCCCATAGGAGCGGTTGTCGCGGGCGTACTCGGGGTTGCCTACCCGCACCAGGGTGTCGGCCAGCAGCGAGATCACAATGGCCAGCACCTTGTCCTGCGGGAAGCCGGGCAGCTTCATGTCGCGGCGCAGCCGTCGCCGCAGCGCCGGCAACGCCTTGCCGAAGGCAATCACGCGGTCGAACTTGCCGTCGCCGCGCACCCGCGCCCAGTCGGCGTGATAGCGATATTGCTTGCGCCGTCGCGCATCGCGGCCGGTGGCCTGCAGGTGGCCGTTGTCCAGCGCGCAGATCCAGACGTCGGTGTAGGCCGGCGGAATCGCCAGCGCGCGGATCCGCGCCAGCGTGGCCGCGTCGCGCACTGCATGCCCGTCAGCATCGCGGTAACTGAAGCCTTTGCCGGCACGGCGGCGGGCTATGCCCGGCTGCTCGTCGCTGACATAGCGCAGGCCGGCCGCGCGGGCGGCCTGGGCTTCGGGGGTGGCAGTGCGTCGGACAGGCATGGACAGACATCGGAACCGGGAAGGTCAGTGTCGTGACCGCGTTGCCTCCGGCGCGTCAATAACAGAAGACAAACACCTCACACCCTGGTTGGCGATATGCTCCATGGCTTCCTGGTCTTCCACCTTCCGGAGTCTCGATGTCGTCTCTGTCTTCCCGCGCCCCCCGTTCGTTCCGTCCCCTGCTGATGGGAGCGGCCCTGGTTCCCGCCCTGCTGCTGCTCGGTGCCTGCAAGGCCCCGCCGATGGACGAGCAGGAAGCGGCCACCGCCCACGCACAGAAGGCCGCTGAAGAGGCCTCCGCGCCGGCACCGGCAGAAGCAGGCAAGGCCACCGAGGCACCGCCGGTCGGCAACTGCGACGCCACCCAGGTGCAGAGCCTGATCGGCCAGCCCTGGAGCGACGGCATGGAAGGCCAGGCGCAACAGGATTCGGCGGCCAAGCAGGTGCGTGTGCTGCATCCCAACGACGTGACCACGATGGAGTTCCTGGGTGAGCGCCTGAACGTGGAACTGGACGACAAGAACGTCGTCACCGGCGTGCGCTGCGGCTGAATTGGGGCGGGTTTCCAGCGGCGTCTGCAGCTGTTTTCAGCGCCGCTGGTTTCGAGTGCAACCGTGTATTGCGGCGTCGCAGCAACTGTGATCTAGTCGAAACATCCGGTGCCTTCAGCTGCGCTCAAACGGACTGAGCGGGGACGACTGTCGCCGCTCACCCGACTTAGAGGCAGACATGGCCCCCCGCAACCGCCAAGGGCTTTACGACCCGCAAGACGAACGCGACGCCTGTGGTTTTGGCATGGTGGCGCAGCTCGACGACCAGCCGTCCCGCTTGCTGGTCGATACCGCCATTGCCGCGCTCTCGCGCATGACCCATCGTGGTGGCGTCGCCGCCGACGGTTTGACCGGTGACGGCTGCGGCCTGTTGCTGCGTCGCCCCACCGTTTTCCTGAAAGCCCTCGCCGCCGAAGCCGGCCTGACGCTGGGCGCACAGCACGCCGCCGGCGTGGTGTTCCTGCCGCACGATGAAACCGCTGCCGCGCACTGCCGCGCCACCCTTGAACAGACCCTGCGCGATGCCGGCTGCCAGCCGCTGGGCTGGCGCGTGGTCCCGACCGACCCGAGTGTCTGCGGCCAGCTGGCGCGCGACACCCTGCCGCATATCGAGCAGTTGTTCGTCGACGCCGGTCCCGGCCAGGACGAAGCCGGCTTCACCCTGGCGCTGTTCCTGGCACGCCGTCGCAGCGAACAGCAGCTGCGCGAACACGCCGATTTCTACGTCACCACGCTCACCCCGAATGCCATCAGCTACAAGGGCATGGTGCTGCCGGACAAGCTGAGCCGGTTCTACACCGACCTTCAGCGCAGTGACCTGGCGTCCAGCGCGATCGTCTTCCACCAGCGCTTCTCGACCAACACGCTGCCGCGCTGGCCGCTGGCGCATCCGTTCCGCATGCTCGCCCACAACGGCGAGATCAACACCATCGAAGGCAACCGGCGCTGGGCGCAGGCGCGCAGCAAGGTGTGGAAGACCCCGCGCTTCGACATTGCCGAGTTCGATCCGGTGATCTCGATGCACGGCTCGGATTCGCAGAGCCTGGACAACATGCTGGAGCTGATGGTCAGCGCCGGCATGGAGCTGATCCAGGCGCTGCGCATCCTGGTGCCGCCGGCGACGCAGTCGCTGGAGTTCAAGGACGCCGACCTGGCCGCGTTCTACGAGTTCTACGGTCTCAACAGCGAGCCGTGGGATGGCCCGGCCGGCATCGTCGCCTGCGACGGCCGCTATGCCGCCTGCACGCTGGACCGCAACGGCCTGCGTCCGGCGCGCTGGATGCTGACCTCCGACCGCCACTTCCTGATTGCCTCCGAAGCCGGCGTGTGGGAAGTGCCGGCCGAGCGCGTGGTGCGCAAGGGCAAGCTGGGTCCTGGCGAGATGATGGCCATTGACCTCAAGCGCGGTGACCTGCTCGACTCGGATGCCATCGACCGCATCAACCGCGGCCGTGCGCCGTACAAGCAGTGGCTGCAGCAGGGCGTGACCTACCTGCAGACCGAGCTGATCGACCCGTCGCTGGTCGAAGAACCGTTCGACGAACGCACCCTGCGTAGCTACCACAAGCTGTTCCAGCTCAGCACCGAGGAAGTGGAACAGGTGCTGCGCCCGCTGGCCGAAACCGAGCAGGAAGCCACCGGCTCGATGGGCGACGACACCCCGATGGCGGTGCTCAGCCAACACAGCCGCCCGCTCTACGACTACTTCCGCCAGGCCTTCGCGCAGGTGACCAATCCGCCGATCGACCCGTTGCGGGAAGACTGCGTGATGTCGCTGACCACACAGCTCGGCAAGGAGACCAACATCTTCCATGCCGGCGCGGAGACGGTGAACCACGTCATCCTCAATTCGCCGGTGCTCAGCCAGCGCAAGCTGCGCCAGTTGCTGAAGATGCCGCAGTACACCGACCGCAACCGCCTGATCGACCTCTCCTACAGCCTGGAAGAAGGGCTGAAGGCCGGTATCGAACGTATCTGCGCGGAGGTCGAAGCGGCCGCACGCGAAGGCATCGTCATGCTGCTGCTCAGCGACCGCTACCCGGTGGCCGACCGGCCGATGGTGCATGCGCTGCTGGCCACCAGTGCGGTGCATCATCACCTGTCCAACGCCGGCCTGCGCTGCGACGTGAACCTGATTCTGGAAACCGGCACCGCGCGCGATCCGCACCACATGGCCTGCCTGCTCGGCTTCGGTGCGACCGCGGTGTATCCGTACCTGGCTTACCAGACCCTGTTCGACCTGGGCCGTCGCGGCATCCTGCAGTTGAAGAAGGGCGGCGAGCAGTCGCAGATCGGCCGCAGCTACCGCAAGGGCATCTACAAGGGCCTGTCCAAGATCATCTCGAAGATGGGCATCTGTACCGTGGCCAGCTACCGCGGCGCGCAGCTGTTCGAGATTGTCGGGCTGGACGATGAAGTGGTCGACCTGTGCTTCCCGGACACGGCTTCGCGCGTGGCTGGCGTGGGCTTCACCCGGTTGGATGATGAAGCCCGCGAACTGACCGTACGCGCCTGGAACGACCTGCTGCACCCCGAAGTGGGCGGACTGCTCAAGTACGTGCACGGCGGCGAGTACCACATGTACAACCCGGACGTGGTCATGACCCTGCAGCGCGCCGCGCGCAGCGGTGATGCGGCCGACTGGCAGCGTTACTGCGAGGCCGTGCACGGCCGCCCGGTGTCGGCGCTGCGCGACCTGCTGCAGCTCAAGGCCGCGCCCACGCCCACGCCACTGAGTGAGGTGGCACCGGCCGAAGACCTGTTCCGTCGTTTCGACACCGCCGCGATCAGTCTCGGTGCGCTGTCGCCGGAAGCGCATGAAGCGCTTGCGATTGCGATGAACCGCCTGGGCGGGCGCAGCAACTCCGGCGAAGGCGGCGAAGATCCCGCCCGCTACGGCACCAACAAGCGCAGCAAGATCAAGCAGGTGGCCTCGGGCCGCTTCGGTGTCACCGCCGAATACCTGGTCAACGCCGAAGTGCTGCAGATCAAGGTCGCGCAGGGGGCCAAGCCTGGTGAAGGCGGCCAGCTGCCGGGCCACAAGGTCAACGAACTGATCGCGCGGCTGCGCTACGCCAAGCCGGGCATCGGCCTGATCTCGCCGCCGCCGCACCACGACATCTATTCCATCGAGGATCTGGCCCAGCTCATCTACGACCTCAAGCAGGTCAACCCGAGCGCGCTGGTGTCGGTGAAGCTGGTCAGCCACGCCGGCGTCGGCACGATTGCCGCCGGTGTGGTCAAGGCCGGCGCGGACCTGATCACGGTGTCCGGCCATGACGGCGGCACCGGGGCCAGCCCGGTCAGCTCGATCCGCTATGCCGGCGTGCCGTGGGAACTGGGTGTGGCCGAGTCGCACCAGGCGCTGGTGGCCAACGACCTGCGCGAACGCACCCTGCTGCAGACCGACGGTGGTCTGAAGACCGGCCTGGACGTGATCAAAGCCGCGCTGCTGGGTGCGGACAGCTTCGGCTTCGGCACTGCGCCGATGATCGTGCTGGGCTGCAAGTACCTGCGCATCTGCCACCTCAACAACTGCGCCACCGGTGTGGCCACCCAGGATGACCGCCTGCGCGCGCAGTACTTCACCGGCCTGCCGGAACGTGTGGAGAACTTCTTCCGCCTGCTGGCCGAGGAAGTGCGCGGCTGGTTGTCGTACCTCGGTGTGCGTTCGCTGGATGAAATCGTCGGTCGTACCGACCTGCTGCAGCAGCTGGAAGTAGCCCCGCGCCCCGGCGTGAAGGTCGACCTGGGCCGTCTGCTGAAGCCGGCGTCGTTCCCGGGCAGCCACTGCGCCGCGCAGCGCCTGTACGAATCGCCCGACAGCTTGGCCACGCAGATGGACGGGCTGTTGGCTCCGGCGATTGCCGGCAAGCTGGGCGGCGAACACCGCTTCCTGATCCACAACACCGACCGCTCGATCGGCACGCGACTGTCCGGTGCCATTGCCCGCGCGCATGGCAACCAGGGCATGAGCGAAGCACCGCTGACCCTGCGCTTTCGCGGCACCGCCGGACAGAGCTTCGGCGCGTTCAACGTTGGCGGGCTGAACCTGGAAGTGGAAGGCGAAGCCAACGACTACGTCGGCAAGGGCATGGCCGGTGGCCGCCTGGTGGTGCGTCCGCCGCGTGGGGCACGCTTCGAAGCACGTAACACCGCGATCATCGGCAACACCTGCCTGTATGGCGCGACTGGCGGCGAGCTGTTTGCCGCGGGCCGTGCCGGCGAACGCTTCGGCGTGCGCAACTCCGGCGCGCTGGCGGTGATTGAAGGCGCAGGCGACCACTGCTGCGAGTACATGACCGACGGCATCGTGCTGGTGCTGGGCAAGGTCGGGCTGAACTTCGGGGCCGGCTTCACCGGCGGCCTGGCCTACGTGCTGGATATCGACCGCGACTTCGTGGACCGCTACAACCACGAGCTGATCGACATCCACCGCATTTCCGCCGAGGGCTTCGAGAATCATCGCCAGCACCTGCATACGCTGATCAGCCGCCACCGCGAGCTGACCGGCAGCATCTGGGCGCAGCAGATTCTCGATGAGTTCCGCGATTACGTCGGCAAGTTCTGGCTGGTCAAACCGAAGGCCGCCAGCATCGAGTCGCTGACCGAATCGCTGCGCCGCGCCGCCTGACCTCCGCCAGAACAAAACCGGTAGTGCCGGCCGCTGGCCGGCAACCCCAGCATTCCAGGGTCACTCCATGAGCCGCAAGCAAGCCTTCCAATTCCTCGACCTGCCCCGGACCATGCCGCAGCGCATTCCGGTGGAACTGCGCACCTCCGGCGACTGGGGCGAGCTGTACGGCGCGTTCGGCAAGGAAGACGCGCAGTACCAGGCCGGCCGCTGCCTGGACTGTGGCAACCCGTACTGCAGCTGGAAGTGCCCGGTGCACAACGCCATTCCGCAGTGGCTGCAGCTGGTGCAGGAAAACCGCATCCACGAAGCAGCCACGCTGTGCCATTCCACCAACCCGCTGCCGGAAGTGTGCGGCCGCGTGTGCCCGCAGGACCGCCTGTGCGAAGGCAGCTGCACGCTGGAGGAGTTCGGCGCGGTCACCATCGGCGCGGTGGAGAAGTACATCGTCGACACCGCCCTGGCCACCGGCTGGACGCCGGACCTGGGCGCGGTGGAGTCCACCGGCAAGCGCGTGGCGGTGATCGGGGCCGGCCCGGCCGGTCTGGCCTGCGCCGACCGGCTGGCGCGCGCCGGCGTGCAGGCAGTGGTGTATGACCGCTACGAACAGATCGGCGGTCTGCTGCAGTTCGGCATTCCCAGCTTCAAGCTGGACAAGGCGGTGATCAGCCGCCGCCGCCACGTGCTGGAAGGCATGGGCGTGCAGTTCCGGCTGGGCGTGGAAATTGGCCGCGATATCGAGATGGACACCCTGCTGGCCGAGTACGACGCGGTGTTCGTGGGCACCGGCGCGTACCGCTACACCGACGGCGGCCTGCCCGGTCAGGATCTGAAGGGCGTGCTGCCGGCACTGCCGTTCCTGGTCCAGAACAGCCGCATCGTCAGTGGCGACGACCCGAAGGGTCGGCCGATTGCCGGCTGGGAAGACCAGATGGCGCTGCCGGACCTGGAAGGCAAGCGCGTGGTGGTGCTGGGTGGCGGCGACACCGGCATGGACTGCGTGCGCAGCGCGGTGCGGCTGGGCGCGGCACGGGTGACGTGTGCCTACCGCCGCGACGAGGCCAGCATGCCCGGCTCAGCGCGCGAGGTGGCCAATGCGCGCGAGGAAGGCGTGCGCTTCCTGTTCAATCGTCAGCCGCTGTCGATCGAGGCGGGTGCGGATGACGAAGTGATCGGCGTGACCGTGGTGGAAACCCAGCTCGGCGAGCCGGATGCACAGGGCCGTCGCAACGCGGTCGCCATTGAGGGCAGCGAGTCGCTGCTGGAAGCGGACGTGGTGATCATTGCGTTCGGCTTCTCGCCGAGCGCACCGGCCTGGCTGACCGCGCAGGGCGTGGAAGCCGGGAACAACGGCCGCATTCTCGCCGGGGGTGCCGGCCGTCTGCCGTATCAGACCGCGCACCCAAAGCTGTTTGCCGGTGGCGATGCGGTACGCGGGGCGGACCTGGTGGTCACCGCGGTGGCCGAAGGGCGGGATGCGGCTGCGAGTATCGTGCAGCTGGTCTGCGCGTGATTGCCTGCGATCAAGCTGCGCTGGACAACAGCGGTCCCACCCGCACCCCGGCGCGTTCAATCTCCAACGCCAGCAGCAGCTCAATCTCATCCAGCTGATCACGAATGCGGCCATTGCTGGCGTCATCGCCATGGTCGTGGCCGATATGCGCGTCCAGCATGCGCGCCAGCCCGGCCAGCAGTACATCGGCGTCGCCGGTGCTGGCGTGGCGCAGCAGGCGGCCCAGGGCGCGGATGCGGGCGCTGCGGTCGGCGGCCAGTGACTTCACGGACGGGTCGATGGGGGAAACGGCGACGGTCATGGCGGGGTTGTCCTGATTGACGGTTGGGAGGGCGTCAATGTCGGTTGTGGCCCGTTTTTGGGCTATGCAACTTCTACGAAAAGGTGTGAAGGCCTTGGGCAGCCACGCAGGGCGTTGCTCTACGGGTGATCACAGGGCGCGTTGACGCGCATGGCGCGTCACTACGCCACCGGTGATCGCCCTACACTGTCGGGCATCACATCCCCAAGGACGCCCCATGCGCATCGGCTTGGCCGCCAACCGTCTGCACCACCATGACAAGCACGCCGCGCTGTTCCGTTGGCTCGGCCCCTGCGAGGCGGGACTGCGCGAACTGGGCGTTGAACTGCATGCGGTGGGACGCACCTACGACGCCATCCAGCGCCTGGGCTTCCTCAAGGACCTCCCTGCCCTGCACCGCTACCCCAACGGCCGCGAGGGCGGCCTGATGAAGCTGGTGGCCGAAGTGGTGGGCATGGGCACACCCGAGCGCACCCTGGACGGCGCGATCTACCTCATGGACCCGGTAGACCCGTCTTCTGTGTTCCCCGAAGCCACCGCGCTCAAGCGCCAGTGCGTGATCCACGGCAAGCCGTTCATCTCCACCGTCGCCACCGCGCGTGACTGGATCGAGGTGGAACGGGTGCACGCGGGGCTAGCGGCAGACGCCGGCGCGGACGACCTGCATGCGTTTGAACAGCAGACCCTGGCCTTGATCGCCCACGATGCGATGAAGCCGGCCATGCTGGCCTTTGCCGATGAACACTTCGACGTGCTGGCGCGTTTCCAGCACCGCGTGGGCACCGGCACCACCGGGCAGCGGCTGAACGAACTGGCCTGGAGCAAAGGCTGGCCGCAGGACCAGGAATGGGTGACCCGTTACCAGAGCGGCCCGATGGGCGGCGACGCGCAGATTGCCGACCGGGTGCTGGAAGGTCGCTGCCAGCGCGCGATTTTCTTCGAAGACCCGCATGTGGCGCGCCAGCATGAAGCTGACATCCAGCTGCTGGAGCGCGCGGTGACCACGGTGACCGACCAGGCGGTGTGCATCACCGCCCCGCGCGTAGCCGCGCGCTGGGCCCAGGCCGCTGCAAAGCGCGCGGGGTGACGTCGCGGGGGTTACAACATTTGCCGCAGCATCGCCTTGAGCTTGCGCCCCTCGCGCTGGAAATAATCCCGCTCTTTCCGCCACGCCGGGAACCGCTGTTCCACCTCGTCCCAGAACGCCTGCGAATGATTGGCCTGGATCAGGTGACACAGCTCGTGCACCAGCACGTACTCGAACGCCGATGGGCGCCCCAGCACCAACGCCAGGTCCAGCGCCATGCTGCCATCCGGGGCCAGTGATCCCCACTGCGAGGACATCACCTTCAGACGCAGCCGCGCCGGTGCGCGCGGCAGACCGGGCAGATAACGCGGCAGCCACTGGCCGACATCGGCGCGGGTCTGCGCCTCATAGAACTCGCGCAGCGTTCGCTTAAGCATGGCATCGGTACCGCGCGCCGGCCAATGCAGGCAGGCTTCGTCCACGCCCAGCTCGAAATGCGCATAGCGGCCTGTTTCCCAGCGCAGCGGCAGCAGTTCCCCGCGCAGCGGCAACAGGCCGGGCTCGCCGATCACCAGCGGCGGCGGCAGATTGTGCGACTGGTAGTTGCGCAGCTGCTCGGACAACCAGCCCCGGTGTTCCTGCAGGAAGCGTTCACCCATCACCAGGCTGGCGCGCGGCGGCAGGGTCAGGCGCACGCCGCGCTCGTCAACGCTGAGCTTGATCCGGCGCGCGCGCGGATCGCGCACGCGCAGCACATCGATTTCGGCATCCTCCAGGCGCAGGCGAACGGTGTCGCGTTGCAGGGTGGGCGGGGCCGGTGAGATCAGGCGGCGGAGGAGTCCGGACATGGGTACAGCATAGCGCCGACCGGGGCCGGCGCATGTTCAGGCGGGACGAAGGCGATCAATCCGCCTTGCTGAGCTTGAAGGCCTCTTCCAGCAGCAGGAACAGGCGACGGATCTCGCCGCTCTGCAGGGCAAAACGGGCGTCCAGCTCGGCGCGGCGGCCGTCGTCGTCGGCGTGTTCCAGCTGGTCCAGCGCGCCGTCCAGGAACTTCAGCTTGCGCACGATCAGGTCGTCACCCAGCACGAACGACAGGTTGTCCTCGAACACCAGGGCCAGCTTGGTCACCTGCTTGCCGGCATCCAGGTGCTTGTCGATCTCGTCGCAGCGCAGCTCCTGGTGCTGGCACTTGACCACCGCGCCGCCTTCCACCGGGTCCTTCATCTCGCACTCTTCGCCCAGGCTCAGCCCGGTCGGCAGCGGCTCGCCGGCGATCCAGCCGGTCAGGATCGAGCGCGGGGCCACTTCGGCATTCAGCGGCATCGCCGGGAAGCTGCCGAGCAGGCTGCGGATGTCGGACATCACGTTCTCGCCCTTCTTGCTGCTGGAGCAGTCCACTGCCACGTAACCGTGGGTGAGGTCGATCAGCGCGTCGGTACGCGAACTCTTCACGAAGGCGCGCGGCATCAGTTCGTGCAGCAGGTCGTCCTTCAGGCGCTTGCGCTCGCGGCCGCCGGGCTTGCGCCCTTCTTTTTCTTCGATCTCTTCCAGCTTGCGTGCCAGCAGGTCGTTGACCACCGCACCGGGCAGGATCTTGTCTTCACCGCCTACGGCCAGCCACAGGGCATCGCCGATGCGGTGCGAGAACACTTCTTTTTCGTCGCGGCCGAACGGCGAAATGAAACCACGCGAGGTCATTTCAAGCGGACCGACCGGCTTCAGCAGCACCTGCGGCAGCAGGGTGTCGACTTCGGAAAAATCGGTGGCGGTGGGAAAGCGGAACAGCGTCAGGTTGCGAAAGAACATGGAATTCCGGAAGTCAGTTCGTGAAGGATGAAGGCGTATCTGCGCGCGCGGGCACGGGGGCCAGCGCCAGGAAGTCGAACAGCGCCGGGTCGGCCAGCTGCGAGGGATGGATGTTGCCCAGCGCGCGCGCGATCTGGTCGATGCGGCCGGGGTGCTGCTGTTCCCACTGCTGCAGCATCTGCTGCACCTGGCGGCGCTGCAGGTTGTCCTGGCTGCCACACAGGTTGCACGGGATGATCGGGAATGCCTTCGCCTGCGCATACGCGCTGATGTCGGCCTCGCTCACGTAAGCCAGCGGCCGGATCACCACATGCTGGCCATCGTCGCTGCGCAGCTTGGGCGGCATCGCCGACAGCTTGGCATGGTGGAACAGGTTGAGGAAGAACGTGGCCACGCTGTCGTCGCGATGGTGGCCCAGCGCGATCTTGCTGAAGCCATGCTCGGCCGCGTGCCGGTACAGCGCGCCGCGACGCAGCCGAGAACACAGGGAACACATCGTGCGGCCTTCCGGAATGACCCGGCTGACCACCGAATAGGTGTCCTGTTCGATGATCTGATACGGCACGCCGATACCGCGCAGGTAGTCGGGCAGCACGTGGGCGGGGAAGTCGGGCTGCTTCTGGTCCAGGTTCACCGCAACCAGTTCGAAGCGGATGGGAGCCTTCTTCTGCAGCTGCAAAAGCACGTCGAGCAGGGTGTAGCTGTCCTTGCCGCCGGACAGGCAGACCATCACCCGGTCGCCCTCTTCGATCATGCCGAAATCGGCAATCGCCTGGCCGACCTGGCGGCGCAGCTGGCGCGCCAGCTTGTCCTGCGCGGCCGCGTCCGCGCGCGCGGCGCGGGGAGCAGGATCGGGCAGGGGCAGGACGACGGACATCTTGTCATTCTACCGGCTCGCATCGCAGGGGATGCGACCGGTCCGATGACCATGTTCACCCCCACGCTTCATGCCGGGTGTGTATGCTCGACAGCTGATGGAAACCTACACGCCCGATCAGATCAGCGCCCGTCTTGCCGTATTGCGGCAGGAGCACCGTGAGCTCGACCAGCGGATCGAGCGGATGGCCGCCAATGGCGAGGACGAGCTGGAGTTCAAGCGACTCAAGCGCGACAAGCTGCGGCTGAAGGACTGCATCGCCAAGCTGGAAGACATGCTGATTCCGGACGAGCCGGCGTAACCGGTGGGTGACGACCGTTGGTCGTCACGCCGGTATCAATCCTGCGCCACCGGTTCTTCGGGCTTCGCCGCTTCCGGGCTCACACGTTCAATCGTGTGGCGTAATTCGCGGCCCAGGATGAACTTGGCATCCTTCGCCCACGCATCCAGGCGCTGGTCGAACAGCAGCTTGCTGTTCTCGTCCGGCCACACCAGGCGGAGCTCGCGCAGCTTCTGGATGAAGCCACGGAACAGGGTCTTGTCGAAGAACTCCGGAGCGGCCGGCGCGTACAGCAGGCTCAGGCGCTGCGCCGCCTGCTGGCACAGGCTTTCCAGCTCGGCCGCACCCAGCGTGCCGGGGCCGTTCTTCACCAGCACCGAAATGGCGATGTAGTAACGCTCGAATGCCTGCTGCAGCGAATGGCCGATGGCACGCAGGCGGAACACTTCGTCGGTCTGCCCGGTATTGCGGGCCAGGATGCCGCCGTCGTCGTCGTTCACGTTCTGCAGCAGGCCCTCGCGCACGAACACGTTGATGGTCTGCTCGATGCGCTGGGCAAACTGGTCTTCGGTCCATGGCAGGAACAGCTCGGCCTGCAGGAACGGGTACACCGTGCGTCCCAGCTGGACCAGCCCGGTGCGGCTCATGCGACGGTTGTTCTGGAAGCAGCAGGCCACCCACGACGACGCGGTGAACAGGTGGATGACGTTGTTGCGGAAGTAGCTCAGCAGCACCGCGGTGTCGCCGCTCACGCTGAGCACGTCGCCCAGCGGGTGCTTGATGCGGGTGAGGACGTTGATTTCCTCGGCGTGGGCGATGATGCGCTCGGGCGAATGCGGGGTCACCGTCACCCGGTCCGAATACGGCATTTCCCCCAGCAGGGTCTTGCACAGCTGGATCTGCGCGATCAGGTCGGCCTCGCCCATCGCATGCTTGGGCGTAGACAGCAGCGCCAGTGCCAGCAGGTTGATCGGATTGACGTCGGCAGCGGCGTTGATGTGCACCTGGATGCGCTCGGCCAGGTGATCCACCGTGCCCGACAGCCAGCTGGGTTTCTCATCCTCGCCCACCGGCTGGCCGGCCCATTCCGGGGCCTGCTCGGCCAGCACGCGGTTCAACTCGATGGGTTCGCCGAAGTTCACTACCACCTGGCCGAAGTTCTGCTTGAGCACCTTGGGAATGCCCCACAGCAGCGACCAGATCGATTCCTTTTCCTTCGGCCGGCCGGACAGTTCGTCCAGGTAGCTGCCGCCTTCCATCAGCTTTTCGTAGCCGATGTACACCGGCTGGAACAGCACCGGCTTGCGCGGCTGGCGCAGGAACGCGCGCAGTGTCATCGAGATCATGCCGCCCTTGGGCTGCAGCAGACGGCCGGTACGCGAGCGCCCGCCTTCGACGAAGTACTCGATGGAGTAGCCGCCGGCCACCAGCTGGGCGACGTACTCGCTGAGCACCGCCGAATACAGCGCGTTGCCACGGATCGAGCGGCGGATGAAGAACGCGCCGCCCTTGCGCAGCAGGGTGCCGACCACCGGCAGGTTCAGGTTGATGCCGGCCACGATGTGCGGCGGCACGATGCCGCGGTCGTACAGCAGGTAGCTCAGCAGCAGGTAGTCCATGTGGCTGCGATGGCTGGGCACGTAGACCACTTCGTGGCCCGGCGCGGCGGCCTTGAACTTGTCCAGGTGGTGCACCAGCACGCCGGCGTAGATGCGGTTCCAGACGTGGCTGAGCATGAAGCTGGCCGAACGCACCACCGGGCTGGAATAGTCGGCGGCAATTTCCCAGGCGTAGGCATGCGCCTTCTTCCAGGCGTCGGCCGGCTTGGAGTTGTCCCGCTTGGCCTGCGAGGCAATGGCTTCGCGCACGGTGTCGGCGTCCAGCACCTTGTCCACCAGCAGGCGGCGGGTGGACAGGTCAGGCCCGATCACCGACTCGCGGATGCGGCGGAAATGGGTGCGCAGCACGCGCTGCAGCTTGCGCACAGTGCGCTCGGGGTCCAGCCCCTCGTTCACCGTGGACCGCAGCGAAATCGGCGGGGCGAAGCGCACGATGGTGCTGCGGCCGTTCAGCAGCACCGCCAGCAGGCGGCGGAAGCGGCCGACCAGTGCCCAGTTTTCCGAGAACAGCACCGCGAACCAGCCGCTGGTCTTATCCGGTGCACGGCCGACAAAGATCGACACCGGCACCAGGTGTACGTCCAGCTCGTCGCGGGTTCGATGGGCCTGCAGCACCTTGGCCAGCGAATCGGAGTGGGTCTTGGCTCCACGCTGTTCGGGAATCAGCGAGTTGCTGCTGCTGCGCCGTGACAGCGCCACATAGGCGCGCTTGCGCCCGGTGGGGTCACCGGCGATCGGCACCAGCGGCGACGGCAGGCCGGCATCGCGGCAGGCCTTGTCCAGGATCAGCGCGTTGGACAGACCGTAGTCCTCCAGCACGTAGATCACCGGGCGGCCGTCGTTGTACTGGCCGGGGTGTTCGGGTTCGATCTTCAGCGACAGCCACGGCTCCACCAGCCGGCCCAGCAGGCGCGCCCACCACGGGCGGCGGCCCTGCGGCGCGCGCGGGCCGGGCACGATGGCGGCCGGCTCGGCGTCCACCGGCGCAGCCTCGGCGGCGGCCGGGGTCACGGGTGCGGTGTCGGGCGACGCCCCATCAACGGGCGTCTTGGGCGGCTCTTCGCCGGGGAAAGGCAGGGAATTCTGGTTCGGCATCGGCTTCATTATGGCTTAGCCGGTGCGGAAGCATCGTCCTTGACGCTGGCGGCGGCCTCTGCTTCGGCCGCTTTTGCCGCATCCTGTTCAGCTTTCGCGGCATCGGCGGCGGCCAGCAGGGCGTCGGTGTCTTCCAGCACCCGGGTCAGGTACCAGTGACCCTGGCGGCGGGTCATGTGCACCTGCGCGTCGATGGTTTCGCTGGCCAGCGGGTACTGGATGTGGACCACCGCGGTGTCGCCGTCCTGGCTGACCAACTCGCCGCGCACCTCGCGCAGGGAGGTGTCCAGAGGCAGGCCATAGCTGGCCAGTGCGGTCTTGACCGCCTTCAGGAAGGGGCCCAGCTGGCGCAGGCTCTGCTCCATGCCGGCCGCCTGCAGCTGGGCGTCGGTGCTGAGCCCGGTGGTGCTGGCGGTGGCGGTCAGCAGGGTGATGGTGGTGGTGGCGCGCTGCTTGTCGGTGAGCGGCGCGGCCCCGGCCCAGCGGCTCAGCACCTCCACCAGCTGCACGTAGTGGGCGCGCTCTTCCTCGCTGTAGTCGGCCTGGTTGCGCAGGTACTGCACCCCGAACAACCCCATCGAATGTGCGGCCTGGCGCACCTGCCCGGCCTGGCCGGCGATCTGCGCCTTGAACGAGCGTTGCAGGCGCTGCGGTGCATCCGGCTGCGACAGGTTGGCCAGCAGCGGCAGCAGCTGGCCGTCCAGCGGCAGCTCGGTCAGCGGCCAGCGGCTGTGGCCGGCCGCCCAGGCCGCCTCCAGGCGGGCGTACTGGTCTGCCGGCACCGAGGCGCGGGCATAGCCCACCAGGTCGTCATCGGCGACATGGCGGGCCAGCTGCTGCAGCGCCGCCACCGGTTCGGACGCGGGTGCGGCCGGATCAATGGCGTCTTTTTTGCAGCCTGCCAGTACCACCACCCCACACAACGACAGCGACAACACCCAGTGGCGGCAGCGCCCCGGCATCAACGGCATGGACATGAATTCGGACTCCCCGGACCGGTCCGCATCTTGCCGCGAGGTGGACGGCGGCGTCTACCGCGCCGCCGTCCGGGGGGACTCAGTCGCCGGTCCAGGTGGCCAGCACGAAGTCACGCACATGGCCGTTGGACAGCCGCGCATAGACCCCGGGCAGGCCCGGCAGGGCACAGCCTTCGCCCCAGCTGACCGTGCCCAGCACGGTCCAGCGGCCCTTGCGCTGGACCATCAACGGCCCACCCGAGTCGCCCTGGCAGCTGTCCCGGCCCTCGGTGCCAGCACAGATGGCGGTGCCCGCCTGCAGGTCCGGATAGGCCTGGGCGCACTGCTTGAAGCCCACGAACGGCACCTGCACCGTCTGCAGCACGGTGGGCAGGTCATCGGCATCCATGTCGGTCACGCCCCAGCCGGTGACGGTGAACGAGCGTCCCGGGCGCAGGTAGGTGCCGTCCCCTTCCAGCAGGATGTCGACGGTTTCTGCCTTGGCTACCGGGCGCTTGAGCTGGACGAGGGCAACATCGTTGACCAGCGTGGTGGCGTCGTAGGCCGGGTGCACATGGATGGCCTTGACGTTGGAGACGCGTCGGCGGGGTGCGGTGTCCAGGGTATGCAGCCCGGTGGCCGCGGCCAGGTCATTGGCGCGCACGTCGTCCACGCAGTGGGCTGCGGTCAGCACCCAGGACGGCGAGATCAGCGTGGCCCCGCAGCTGTGCCGCAGGTGATCCGTGTCGCCGCGGCGCAGACGCTGCAGGCTGACCATGAAGGGGTACTGTCCGGGCTCGGCATCCTGGCCGCCGATGATGCGGGGGGCGGCGGTCTCAGCCGGGAGATCCGGAGCGGCGGGTGCCGCCAGCGCCGACAGCGGGAACAGAGCGGTGATCAGCGCGGCGGCCAGCGCCGGGCGGTAAGTGCGATGCATGCAGCAACTTCCTTTGCAGAATGGAATCGACCGTCGCCTCGCCGGGTGGGTGCGGGCGGGATCGGGGTCGATTCGACGGCAAAGGGCCGGCACGGAACTGCAAAGCCGGTCACGCTTTTCCGCGCAACCCGTCCGGCAGTTCGATTGATGGCTTCAATACTGGATGCGGGTTCACAGCGGAACCGGGACGTGGTTCCGCTGTGTGGGAGTATCCCTACCGCAGTGCGCTGCGGATCTCGTCCTGGATCGCCAGGGCAGCGGCATGCGGGTCGGCCGCGAGCCGGATCGGACGCCCGACCACAATCGCATCGGCTCCGTCGGCAAAGGCCTGGGCCACGCCCACAGTGCGCTTCTGGTCATCGCCCACCGGACCGCCGGGGCGGATGCCCGGGCAGACGATGGAGAAACCGGCCCCGGTCGCGGCACGGATCGGTGCGGCTTCCTGGCCGGAGGCGATCACCCCGTCGATGCCGGCGGCCTGGGCGGCCAGCGCGCGCTCAACCACCACCTGCACCGGTTCGCGGTCGATGCCCATGCCGCGCAGGTCGTCGTGGCCCATCGAGGTCAGCACGGTCACCGCCAACAGGCGCATGTCGCTGCTGTTCGCGGCGGCACAGGCCTCCATCATGGCCGGGTGCCAGCCGTGGATGGTGGCGTAGCTCACCGGCCACTGCGACAGGCGCTTGATCACGGCGGCAGCCGTGGCGGGGATGTCGAAGAACTTCAGGTCGACGAACACGCGCTTGTCGCGTGCGGCCAGCGCGTCGAGCACCTGGAAGTACTCGCCGGACGCCAGCAGTTCCATGCCGATCTTGTAGAACGACACCGCATCGCCAAGACGGTCGACCCAGGCCAGCGCTTCCTCCTGGCCGTGCACGTCCAGCGCGAAGATCAGGCGCTCGTCATCACGCAGCGGCAGCGGTGCGCGGCTCACGGCGCGTAGTCCAGGGCAGCACGCTTGGCGTCATGGCGCGCCTCGCGCGACTGGCTGTAGTCGTTGTTGAACTGGGCCGGCTCATAGCCGCCGTAGCTCGGGTTGGGCAGCATCCACCAGCGCTCGCCGAACCAATCGTGGTACTGCTGCTGCAGGGCGTCGCGCGCCTCGTTGGTGTTGGCGGTGACTTCCACGAAGTCACCCAGCTGGTCGCCGAACTGCATCAGCACGCGGTACTTCTGCCCGGCCAGGCGGCGACGGCAGTTCTTCTCGCTGCCGTTCTGCTCGCAGCCTTCCACCACCGTGCCCAGGCCCAGGAACACGCTGTCATCGGCCACCGGCAGGCCTTCGCTGCGCAGGTTGGCCAGGGTCGCTTCCTTCAGGTGCACGGCACGGTTGGAGATGTACAGCAGAGTCACGCCCTTGGCGTTGGCCGCCTTGGCGAAATCAACCACACCCGGAATGGCCTTGGCCTTCTTCTCGGCGACCCACTGCGCCCAGGTCACTTCGTCGTATTCCTTGCCATCGCGGACCAGGCGCGCCTGGTAGGGCGAGTTGTCCAGCACGGTCTCGTCCACGTCCAGCACGACGGCCGGCTTCAGGCCCTTGGCGTCGTTGCCGCGTTCTTCCGGCACCAGTGCGTCCCAGTTCGCTTCCTTCAGCGCCTTGTCCAGGTGGTCGGCGGCCGAGCGGTAGGTCTGCTCGGTGATGGCGCGGTATTCCTGCGAACGCTGCATCCACAGCACCGCGTTGAGGTTGTCGTTGGCGGTGGCATCGGCCGCCTCGGGCTTCGCCGCCGCAGCAGCCGGGGCGGCCTCCGCCGGAGCGGCGGCGGTCTCGGTGCGCTTGCAGGCGCTGAGCGCCATCACGGCGCAGGCAAGAACGGACAGGGATACGGCAGCAGAACGACGCATGTGGCTCACCAGCAACAGATTCGCGCCAGTTTACCGGGTAAGGCCGTGCGGTTCATGGCCGCTGCGGGCCTCGGCTATGCTGCACGCCCCTGAACGCCCCGGAGCGCGCCCGTGAACGACGACACCCAGACCCCCGCCCTGCCCGTGCTGAACGCGGCCCAGGCCCGCGCGCTGGGCTGCCTGATCGAGAAAGAGGCCACCACCCCGGACGCCTACCCGCTGACCGTGAATGCCACCCAGGTGGCGGCCAACCAGAAAACCGCGCGCGAACCGGTGATGCAGCTGTCGGCCGGCGACGTGCACCATGCGCTGCGCCAGCTGGAGGGCCTGGGCCTGGCCCGGCAGCAGTTTTCCTCGCGTGCCGAGCGCTTCGAGCACCGCGCCGGCAGCGCGCTGGACCTGACCCGCCAGCAGCTGGCCCTGCTGGGTCTGTTGCTGCTGCGCGGCCCGCAGACCACGGGTGAACTGCTGACCCGCAGCGAGCGCCTGTTCCAGTTCCAGGACGCCGACGAACTGCGCCACCACCTGGAGCGGATGATCCAGCGCGGATTGGCGGTACAACTGCCGCGTGCCAGCGGGCAGCGCGAGGACCGGTTCATGCACCTGCTGGGTGGGCCGGTGGATGTAGAGGCGCTGGCCGAGGCGTACAGGGCTGCGCCGGTGTCGGGCGGCGGTAATGCCGGGTTGGAGGCGCGCGTGGCTGAGTTGGAGGCGACTGTGGCGGAATTACAGGCGCAGGTGGCGGAGTTGTTGGGGCGCGGTTGATGCCCGCGCGATGACGGTCCGCGGTTGACGCGCATGGCGCGTCACTACGCGGCGGGTCGTTCGAATGTGCGGGCGGTTCGGCGGGACGTCGGTCGTGTAGGGACACGCCATGCGTGTCCAACGGATAGCGTCAGATCACCCCAATGCCAACGCACCCGGTGTGGCGAACACCAATACTTCTTCATCCACCGGCGGCGGCAAGCGCAAGCGACCGCGCGGCTCCATCCCCAGCTTCTGCAACAACGCCGCCGAGCGCGCGTTATGCGGTGCCACGATGCCGTACAGTTCCGGGTATCCCAGCCGGTCACGCGCGTAATGTTGCACGCCACGTGCAGCTTCGAAGGCATAGCCCTGCCCCTCGTACTGCGACATCAACGCATAGCCGATATCCGGCCCGGGCAGCTCCGGGCGTTTCACCAGCCCCGCATTGCCCAGCCACGCGCCGTCGCTGCGGCGGATGATCGCGTACATGCCGAACCCGTTGAGCGTGTAACTGCCCAACACGCGCTCGGCGGTGTAATCGCGTGCCTGCGCCAGCGTGCGCACGCCGCGGTCGGCGATGTTACGGATGAAGCCCGGCTCGTTGAGCAGGGCCAACATGTCAGCGGCGTCGTGGTCGGGGTCGATCAGACGCAGGTGCAGGCGATCGGTCTGGATCAGGGCGGACATGGCATCTCCTAGTCGAACAACGCCTGGATCGCGGCCAGTCCCGCGTTGGCCCGTTCTTTCTTGCGCGCGGCATCGGCGACGGGATCGGCCCCGTCGCGCTGCATCTCTTCGGCGGGAATCTCGTCGAAGAAGCGGCTGGGCTTGAGCCGCACGTGCTCACCGAACTTGCGGGTGAGCTTGCTGTAGCTCATCCACAGCTGCACCTTGGCGCGGGTGATGCCCACGTACAGCAGCCGGCGTTCTTCCTGCAGGGTGCCTTCGTCCAGGCTGACCTGGTGCGGCAGCACGCCGTCCTCGCAGCCAACGATGAACACGTACGGAAATTCCAGGCCCTTGGAGGCGTGCAGCGTCATCATGCGCACCTGGTTGCCGCCGTCATCCTTGTCGTTGCGCGACAGCAGCGCCAGCTGCGCGGCGAGATCGGCGGTGGACGCGCCGCGCGGACCGCCCTCGAACCACTGCGCCAGTTCTTCCAGGTTGCCCAGGCGGCGCTGGTAGGTGGACTCTTCCTTGCAGCTGCTGCGCAGCTCAGACACCAGCCCGGAGTCCTTCACCAGCTTGCGCACCAGGTCTCCGGAGCTGAGCTGGGGCATGCCCGCACGCAGGTCACGCAGGATGTCGGTGAATCGGCTCAGGCTGTTGGCCGCGCGCGGTGGCAACTGCGCCAGCGCGCCGAGGGCTTCGGCCGCCTGCGCCATCGGCATGTCCTTCTCCGAGGCCAGCTCGGCCAGCTTGGCCAGCGTGCCCGCGCCCACTTCGCGCTTGGGTGACTGCACCGCGCGCATGAATGCGGTGTCGTCGTCCGGGTTCACCAGCAGGCGCAACCACGACAGCGTGTCCTTCACTTCCTGGCGCTCCAGGAAGGCGGTGCCGCCGGTGATGTGGTACGGCGCGCGTACCAGCTGCAGCGCCTTTTCCAGTGGTCGCGACTGGAAGTTGCCGCGGAACAGGATGCAGAAGTCGCTCCACGGAATCTGCTTGGAGGTGGCGAGATAGGAAATCTCGGCGGCGACCTTTTCTGCCTCGTGCTCGCTGTTGCGGCATTCCCACACGCGGATGCGTTCACCGTCGGCCTGGTCGCTCCACAGCTTCTTCAGGTGTTCGTGCGGATTGTTGGCGATCAACGCATTGGCCGCGCGCAGTACCCGGTTGGAGCAGCGGTAGTTCTGCTCCAGCTTGATGATTTCAAGCGCGGGGTAGTCGCGCGCCATCTGCTGCAGGTTTTCCGGGTTTGCCCCGCGCCACGCATAGATGGACTGGTCATCGTCGCCTACGCATGTGAAGTTACCCGCGCTGCCCGCCAGCTGCTTGAGCAGCCGGTACTGGGCGTCGTTGGTGTCCTGGCATTCGTCGACCAGCAGGTAGCCGATGCGCTCGCGCCAGGCCAGGGCGATGTCCGGGTGTTCTTCCAGCACCTGAACCGGCAGGCGGATCAGGTCGTCGAAGTCCACCGCGTTGAACGCGGTCAGGCGCAGCTGGTAGCGCTCGTACACGCTGGCCGCTTCCTTCTCGCGGTTGCTGCGCGCTTCGGCCATTGCCTGTTCGGGCGACAGGCCAGCGTTCTTCGCGCGCGAGATCAGATTTTTCACGTCCTCGATGTCGTCCGGCTTGGCCCCGTACATCAGGTCCTTGACCTGCGAGGTGGCGTCGTCGGCGTCGAAGATGGAGAAGCCGCGCTTGAGCCCGACCGCCGCGTGTTCGATCTGCAGGAACTTCAGCCCCAGCGCATGGAAGGTGCAGATGGTCACTTCGTCGGCGTCATCGCCGTGCAGGCGCTTGCCCACACGCTCGCGCATTTCCTTGGCCGACTTGTTGGTGAAGGTGATCGCCGCGATGCGTCGCGCCGGATAGCGCTTGCTGGCGATCAGCTGGGCGATCTTTTCCACGATCACGCGCGTCTTGCCGCTGCCCGCGCCAGCCAGCACCAGCAGGGGACCTTCGCAGTGCAGCACTGCGGCGCGTTGAGGGGGGTTGAGACCGTGCATGCCTTCTCCGTGGAGCCGGCATTGTACCGGGGTCGTGCCCCCCGTAGAGCCGGGCTTGCCCGGCTGAACAACCAGACTGAACAACCCCCTTCCAGCCGTTTAAAATCCCCAGCATGGCCAAGCTCTACTTCTACTATTCGGCGATGAACGCCGGCAAGACCACCACGCTGCTGCAGTCGGCGCACAACTACCGCGAGCGCGGCATGCGGGTGGCGATCCTGACCCCGCGCCTGGACGACCGCGCCGGGCGCGGCGTGGTCGCCTCCCGGATCGGGCTGAAGGCCGACGGCATCGCGTTCGACCGCGAGACCGATCTGGAGCAGCTGATCCGCCAGGATCTGGACGCGCACGGCCCGCTGGGCTGCGTGCTGGTCGACGAAGCACAGTTCCTCAGCCGCAGCCAGGTCTGGCAGCTCAGCGAGGTGGTCGACCAGCTGCGCATTCCGGTGCTGTGCTACGGCCTGCGCACCGACTTCCGCGGCGAGCTGTTCGAGGGCAGCCAGTACCTGTTGGCCTGGGCCGACGAGATGCAGGAGATCAAAACCATCTGCCACAGCGGCAAGAAGGCCACGATGACCGTGCGCGTGGACGAACACGGCCACGCGGTGCAGGACGGCCCGCAGGTGGAGATTGGCGGCAACGAGCGCTACGTATCGGTGAGCCGCGCCGAGTTCAAGAAGATCACGCGCGGCGAAGGCCGGATCGAGCCCATGCAGGCCGCCTTGCCGTTGTGAAGCGCAGCCGGTAGGTACCGCAAGGAATGGCGTAAGCCATTCCTAACGTCGCTTGCCGACGGCCCGAAGGGTGCCCATCGTAGATGGGCATACCGTTGGTCGGTACGCCGTTGATCAATACAACGTCCGCTCCGGCGCACCGGCCGGCGGCGGGTTGTACTGATACAGCCACGTCTCCGTCAGCGTCTTGCCACCACTGCGCAGATACAGACGAATATCGATCTGATCGGTGGAATCATCCGGCGGCACCAGGTCGAACATGGCGCGGTAACCCTTGATCTCGCGCAGCGGACGCGCAGAGACAATCTCGGTGCGACCACGGCTGGTCTGCACCACCGCTTCCACTTCGCCCTTGTCGATCAGCGCGGCCAGCTCGCCGCCTTCGAAGTCCACCGCGAAACGCCACGAGAAGTACTCGCGCTTCTTGCCGATCACCCCGCCCAGCCCGGTGCGCGTGGCCACGGCCTGGGCCAGCGGCGGCCGTGCCGGCGGTTCCGCGCCCCAGTACAGGCGGTAGCCCAGCAGCATTTCCTGGCCCGGCTGGGGTTTGGCTTCCGGGTTCCAGAACGCGACGATGTTGTCGAAGGTCTCGTCCACGGTGGGAATTTCCACCAGCTGCACCGAGCCCTTGCCCCACTGGCCCTTCGGTTCCACCCACAGGCACGGGCGCTTCTCGTAGAACACGCCGTCGTCCTGGTAATGGTCGAAATTGCGGTCGCGCTGCAGCAGCCCGAAGCCCTTCGGGTTGTTGTCCACGAACATGTTGAAGCGCAGCTGGCGCGGGTTGCTCAGCGGCCGCCAGATCCACTCGCCGGCCCCGGTCCACATCGACAGGCCGTCGGTATCGTGGATTTCCGGACGCCAGTCCCAGGCCATGCGGCGGTCGTTCTCGCCCACCTGGTACATGCTGGTGCACGGTGCGATGCCCAGGCGCTCGATGGTCTTGCGCGGATAAAGCGCCACGTCCACGTCCATCAACAGCACATCGCCGTTGGTGATGGCGAAGCGGTAGGCACCGGCCACGCTGGGCGAATCCAGCAGGGCGTACACCACCAGGGTGTTGGAGTCCTTGGCCGGCTGCTCCAGGAAATAGGCAATGAAGTCCGGGAATTCCTCCGGACGGTCCATGCCGGTGTCGATCGCAAGGCCGCGCGCGGACTGGCCGTACTGTCCTTCCTTGCCGACCGCGCGGAAATAGCTGGCCCCCAGGAACGCGGCGAAGTCGCGGTCGGTGTCCTGGCGGGTGTTGAGGCGGAAGCCGGCAAAGCCCAGGTCGGCAGGCAGGTGGCTGCCCTTCAGACCGCTCTTGCCGTAGTCGAACGCGGCCGGGTCATAGGCGAGTTCCTGGGCGATGCCGTTGACCACGTCGAACATCCGCACCGGCGAATGGAAGTACAGACCCAGGTGGAAGAACTTGGCCTGGAAGCGACCGGGCTGGTCGGCCCACAGCGCGTGGTCCTGACGGTAGCGGATGGACTGGTACTGGTCCCAGTCCAACGCCTCCAGCGGCCCGGGCAGGGTGCGGCGGTGACTCTTGTAGGCGGCTTCGGACAGCGCGCGGGCCTGGCCCTTGAGCGTGGCGAAGTCGAACGGCTGCGGCTGGCCGAGCCGGCGCAGGCCCACCTGGTTGCCCTGCGCGGCGCAGGCCGGCAGCGCGGGAAAACCGATGGCCGCCAGGGCCAGGGAAGCGTTGCGGATGAAGTCGCGTCGTTGCATGCAGGGCAGCAAAGGCAGGAAAGGGCCGGCCATCATAGGCACGCGAACGTTAAATCGCCGCTGTGATGAATGGGGAGCGTTCAGTCTCGCGACGCGACCCTGTGCAGCGACCCGTCACCGCAGTCGCCCAGGGCCAGTTCGATGCTGCGCGCCACCCGGCCGCCCTCCGGTCGAAGCCTGCGCACGTCGTCACGCAGCGCCAGCAGCGCCGCGCGGCCTCGCGGCGGGGCCTGGCTGCAGCGCAGCTGACCCTGCAGCAGGCGCGCCCGCCAGCGCAGCTGCTGCGTGCGCGGGTCGGCACCCGGTACGGCCACCACCTGGGCCAGCACGCGCTCGGCTTCCACGCTCTGCCCCAACCGCACCAGGTTGCGTGCCCAGGCCAGCTGGACGGCGTGTTGCTGCAGCACCGCTTCGGGCCCGCCGCGCGCTGGTCGTGCCATCAGCCCGGCCAGGCGCTGCCCGGCATCCACCGGGTCCACCCGGGCTCCCAGGATGTCGGCCATCCGCCAGTCGGCGCGCTGCACCATGGGATCGTCTTCGCCGCGCTGCGCGGCCAGCCATTGGCGGCCTTCGCGCAGCGCCGCCAGCGCCTCCTCCCATCGCCCCGCGTCGGCCAGCGCCACGCCGTAGTCGTACAGCCCCAGCGGCAGCAGGCCTACGCAATCGGGCTGACGCCAGATCTCCACCGCACGGGCAAAATCCTCCACTGCCTGCGCGGTGTCGCCGCGCTCTCGTGCCAGGTGGCCCATGGCGTTCCAACTGGCCCCGGTATCGCGGTGCCGATCGCCCAGCGCCAGCCGGGTCAGCCGATGTACTTCCTGCAGGGTCGCTTCGGCCTCAGCCAGGTCGCCACGTTGCAGCGCCAACGTGCCGCGCAGGCGGCGGATGCCCAGGGTTTCCGGGTGGTCGGGGCCGTACAGGCCAAGTGCGTCGTTCCACGCCATGTGCAGGTGCTGCGAGGCCGCGTCCAGGTCACCCTGCGCGGCCAGCGTTTCCCCCAGGTGGCGGCGCAGGGTGACCCGCTGCGGGTCACGCTCGCTGGTGCGCAGCTGCAGCAGCTGCAGCGCCTGCCGATAGCCCGCCAATGCGGCCTGGGTACGGCCTTCGTCGCTGTCCAGCGCGGCCAGGTCGGCCAGGCTTTCCGCCGTGCTGGTGGTGTCCTTGAGGAGGTCGCGGCGCAGGCTCAGCGCCTGGGTAAAGGCCTCGCGTGCGGGCCCCCTGTAACCCAGCAACTGCTGGCAGCGGCCCAGCTGGGCGTGGTATTCGGCCACCAGCGAAGGGAACGCGTGCTGGTACTGCGCGGCCAGCGCCTGCATCGGGCTCAGGTGGGCTACGCATTCGCGCGAGCGCCCCAGCATGCGCAACGCGCGCCCGCGTTGGGTGACCGCTTCCAGCTGTAGTTCCGGCGGCACATCGTCCACCTGCTCCAGCAGCGCGCGCTGCCGGTCCAGGGTCTGCAGCGCCAGCTGGTAATCGCCAAGGCCAATGCGCAGCCGCCCGATCACCCCTTCCAGGTCGGCCAACGGCAAGGGCTGGTCGGCCAGTTCGGCTTCGCCACGCTGCTGCCCGGTCGCCAGCATCTGGCGGACGTCGAAGCTGCCGTGTCGCGCACTGGCAGCGCGGTCGAACAGGCCGATGGTGAAGTCCTGCATGGCTTGCGCACGGGCAATCTCGCGCCGCGCCTGCTGCATCTGCCACACGGCCAGCACCGCCAGCACCAGCAGGGCGAACACGCTGACCGCGCCCAATGCCACGCCCCAGCGGTGCCGGCCCAGGTACTTGCGCAGCCGGTACAGCGCGCGCTGCGGGCGCGCGTGAATGGGGCGTCCCTCCAGAAAGCGCTGCACGTCCTGCGACAACGCCTCCACCGAGGCGTAGCGCTGCGCCGGTTCCTTCTGCAGCGCCTTCAGCAGGATGGTGTCCATGTCGCCGCGCAGGCGGCGTGCCAGGCGACGTGTGGCGGCACTTGGTTCGGGGTCGGCTGCGGTTGCCGGCCAGCGGCCGGCACTACCAGGGTCGGTGCGTAACAGGAGACTCGATGCGCGCGGGGCGTTCACCTCCAGAATCGAGCGCTCCCATTCGGCGTCGCTGAGGCGGCGCAGCCGATACGGCTTGCGTCCGGTGATGACCTCGAACAGCACCACCCCTAACGAGTACACATCGGTCAGCGTGGTCACCGGTTCGCCGCGCACCTGCTCCGGCGCGGCGTAGTGCAGAGTGAACGCACGCGCTTCGGTGGGCGGGTGCGCCCCAGGATCGCGCGGCTGTTCGTCATCAAGCAGCTTGGCAATGCCGAAATCCAGCAGCTTCACCTCGCCGTCTGCAGTGACCAGAATGTTGGAAGGCTTCAGATCGCGGTGCACGATCAGGTTGGCGTGCGCGTGGCTGACCACCGCGCATACCTGCTGCATCAGCTTCAGCCGGCGCTCCAGCGGCAGCTGCAGGCGCTGGCAGTAGTCGGTGATCGGCTCGCCTTCCACGTAGGCCAGCGCCAGATAGGGCTGGCCCTGCAGATCGATGCCGGCGTCCAGCAACTGCGCCAGGTGCGGGTGCTGCAGGCGCGCCAGAATTTCGCGTTCACGGCTGAAGCGTTGGCGCAGGCCGGGGTCGGCATAGCCGCTGCGCAACAGTTTCAGTGCGACCTGGCGTTCGTACAGCCCGTCGGCGCGTTCGGCCAGCCAGACCTCGCCCATGCCACCTTCGCCCAGCCGGCGCAGCAGGCGGTAGGGGCCGATGCGCGTGCCCTCACGGCTGTCTTCCGGTGCCGCCGTCCACAGCGGCTGGGCCATGAAATCGTGGCTGTCGGCTTCATGCTGCAGCAGCCGCTCCACTTCCCCGGCAAGGGTCGGGTCGGACGCGTGCAGCCGGGCCAGGCGCGCGGCGCGCTGGTCGGGTGGCAACTCCAGCAACTGATCCAGCAGCGACGACAACTGCTGCCAGCGCCCTGCTTCCATACGATCGATCTCCGACCGCCGTTGAACCGCTCAGTCTTCGCGCACCGAGGCCAGCAGGAACAGCCGCGCCTTCTGCCAGTCACGGCGGATGCTGCGTTCCGAACGCTGGCACAGATCGGCGATTTCCTGCTCCGACAACCCAGCGAAATAACGCAGCTCGACCACCTTGGCCAGGTGCCCATCCACCGCCTGCAGGCGGGCCAGCGCCACGTCCAGCGCCAGCAGGTCTTCGTCCAGGCGCACGCCGCTGCTGCTGTTCTCGGGAATCTCCGCGACCCGCTTCAGATCACCGCCCCGCTTGCGGGCCAGCCGGTTGCGGGCGTAATCCACCACCACGCTGCGCATGGCCGAGGCCGCATAGGCGAAAAAGTGCGCGCGGTCTTCAAAGCGTGCCGCGCCGCGTGCGCCCAGCAGCTTCAGGTAGGACTCGTGCACCAGCGAGGTGGCGTCCAGGGTACGGCCCTGCTGGCCGGCCAGCTGGCGCCGGGCCATCGTGTGCAGCTCCTGATACAGCAGGGTCAGCACCCGATCCAGCGCGGCACGGTCGCCCGAGCGGGCCGAATCCAGCCATACGGTGATATCCGGGCCTTCGTCCATGCCAAACCCCCGCCGGTGACGTTGGGCCGACTATAGCGCCCGCGTGAGGCTAAAAGTGCGACTCAGCGCTGGCAATGGCTGCACCACACACTGGCGCGCTGGCCAATGGTGGCGTGGCGCAGCGGCCGCCCGCACTGCCGGCAGGGCTCGCCTTCACGCCCGTAAACCAGCAGCTCCTGCTCGAAGTAACCAGGCGCGCCGTCCGGATTGATGAAGTCGCGCAGGGTGGTGCCGCCGCGGGTGATGGCGTGGCCGAGGATCTGCTTCACTGCCGCGCCCAGCCGCAGGTAGCGCTCACGCGAGATTTTGCCGGCTTCACGCAGCGGGTTGATGCCGGCCATGAACAGGCTTTCGGCGGCATAGATGTTGCCCACCCCGACCACGATCCCCTGATCCATCAGGAAGGTTTTCACCGGGGCCTTGCGGCCGCGGCTGCGCTGGAACAGGTACTCACCGTCAAAGACGTCGTCCAGCGGTTCCGGGCCCAGCCCGGCCAGCAGTTCGTGGGTCTGCCCCGCCGGTTGCCAGAGCAGGCTGCCGAACCGGCGCGGGTCGTTGAAGCGCAGCAGGCGGCCGTTGTCCAGGCTGATGTCGACGTGGTCGTGCGCCCGCACGGGTGTGTCGCCCGGCAGCACCCGCAGGCTGCCGGACATGCCCAGGTGCAGCACCGCACTGCCGATGGCGGTGTCCAGCAGCAGATACTTCGCGCGGCGACGCACGCCTTCAATCGCCTGGCCCGGCAGCAGGGTGCTGATTTCGTCGGGGATCGGCCAGCGCAGGTCAGGCCGGCGCAGGATCACGCCGTGAATGCGGCGGCCTTCCAGGTGCGGCGCGAGGCCACGACGGGTGGTTTCTACTTCGGGCAGTTCGGGCATGGGGGGATTCTACCGCTGCCGACGTGACACGCATGGCGTATCACCGTGGGACGCGCCATGCGCGTCCGCTCTTCGATCCTGCATCGCGAACGCCTGACCCAGGTCTTCGGTCAACGATAAACGCCGGCCGCAACCAGGTGCCGTGTTGATCGTGGCTTCGGGCGCTTGTGCCGCGCTGCGCGCGGTTGACACGCATGGCGTGTCACTACGAATTGCTACGTGCGCAGGTCGATTGCGCTGTTCGCCGGGCGCGTGCCCGGCGGAGAAATTGAACCGGTTGCGCCGGGGCGCATCACCGCGGCGGGGCAGCCAGTTCCTTCGCGCTCAGGAACCCATCCTTGTTCGCATCCTGTTTGTGGAAGCGCTCCACAATCGTCTGCCGCTGCTGCTCGCGGGTGATCGGCTTGCCCTTCCCGCCCGGCAGCTCATCACTGCTCAACACGCCGTCGCCATTCCGGTCCATGCGGTCAAACGCGTACATCATCCACGCCACATACTCATCCACGCTGACCTTGCCGTCAGCGTCGGTGTCCATGCGCTGCAGATAGGTGCCGGTATCGGCGACCTGGGCGTGGGCCACGGCGCTGCCCAGCAGCAGCGCGGTGCAGAGCAGACGACGCACCGTCAGTGCGCCGTCAACGCATAGCCCTTCAGGCGCGCTGCATAGGCCTGCAGCGCGGCGATACCACTGGCTTCCGCGTCCTGACACCAGGCCTGCAGCGCCTTCAGGCGTTCGGCGGCGTCGTTGCTGCGAGCCTCCAGCAGCGCGGAAAGGCGCGCGCGGTGTTCCACCAGCACGCGGATGCGCGGACGCTGCTCCACCCAGCTGTTGAGCTCCGCACGGCAGGCCGGCTTCAGCCAGCGACCGTCGTTGACCAGGCCACGGCGCATGCGGCGCGGCAGCAGCTTGCGCAGCTTGGCCCCGGCAAATGCAGCTTCTTCGCGCAGCGCAGGCACGAACACGTTGCGCTGGTAGTCGGTCATCGCCTGGAAGCGGTGCGACAGCAGCGCCTTCAGGGTTTCCGCATCCGGCACGGCGATGTTCGGGCGTACGTCCATGCTCGGGGCCACGCGCAGCACCTTGGCCAGCTTCACGGCCTGCAGACCGCGGATCGCGGCCCAGCCGATGTCGAACTCCCAGCGGCGCATCGAGAAGCGGGCCGAGCTGGGGAAGGCATGGTGGTTGTTGTGCAGCTCTTCGCCGCCGATCCAGAACGCCCACGGGGTGAGGTTGGTGGAGGTGTCGGCGGATTCGAAGTTGCGGTAGCCCCACCAGTGGCCCAAGCCGTTGACCACGCCCGCTGCCCAGAACGGAATCCAGGCCATCTGGATCGCCCACAGGGCCACGCCGGGCAGGCCGAACAGCAGCAGATTGACGAAGAACAGCACCACCGGGCCCAGGTTGGCGTGCGGGGTGTACAGGTGGCGCTCGATCCAGTCCTCCGGCGCACCGCGGCCGTACTGGTCGATGTCCGCGCGTAGAGTGCGGGCTTCACGGTACAGCTCCACGCCGCGCCAGAACACGGTGCCGATGCCCTTGGTGACCGGGCTGTGCGGGTCTTCCTCGGTTTCCACCTTGGCGTGGTGCTTGCGGTGGATGGCCACCCACTCCTTTGTGATCATCGAGGTGGTGAGCCACACCCAGAACCGGAAGAAGTGCGAGATGACCGGGTGGAAATCCACGCCCCGATGCGCCTGGCTGCGATGCAGGTACAGCGTCACAGCGAAGATCGTGAGCTGGGTGAACACCAGCAGCACCAGCGCCATGCCCCACCAGCCAAGGCCAGCGACGCCGCCGGTCAGGAAGTTGATGAGCATTTCGGGCATTGCAGAACTCCAGGCCTTCGGCCAGCAGATGGACAGGGTCACGTACGCCCATGATGGGGGCAGACGTTGCAAACTGCATCCCTCTGGTGCCATTTTTGCGCAGTCATTCAGTTGTTTTCGTCCTTCGTGAGTCCGGCCCCCTATTCATGACCGTTGCAGTTCCCGCCGCCGTAAGCCCCGCCCCGCTGATCGAACTGGACCGTGCCTGCGTCATCCGCGGCCAGGTGCGGGTGCTGCATGACCTCAGCCTGCGCATCGCGCAGGGTCAGCACACCGCCCTGCTGGGCCCGAACGGGTGCGGCAAGTCGTCCTTCATCAAGCTGATCACCCGCGAGCTGTACCCGCTGGCGCATGCCGACGGCACGGTTGCAGTGAAGGTGCTGGGCCAGAACCGCTGGCAGGTGGACCGGCTGCGTTCGCAGCTGGGCATCGTCACCGGCGACCTCAGCGCCAACCTCTCGGATATGCCCGGGCTGACCGTGGAAGAGGCGGTGCTGACCGGCTTCTTCGCCAGCTTCGTGGTGCCCGCGTTCCGCGAAGTGACCGCCGACATGCGCGAGCGGGCGCGCCAGGCACTGGCCCTGACCGGTGCCCTGCCCTTGCTGGCACGTGGTTATGCGGAGCTGTCTGCGGGTGAGACCCGCCGTGTGCTGATCGCGCGGGCACTGGTGAACCGGCCGCAGGCGCTGCTGCTGGATGAACCGTCCACCGGGCTGGACCTGGTGGCGCGCCAGCAGCTAATCAGCACCATGCGCTCGCTGGCGACCCAGGGCATCACCCTGGTGCTGGTGACCCACCACATCGAGGAAGTGATTCCGGAGATCGAGCGGGTGGTGCTGCTGCGTGCGGGGCGGATTGTGGCTGATGGGCCGCGCGCCGAGCTGCTGCGCGATGCGCCGCTATCCGAGGTGTTCGGTGGGCCGGTGCGGGTGCAGGAGCACAACGGGCATTTGACTGCATTTGCCGACTAAGTCGGGTTGCCGGCCAGCGGCCGGCACTACCCATCGTGCGACACCGACGGGACGGGGCCGAAGCCCCATCCCGTCATTGTTCAGAACGACACCGCGACCGCGCGCGATTCGATCGGGGCCATGCGGGTCTGATCCCGCAGCTCCAGCGCGCGCACCTGGAACGGCGCACCGTATCCCTTCGGCAGGGCCACGCTGTCGAACGGCAGGCTCAACGTGCCGGCACCGGCCGTCGCAAACCACGCCGCACTGTGCGCCTGCGCCACCGGCCGCAGCTGGCCGTCCGGCCCGGTGGCGTACAGCGTGCCGCGGGCCTCGTAACGGCCCGGCGCGCCCACCTGCAGCGGCAACTGCAGCACGCGCTTGCCGGCGTCGGCCTGGACCTGCCCACTGAAGCGTGCGGTGGCCTGGGCCACGGCGAAGGCGATCTTGGCGTCGCGCTGCACGCCATTGGCGCTGATGAAGGTCTGCAGTTCCCACAGCCCCTGGGTGTTGCCTACGTCCTGCGGCACGGTGACCTGCGCGGTCAGCCCGTTCTTGCCCGCCTGCAGCGGCACCGGCCAGCTACGGCCGTCTGGAGCCACCAGCAGTGCTTCGCCGCCAGCGGGCAGGCTGCGGACGAGATTGCGCGCGGCACCGCTCTGGGCGCTGCCGCCGTCATCCACCAGCTGTGCGTTGACGGTCAACGTGCCGCCGGCCAGCACCTGGTCGCGGCTGCCCTGCAGGCGCAGGCTGATCGGGCTGTTCGGTTCCAGCACCTGCACCACGTAGCGGCCCTGCGCCTGCGCGCTCTGCAGCCGGTAGGTGCCGGCAGCGGCGGTCTTGCCGGTGCGGGCCATGCCGGTGCCGGCGTTCACCGACATGCCGGCCGCCTGCAACTGCTGACTGTCGACCACCTGCTCGACCTTCAGGGTGCCAGCCGGGTCACGCAGTTGCCACTGCGCGGGGGTGAGGGTGCGTGCGCCTGGGGCCGGGCTGACCTGGATGACGGCGTCGGGGGCGGTCATCGGCAGCGCCACGCCCTGCTGCAAGGCGCTGCCGTCCACCATTTCCCAGTAGCTGCGGCTGATCGCCACGAACGGGGCCGGGTCGGACAGCGCCTGGGTCGGATCCAGCGCCCAGGCGAAGCTGACCGGTTCGCGCTCGCCGGCATCGGCTGGGAGTGGGGCAGATTCGACGCGGTTCGGCACCTGGTCGGTGCTCCGGGCGGCTTGAAGCGGTTGCGCAGCGTGCAATGGCAGGGCGGCGAGGGCGACGGCCATGGCCGCCGCAAGTTTCACGGGTGAGGTCATGTCGTGCTCCTTAAAGGGTAAGGTCGTTGCGCAGGATCGTGCCCAGGCCGAAGCAGTCGCGGCGGCTCTGGTTGTGGCTGAGCGGCTCGGCCCCGGCGGTACGCGCGGTGTCGGTGAACAGCACGGTGCCCGCGGCGCGCTGGCTGCTGCACTCCAGGAAGCCGTCGGAGCAGCTGTTCAACCAGTTCTGGGTGAACTCCAGTCCCACGTTGAGCGGATAGCCGCCGCAGTAGCTGTCGCTGTCCCACACCGCCGAATCTACATCCGACCCCACCACCGCGCGGAACGGCTTGGGCAATGCCGGGCGGCCGGCCGTGCCGTACAGGTTCTGCGCGTTGTAGGTGGCCATCCAGCCGACCTGCTGCATGCGCACGGCGTCGTTCTGGTAGCCGAGCAACCAGCCGACCGAGGCTTCGAACACATTGCCGTTGAGCACGGCGTCGGCCAGCGGCGTGCCGGCCGAGGACGGGGCCAGCGCGGTGACCTTGCTGATGGTCTGGATCAGCTTCGGGTAGCGGCTGTCGTAGGTGGGGTTGGACAGGATCCAGCGCACCACGTTGCCGCCGTTGGAATGGGTGATCACCACCAGCCTGGTGATGCCCTTGCTGTTGATGAAGCTGGTGAGCTGGGTGGCCAGGCAACCGGCGGCTTCCGGCTTCCACATGTACTGCTCGAAATCGCAGTTGATGACCGTGTAGTTGCTGCTGTTGGGCAGGCCCTGGCGCACGTTGTCGATGATGCCGGGTTGCCAGTAGTCGGTGCGGGCGTCGGTCTGCTTGCCCGTGCCGTGCACGAAGGCCACGCCCACCACGTCGGCGGCGTGCGCGCTGGCGCAGGTGAGCATCAAGCCGAGGGCCAGCATGGCCCCCGTCCCCACTGCTTTGCTTTGCATCGAGTGTCTCCGGATGTTTGGTGATCCCCCTGATTGCCGGCACCCTCGTGGGGAAGCTGCCGGGGCCGAAGCTATGCCGGGCGGCGCGTGAATTTCCGTGAACCAGTGCCGTATTCCTTGCATCTGCAACCACTCTCACGGGTTATGCCGGGTCTGGCGGCATGACCTGCGGCCGCTGGCAGGGGCCGATGAAGCTGCGATCATGCGGGCTCATCGTTGCCGAGTACTGCCCATGTCGTTGTTCACCCCATCTGCGCTGCTGCGCCCCGCCCTGGCTGCCGCCGTGATGTCGGTTCTGGCCGGCTGTGCCACCACGGCCGCCCCGCAGGGCACGCCGGTGGAGGCGTCGGTGGTGACCAAGGCGGTGGGCTACCTGGCGGTCCGCGATGTGCCAGCGAGTTTGAACCTGGTGCCCGCCCCACCGGTTGCCGGGTCGGCCGCTGCCGCCCTGGACGACCAGATCAGCCGCGAGGCGCGTGCGCTGCGCGGCAGCCCGCGCTTCGCCCAGGCCACGACCGATGCGGAGCTGGGCTTCCCGGAAGGGGCCAACCAGTTCTCCTGTGCGATCGGGATGGATGTGGACGCGCAGAAGACCCCGGCGCTGTACCGCCTTCTGGAACGCAGCCGGATTGACGCCAGCGCGGCGACCCGGGTGGCGAAGCACCATTACCAGCGCGCGCGGCCGTTCATGGTCAACGGCGAGCCCACCTGCACCCCGGACGATGAGGAAGGGCTGCGCAAGAATGGCTCCTACCCGTCCGGCCACACGTCGATTGGCTGGGCCTGGGCGCTGATTCTTTCCGAGATCGTGCCCGAGCGTGCCGACGCCATCCAGCTGCGCGGCCGCAACTACGGCGAAAGCCGCCTGGTGTGCAACGTGCACTGGCAGAGCGACATTCTGGAGGGGCGTTTCATGGGTGCGGCGGCGGTGGCGCGCCTGCACGACAACCCGGAATTCCAGCGGGATCTGGCCGCGGCGCGCAAAGAAATCGCCGCCGCCCGTGCGAGCGGCGCACATTCCAGCCGCGATTGCGCGACCGAAGAAGCCGTGCTGAAGGTGCGCCCAGACAGCGCGCTGTAATGTCCGAAGCACCATGCCGCGGTATCCGGATCTGACCGCGTTCGCCAGCAATTCGTAGTGCCACGCCATGCGTGGCAACCGCGCAACGCGCGGCACAAGCGTCCAGCACCGCGACAGGCCGGTTCCATTGCATTGGCCGACGTTTAAACCCAACCGAAGCCACGCGTCAGGGGTTCATGACGCCGGAACGAGGAGCAGTCGACCAAGGGTCGACTCTACCCAAACAAAAACGGCGCGGATTTCTCCGCGCCGCTTGCATCAGAACTTCACGGTGAACTCGACGCCAAACGTGCGCGGCTCGTTGAGGAAACCGGTCAGGTTGTTGAAGTCGATCGCACCGACCACGCGGGTCTGGTTGGTCAGGTTGCGACCAAACACGGCCACGTCGTACTGGCCGTATTCCCAGTTGTAGCCCAGGCGCAGGCCACCTTCCAGCGACGAGCGGCTGCGGAACTCCGGCGACTCATACAGGAAGAAGTTCACCGGGCTGCGGTAGGCCCAGTCGGTGTACACGTACAGCTCGCTGGCGTCATTGAGCGGGAAGCCCGCACGCAGGGTCAGGTTGTGGATCAGCTTCGGTGCCTGCGGCAGCGGGTTGCCGTTGACCAGTGCGTAGGTGCCACCATTGATGACCGTGGTCGGGTCGGTGATGGTGCAGCCGCCACCGCAGATCGCCACCGCCAGGTCGCGGTCCTTGATCTCGGTGTCGTTGTAGCTGCTGCCCAGGGTCAGCAGCACGTGGTCGGTCAGGTAGGCCTCGAAGTCCAGCTCCACACCCTGGCCAACGGTCTTGTCGGCGTTGAGCAGGGTGGCGGTGTTGTTGGCACCACCGACAGCGATCAGCTGCTGGCCGTCGACGTCATAGCGGAACACGTTGAAGCCCAGGCGTGCACGACGGTCGAACAGGTCGGCCTTGATGCCGGCTTCGTACGAGATCACCTTCTCCGAATCGGCCTGCGACACGCCACCGAAGGCCAGACGGCCCTGGATCGACGGCGCGCGGAAGCCCTTTGCCACTCGCGCATAGGCGTTGAGGTTGTCGGTGATCTGGTAGACACCGCTCAGGTCCCAGCTGACATCATCGACATCGGTCTTGGCCAGGTACGGGCCGCTGACCGGGGTGCCACCCGGCACCGCCTGCAGCACGCTGGCGGTGAAGTCCTTCTTGTCCTGGGTGTAACGCACGCCGGCACGCAGCTTGAACTTGTCGGTCACGTCCAGGTCGCCGGACGCGAACACCGCCCAAGCCTTGTTGCGCTGGCTCTGCACGGCGTGGCCGGTCTGCGGATTGCCGGGGGTGAGCGAGTCGTAGTTGAAGCTGTCGATGGTGACGTCTTCATCGAAGTAGAACACGCCGGCCTGCCAGTCGAAACGACCCCATTCGTTGGATTCCACGCGGAATTCCTGGGTCCACTGGCGGTGGTCGGGCAGACCGTCGGCCGACTCGGACGGGAACGGAATGAAGCCGGGGCCGTAATTGCCGTCGCCAAGGAAGCTGGCACCGTAGCCGCCGTCGATGTCGCCGTGGTTGAGCGATTCGGCGGTTTCATAGCCGGTGATGGAGTGCAGGGTGACGCTGCCCAGATTCCACTGCAGGCGCGCGCTGCCGCCCCAGGTGTCCAGCTCGGAGAAGTTCACGCCGTCATTGGAGACCTTGTCGCGGTCGAAGTTTTCCACCAGCGCGTTGCTGCCCGGCTGGATGATGTTGGCCCGGAACAGACGCGCGGTGCCGTTGAGCTTGCGCTTGTGCAGGTTGAACAGTGCTTCGAACTCGTCGCCTTCGTACAGGAACTGCACGCGGCCGGCGGACTCGTCATAGCCTTCAAAGCCTTCGGCCGGGGCGTTCGGGCGGGTGTTGTCGACGTAGTTGTCGCGGCGCTGGTACAGCGCCGACACGCGCGCCGACCAGCGGTCGGTCAGCGGGCCGCCGTACGCGCCCTGCACGTTCCAGGTGTCGTAGGTGCCGTAGGACACCTTCACGTAGCCATCGGCGTCCTGCGACGGACGGGCCGAATCGAACTTGACCACGCCGGCCGGGGTGTTGCGGCCGAACAGCGTGCCCTGCGGGCCGCGCAGGACTTCCACGCCGGCCAGGTCGAACAGGGGGAAGCCCTTCAGCAGCGGGCTTTCCTGCACCACATCGTCATACACCAGCGAAACCGGCTGCGAGGCATTGAGGTCGAAGTCGGTGTTGCCCAGGCCGCGGATGTAGAAGCGCGGGAAGGCACGACCATAGGACGATTCAATGTTCAGGCTGGGCACGCGCGCCGACAGGAAGCGGATGTCATCGCCGGCCGAGCCGAGCACGTCAAGCTTTTCACCCTGGATGGCCGAGATCGAAACCGGCACGTCCTTGGCGTTCTCCACACGGCGCTGTGCCGTTACCTGCAACGTATCGAGGGCGACCGGATCCTTGGCGGCGGGGGCGTCCTGGGCTGCGGCCGTCAATGGCAGCAGGGCGGCAAGGGCAACAACAAGGGGGTGCACGGACGCGGTGCGGCCGTGGGCAGTGCGGTTCGGGAACATGGCGATTAGGCTGTGTTGGGAGGGGTGGTGGACCGGCGCTACCAGACAATTGTTGCAGCACAGCAACAACGTCGCAAATTCCGGACATTTATTACCAACGTTTTGGACCCATGATGTGAAGGACAGCGTGGTTGCCGGCCAGCGGCCGGCACTACCGGTCACATCGGCTTCCCAGGCCCGTCCTTGTCCCCATCTCACCCAAAGGCCCTACCCATGACCCAGTGGTACTTCCACCTTTCCGGCCAACCCGACCGCATCGGGCCGCTGGACGACGATTCCGCCCGCCGGTTTGCCCAGGCCAACCGGCAGGCGCTGGTCTGGTGCGAGGGCATGAGCGGCTGGATGCAGATCGCCGAGGTGCCCGAACTGCTGGCCGGCAGCACCGGCCCGGTGGGCACCCCGCCGCCGGTCCCGGGCGGCTCAGGCGGGCGCAGCCAGCGCGCCGACGACATCGACTACCGCATCGTCGGCCATGAGATGCAGTTCGTGGAAATCGAACTGGACCCGGGCGAGAGCGCGATCGCCGAGGCCGGCGCGCTGATGTTCAAGGACGCCGCCGTGCAGATGGACACCGTGTTCGGCGACGGCTCGCACAGCGGCCAGGGCGGCGGCTTCATGGACAAGCTGATGAGCGCTGGCAAGCGCGTGCTGACCGGCGAGAGCCTGTTCGCCACCCTGTACACCCACACCGGCCACGGCAAGGCCAAGGTTGCCTTTGCCGCGCCCTACCCCGGCACCGTGCTGCCAATGAAGCTGGACCAGCACGGCGGCCGCCTGATCTGCCAGAAGGACAGCTTCCTGGCCGGCGCACGCGGGGTGCAGATCGGCGTGCACTTCCAGCAGAAGATCATGACCGGCCTGTTCGGCGGCGAGGGCTTCATCATGCAGAAGCTCGAGGGCGACGGCTGGGTGTTCATCCATGCCGGCGGCTGCGTTATCGAGCGCGAGCTGGCTCCCGGCGAGCGTCTGGATGTGGACACGGGCTGCGTGGTCGCCTTCCATTCGACGGTGAACATGGACGTGCGCCGGGTCGCCGGGATCAAGAGCATGGTGTTCGGCGGTGAGGGCGTGTTCCTGGCCACCCTGACCGGCCCCGGCAAGGTCTGGCTGCAGTCCCTGCCGTTCTCGCGCCTGGCCGGCCGCATGTGGATGGCCGCACCACAGGGCGGAGGCCAGAACCGCGGCGAAGGCTCGGTGCTGGGCGGCCTGGGGCGGATTCTGGATGGGGATAACCGGTTCTGATCGCCCCTGCTCTATGGACTGGTCGCGTGCTGCGGGCGTCCTAGGTAACAGCCGGAGCTAATGGATGTTTTTTCGCGAGCCAGGCTCAAGCCCCCTCAATCAACATGGACATCCCACTCCGAAGGTATCTGGGGATGTCCTGGCAGCCATCCAGCGAGCCATCATCAAGTGCATCGGTTGCTAGGGTCTGCTGGAAACAAAGGGTGCGATGTCGGAAACGGCTTTGTCTTCGTCCATGTCGCAGCTGGAAGAAGCGGATTTATCCATGTGCAAAATATTGATTAATAAGGATAATTCAGAGGTTCCGATGGTGCGATCGCTTGTCCCGGCTGGCTTGCGCTCGTATAGTGGCCGCGTTGGCCGAAAGGCACCTGCAGTACCGAATGGCCGAAAGGCACCGAGAAGGCCCGCGAATGCGGGCCTTCTCTCTTCTCGCACCGGTGAAGCCGCCTTCCGTAGTGCCGGCCGCTGGCCGGCAACCTCGCATAACCAATCGACGCGCATGTGCCGGCCAGCGGCCGGCACTACCGGTATGCTATCGCCCATTCACTTTTCGGCTTGCCGATGAACGCCTTCCGCCGCACCCGTCTGACGCTGTCTGTTGCCCTGCTCGGCCTGCTGGCCGCCTGCGGTGGCGAAAACACCAAGCCGACCCCGGTCACCCCGGTGGCGGTACCGGCTGCGCCGGCCAAGCCGGTGAAGATTGGCATCGCCCTGGGCGGCGGTGCGGCCAAGGGCTTCGCGCACATCGGCGTGATCAAGATGCTGGAGGCCAATGGCTTCGAGCCGGTGGTGGTATCCGGCACCAGCGCCGGCAGCGTGGTCGGTGCGCTGTATGCCAGCGGCATGGATGCGTTTGCCATGCAGAGCAAGGCGGTGGCGCTGGACGAAGCCAGCATCCGCGACGTGCGCCTGTTCTCGGGTGGGCTGGTCCAGGGCCAGAAGCTGCAGGACTACGTCAACGCGCAGGTCAACAACAAGCCGGCCGAGAAGCTGAAGAAGCCGTTCGCTGCGGTAGCCACCAATCTGGATAACGGCGAACGCGCGGTGTTCGTGCGCGGCAACGTGGGCCAAGCCGTTCGTGCCTCCAGCAGCATTCCAGGCGTGTTCGAACCGGTGAAGATCGGCCAGAGCATGTTCGTCGACGGCGGCGTGGTCAGCCCGGTGCCGGTCGACGCTGCTCGCCAGTTGGGTGCGGACTTCGTCATCGCGGTGGATATCTCCAGCAAGGCCAGCGGCAAGTCGCCAACCGGCATGCTCGGCATCGTCAATCAGTCGATCGCGATCATGGGCCAGCGTCTGGGCGAACAGGAACTGGCACGCGCCGACATCATCATCCGCCCCAAGGTGCTGGACATCGGTGCCGCCGATTTCAGCCAGCGCGGCTACGCGATCCTGGAAGGCGAGAAGGCCGCAATGGCAGCAATGCCGCAGATTCGCGCCAAGGTGGAACAGCTTCGCCGTGCACGTGCGGCCGCAGCAGCACCGCCGCCGCCGGCTCCCAGGTGCGACGAGCCTTCGCGCATGGGCAAGCTGATGGGTCGCAAGGAAAAGTGCGCCTGAGGGCGCCGACCTTTTCCCGGGCGCCTCGCTAACTCCCGTAGTGCCGGGCTTGCCCGGCAACTCCATCAAATCGCCTCAACCCGCACCCGCGCGATCATCGGTGCCTACCAGAAACGCCCCCACCATCTCGCGCGCACGCGCTTCAAACTCCCGCCACTGCGCCAGCCCGCCGCTCGGATAATTGATCCGGACCAGCGTTTTCCGGTCCTCCATCAACAGCGTGTGCTCACATCGCGCGAAGCCCGCATCCTGCGCCAATTTCGGCGTGCATTTGATCACCGTTGATACCTCACCATCGGTACAGCGCGCGATGAACCAGTCCTTGTGCCGCTCCGGCATCATCACCCGCGCACTGTCCTGGTACCCCTTGGCCCGGTAGTACGCACGCACCTTGTCCATGTCGGCAACATAGGCGACCAGCCCGTTCTGTGTACTCTGCTGGACACGGGTATCTAAAGACTGCTCCGGAGCATGATTCTCCGCATCGCGCGGCGTGTACTCCCGCTGGAACATCTGCTTGAGCCTGACACGGTCAACATGGCGGTAGTCAAAGGTCACCGTACGCATGACGATGTCCGGACTGAACGGCTCTCGCTCAGCCGCTGGGATGGGCTGTAGAGTCGGGAAGTCCAACGCCAGGGAGTAGCCATCGCCGCTGCCCAGCCCGCGTGGATTGAAAAGATGGTCTCGCGGGACTTCCAACAGATGCGGGCCGAGGCATTCCTGGCTGGTGGGTGGCAGTAGTTGGTCGGGCGCGTACGGCTCGATGCTTACGCGGCGGATGCAACCGTATTCATTGGTCTGGGTGGTTTCTGTTGATTGCGCGCAGGCCGGAGCGATGAAGAGGGCGACGGGCGACAGTGCCAAAATGATGCGAAAGAGCGGGTTCACTGGGTTCTGCTGTGTGGATCGTGGATTCAGGCGAAGGGTAGCCGGGCAAGCCCGGCTCTACGATGGTCTGGGGCACCTGGCTTCTGCGCCTGTTCGCGCGCCACTGCCTACTTCGTGTAATCCATCAAAGTGCAGGGCTCTGCCCGGTAGCCGAAGTCGCTTTCGCATTTCCTGTTGATTCTACTTTGAACTGCGCGATCAACTCCCGCGCGCGCTGCTCCATGCGCTTCCAGTGCTGCATGCCTTCACGCAGATAGCGCATCTCGATAAGCGTATCCAGCTCTGCGATCATCAACGTGTGGCTGCAGTACGCAAACCCTGGCCCCTTGCTTCTCACAACCTTCCCGTCGCGGTACTCGACGCCCGACCAGGTTATCTCCTGTGGCGTGCATTTGATCACGGTCACGACTTCTCCGCTGTCGTTCTTTGAGAGGAACCAATCATGGTGCCGGTCGGGCGACATTATTCTTGCATCCTCTTTGAAACCGCGCCCGCGGAAGTAGGCGCGCACCAGCTCCATATTCAGATAATACGGATCGAGGCCATACACCTTGTCGCCCTTTATGCGTCCTTCAAGACCCTCCTGGGGTTCGTCCTTCTTGTATTCCATAGGGATATACCTTCGACGCATGGCTTCGCGAATATCAATACGGTCGATGTAGCTGAAGTCGAACGTAACTGTTCGAGCGTTGACGTCGAAGTCCCAGTTCACGCGCTCCCCCGGCTTGAAGGGCTCCAGCAATGGATACTCCAGTGTCAGCGCATAGCTACCATCATGCTCCGTGCCGATGTTGTTGTAGAAGTAGTTCTGAGGGATCTCCAGCAGATACGGTCCGAGACATGCCTGCTTGAGCGGCGTAGGATCCTTGTATGGATCCTGCGGGCCAATGCTGCGGATTCGGGTGCAGCCCTGCTCGTTGGTCTGGATGCTGGCCGGGTCCTGTTGTTCGGCAGAGGCCGAAGCACCAGACAGCAGCAGTAGACACAGCGTCCATGCAATCGTCGAATTCACTTTCATGATTGAGCTCTTGCTTCCGCTTTAGGCATGCATCGTGGGGGCACGCGCCACTTGCTCCTGGTCACGTGTCTGTTGCCGCGGCAGTTCTTGGGACCGGGCGTCATCCAATTCTGCCAGCTGCTGGAACGACTGCTCCGGCGGCGTCGCGATGGCCTCGGCAGTGGGCATGTGCGCACGCTGCTGCGCCGGGTCATTCAATTGTCCCTGAACCACGAACACGTATTCGCCGGGATCAGCGCGCGTGCCCTGCCCGCTCAGCAGAGCGTGATCCACGCTGTCGAGATTGCTGCGTGCCGCCAACGTGGTCAGGCTCGCGGCCATGCATTCGCTGTGTACATCCCAAGGCTTACCGAGGCGGGCATCGATCGATTGCACGCCTGCAACGCATTGCTGGTGCAGGGCGTGGCGCGGATGTGAGGTATCGCGCGGGTCGATGCTTGGAGCCGCATCGGTGAAGAGAGCCGGGCTCTGCTTTATGGATTTTCCCAGGTTGGGATCATCCGGATGGAACTGTGTCCGCAGCTGATCACGTTCCAGTCGGACATCGCGAGCGTCATTCAAGCGCTCGATGATGGCTGGATCGGAAATGTTCAACTTCACCATGATGCGCGACTCGATCGGTGCCGGACCTTGCCAGCTATCGCTTGCGGCGTGGTAGCTATACTCCTTTCCGTCGAGTCGAATGGTGTTGGGATCGGTGTTTGGCACTGCGGAAAACGCAGCGCTCCGTGCCACGCCCATGTCGGCAAAGTAAGAAGATGCGTTGAGCTTCTGATCGTTGTAACGGTGAGCCAGGTTCTCTGATGTAACGAAGAATCGCGCAAGCCCACGCGCCTGGTTGTCGAGCATCATCGACCAGACCTTCTCTGCCTCCGGTTCACCACCATGCCGCCGGGCAGCCTCGATCAGTTGCCGCGGGGTCCACGCATCGGGATCGATATCACGGCGTCTGAAGGCCTTGTCGTGTGAGTTCTGAACATCCAGCACCGGAAGATTGAGTGCGAGATCGGGTCGATCAGCCTTGTACTGAGCTTCTCGCAGTGCCAGATCGTTCCGGATCAGTTCAACGCCAAATGCCTGCCATTCGCGCTCTCCATAGCGCTTTCCGTCCCGCAGGGCCTGGTTCTGCGCGAAGTGATTGGCCGTAGCGCCTGGTGCGTTGTCATTCCTGACAACGCCCAACGCAAGCAAGCCGTACCCATCATTGCCCTCTTTGTTTGCGAGGTAATTGAAGTAGAGCTCACGGCTTCCGTCTTTTGCGTACTTCCTCAGAATCTCAAAGTCCTTCTCATTCAAACCCGGCATCACTTAGCATCCCTTCTTGTATCAACGATGGAGTCGGTAACCAGTTGTCGAGCACGTGTCTCAAGCTTCCGCCAGTGAAGCACTCCTTCTCTGGGATAGTTCATCCTTATGATCGTGTCGAGGTCGGCCATCATGATTGTGTGGTCGCACTCCGCCAGACCATCCCCATGGCTCTTGACCATTTTTCCACCTCGGTACTCGACTCCCGGCTCGGTGATCTCCCGAGGCGTGCACTTGATGACCGTGGTCACCTTGCCATCGCCATCTCGACCGAGGTACCAGTCGGTGTGCCAGTCTGTTTTCAAGACTGGCGCATTCTCTCGCATGCCTTCTTTCAGGTAATGGGCGCGCACCTTCTCCATGTCCACGTAGTATGGCGTTAGGCCGTTTTTTAGCTCACCTTTTACCCGGGTATCGAGCGACTCCTCAGGATCGCCTACCTGATGATCCATGGGCGTGTACTCTCGCTTCATCACCGTCTCAAGATCAGTGCGGTCAATGTAGCTGTACTTAACCGTGACCGTCCGCACAGCCACATCCACACTCAGCCCGATCCGCTCTCCCGGCTTGAATGGCTCGAGCGATGGATACTCCAATGCCAGTGCATAGCTGCCGTCGTGCTCGGTGCCGATCTGGTTGTAGAAGTAGTTCTGCGGAATCTCCAACAGATACGGCCCCAGGCACGCCTGCTTCAACGGAGGTGGATCCTTGTACGGGTCCTGTGGACCGATGCTGCGGATGCGGGTGCAGCCCTGCTCGTTGGTCATGGTTTTCGCGGGCGCTTCCTGCTTGGCGCAGGCGGCGAGCGGGAGCAGCAGGCTGAGGGCCCAGACGGTTTTGGCGATCGGGTTCACGGGTTGTCGCAGGTCCTTTCCGTGGTTGCGCTTGCGGGTTGCGTTGGTTGCAGTATGGCGGACGCGTGTGGGGCGGTTCAAAGCCGGATGCGTCATGCGTGCGCGAAGAGCAGCCGGGCAAGCCCGGCTCTACTCGAGTTGTGTCAGCGGTAACGACTGGAAGTCTTTTACGGTACGCAGCACGAAGCTCGAGTTGACGTCGGCCACGCCGGCGGCGTTGAGCAGCTTGTCGAGCAGGAAGCTGGAGAAATGTTCGAGGTCGCGCACATAGACGTGCAGGAGGTAATCCATATCACCAGTAAGCGCGTGGCATGCCACCACCGCGTCCCACTCGATCACGCTGTCGGCGAACAACGCGATGGCCTGCTGGTCGTGCTTCTCCAGCTGCACGCGCACGAAGGCCTGCAGACCCAGGCCGATCCGCTTGGGTTCCAGTCGCGCGCCGTAACCGGCGATCACCCCTTCCGCCTCGAGCCGCTGTACCCGTCGCAGGCAGGCCGAAGCGGACAGATTCACCCGGGCGGCCAGCTCGGCGTTGGTGGCGCGGCCGTGCTGCTGGATCTCAGCCAGCAAACGCAGATCCGTGCGGTCGAACTGGGTTACTCCGGTCATTGCTGCTCCGCAACATGGAATGGACGCAACGATATTGCGCCAAACCGGGATATGCGTGCAACTTTGCAACCCTGTTGCGCGCCCCCTGCCCTAGCATCATGAATCACTTCCCAGGAGTCCACGCCGATGGAAACCGCCACCGCCCCCCGCCGCGTCGAACGCCACGAGACCGACAAGGGCTATGTGCCGGTGTATACCACCGCCGTGGTGGAACAACCCTGGGACAGCTACAGCGCCGACGACCACGCCACCTGGAGCACGCTGTATCAGCGCCAGCGTGAGCTGCTGGAAGGCCGCGCCTGCGACGAGTTCCTGAAGGCGCAGGACGAGATGGGCATGAGCGCGCACATGATTCCGCGCTTTGACCAGCTCAACGAGGTGCTGGGTGCCGCCACGGGCTGGACGCTGGTGGGTGTGGAAGGGCTGCTGCCTGAGCTGGATTTCTTCGACCATCTGGCCAATCGGCGCTTCCCGGTCACCTGGTGGATCCGCCGCCCGGACCAGATCGACTACATCGCCGAACCGGACATGTTCCACGACCTGTTCGGGCACGTGCCGCTGCTGATGAACCCGGTGTTTGCCGACTACATGGCCGCGTATGGCCGTGGCGGGGTCAAAGCCCACGCGATCGGCCCGGATGCGCTGCAGAACCTGACCCGCCTGTACTGGTACACCGTGGAGTTCGGGCTGATCAACACGCCGGATGGCCTGCGCATCTACGGTGCCGGCATTGTGTCGTCCAAGGGCGAGTCGCTGTACTCGCTGGAGTCGGACGCGCCGAACCGGATCGGGTTTGACCTGGAGCGGATCATGCGCACCCGCTACCGCATCGACACCTTCCAGAAGACCTACTTCGTGATCGACAGCTTCGAGCAGCTGATGCAGGCGACCGATCCGGACTTCACCCCGATCTATGCCGCGCTGGAACAGCAGACGCATCTGCCGGCCGGTGATGTGCAGGACTTCGACCACGTGTTCCACAAGGGCACGGGCGAAGGCTGGGCGGAAGGTGGGGATGTTTGATGTGCAGGGTCACGACCAACGGTCGTGACCTACCAGTCTTCGCGGTGTCGTATTTCACCGGGCTTTGAAGTTTAGATCGCTAACCTTCAAAAGCGTCTGGAGCATTTGAAGGTTAGCGAGTCGCCCGGACCTCGGTAGCGCCGGCCGTTGGCCGGCCCTCGACATCGCATGGGCCGGCCAACGGCCGGCGCTACCGGGATGGATACGCCAGCAGCACCACCAGATCCTGCTCGCCGCGCTGCTGCAGCGCGTGCACGCTGCCGACCCGGGTCAGCAGGGCATCCCCTGCCGCCACGTCGTACTGCTTGCCATCCAGCACATAGCTGCCCTGCCCGCTGACGATGTAATAGATCTCGTCCTTGTGCTGCGGATGTAGGCCAATGCCCGCCCCCTTGTGCAGCACGCGCTTGCGCAGCACGAACGGCAGGTTGTCTTCGGCGAAGAACGGATACGCGGTGGTTGGCCCTGCCCCGCCATGCGGACCGGGCTGGCTGACCGCGATGTCGCGTTCGTGCACCACGCGGGACGGCTTGGCAGCGTCTGCACCCTGCCCTGCCGGCTGGGTCACATCGCAATCAATGTCGCGCTTCAATGCACCCTTCATTTCTGGCTGCAGCCCGACCCACTCGCGCACCACCAGGCAGGCCACGGCGTTGGCACCGGCCACGCTGAAGTGAGTGCCGTCGGCCTTGTTCTGTTCCGGCACAAACAGGAAGTACGGACGTGCGCCCTGCTCGCCCAGTGCGCGGATCCATTGGCTGGAGCGTGCGTTGAGGTCGATCAGCGCGACGTTTTCCTGCTGCGCCAGTTGTTTCATCGCCTGGGTGTACAGGCCGTGGGTATCCAGCAGCGAGCCGAAGTCGTACAGCAGGCGCGCGGCGGGCGTGACCAGAATCGGTGTGGCGCGCTTGTCACGGGCCAGTTGCACGTAGCGCAGCAGGTACTGCGGATACGCCTGCGCGGGGTCGTTGTATCGGGTGGGGTCTTCGAACTTGGCGTCGTTGTGGCCGAAACCGATCAACAGCACGTCGCCGGGCTTCAGCTCGGCGGCAATGGCGTCGAGGCGCTTCTCTTCGATGAAGCTGCGGGCGCTGCGGCCGCCTTTGGCGTGGTTGTGCACCTGCCATTGCGCGGGGTCGAGGTAGCTCTGTAATGCTTGGCCCCAGCCTGCCTGCGGGGCGCGGTCCGGGCCATACTCGGCGGCGGTGGAGTCACCGGCGATGAAGACGCGATGGGGCGCGGCGTGTGTTGCAAGGGGGGCGAGGAACAGCAGGATCGGGAGCAGGATGCGTTGCATGTTCGGGCTCCTGGAGTTGGAGGGTACCGACCAACGGTCGGTACCTACCGTGTTTTCAAGCACCGCGTTCGACGTGCGTCACCGAAACGGTAGGTGCCGACCGTTGGTCGGCACGCGCGGATTACCGCGCCAACCAACCACCGTCGACCGGCAGCACCGCACCGTTCACGTAGTCCGATGCGCGCGAGGCCAGGAACACCGCGGCACCGGCCAGGTCTTCCGGGTTGCCCCAGCGCGCGGCCGGAATGCGATCCAGGATCGACTTGTTGCGGTCTTCATCGGCACGCAGCGCGGCGGTGTTGTCGGTGGCCATGTAGCCCGGCGCGATCGCGTTGACGTTGATGCCCTTGGACGCCCATTCGTTGGCGAGCAGACGGGTGATGCCGGCGATGCCGCTCTTGCTGGCGGTGTACGACGGCACCCGGATGCCACCCTGGAACGACAACATCGAGGCGATGTTGATGATCTTGCCGCTGCCCTGGGCGATGAAGTGCTTGCCGGCTGCCTGCGAGATGAAGAACGCGGACTTGATGTTGACGTTCATCACGTCGTCCCAGTCCTGCTCGCTGAACTCCACTGCATCTGCGCGGCGGATCAGGCCGGCGTTGTTGACCAGGATGTCCAGCCCGCCCAGCCCTTCGATGGTTTCGCGCACCACGCGCTCGACCGGTTCGATGCTGATCAGGTTGGCTTCAATGGCCAGGCAGCGACGGCCCAGCGCGGTGATCTTGGCGATGGTGTCGGTGGGCGGCGCGATGCCGGCCACGGCCACGTCGGCACCGGCCTGCGCCAGCGCTACTGCGATGCCCTGCCCCAGGCCGGTGTTGCCACCGGTAACCAGAGCGATCTTGCCTTCCAGACTGAACGGATTAGCCATTGCGTTGCGATCCTTTTCCAATGCGGCACAGGCAGCGCCCGCGCAATGCGGGCGCTGCGATACGGGTTACTTGAGCTGGCAGATGTCCAGCACGTGCATGTCGGTGTAGTCGAGGTTTTCGCCACCCATCGCCCAGATGAAGGCGTAGTTGCTGGTGCCCGCACCCATGTGGATCGACCACGGCGGCGACACCACGGCTTCGTTGTTCTGGATGACGATGTGGCGCTGCGCTTCTGGCTCGCCCATGAAGTGGTACACGCGGTCGTTCTGGCCCAGGTCGAAGTAGAAATACACTTCGCTGCGGCGGTCGTGCAGGTGCGGCGGCATGGTGTTCCACACGCTGCCCGGCTTCAGCACGGTCAGGCCGAGCAGCAGCTGCGAGGACTGGCAGGTGGCCGGCACGATGTACTGGTAGATAGTGCGTTCGTTGCTGGTTTCCAGCGCGCCACGCTCCAGCGCCACCGCGTCCTTGATCGACAGCTGCTTGGTTTCAAAGCGGGCGTGGGCCGGGGTAGAGGCCAGGTAAAACTGCGCCGGGGTGGCGGCGTCGTTGGAGGCGAACACCACTTCTTCGCTGCCCATGGCCACATACAGGCCGTCCTTCGGGCCCAGCGTGTAGACGGTGCCATCGACAGTGACCGTACCGGTGCCGGCACCGACGTTGATCACGCCCAGCTCGCGGCGCTCCAGGAACGGATGACCGGCGGCCGAGGCCGGTTCGGTCTGCTTCGGCAGCGACACCGGACCCTTCACCGGCGCGGCACCGCCGAGCACGAAGCGCTCGTAGTGGGTGTACTTCAGGGTGACCGTCTCGGCGTTGAACAGACCGTCGAGCAGGTACAGGTCGCGCAGGTCGTCGTTGCTGGCACCCTTGATGGCGTCGGGATGGGTGGCGTAGTGGGTCTTGCAGTACATGGCGTCTCCAGAGCAGGGGGCGGGCCGATGGTCGGCCCCGGCACGATTTCCGCTGATTGTACCCAGCTGGGAAACCGGTGTCATTTTGCGGTGCGGTACAGGGTGGAGGGGGGTCACGACCAACGGTCGTGACCTACCGGGTTTCGAAGGGGGTAGGTCCCGACCGTTGGTCGGGACGCCTTCAATCCGCCGGCGGCTGGCAGGAATCGCGCACGATCAGGTGCGGGCGGACGCTGGCGATCTGCAGCGCGGCCTGGCTGTCGGGCTGGATCAGCATGGCGGCGGCCGTGCGCCCGGTATCACGGGTGTGGCGGCGCACCGAGGTCAGCGACGGCCACAGGCGAGAGGCCAGCGGGCTGTCGTCGTAGCCGATGATGGACAGCTCGCGCGGAATGTTGATGCCCGCGCGCAGGGCCACCTTGTAGATACCGGCGGCCATTTCATCGTTACCGGTGAAGATGGCGGTGGGGCGTTGCTTGCCCAGCAGCAGCTTTTCCGCCGCGGCCACACCGGATTCGAAGGTGTAACCGGCCTCGACGATGCGTTCCGGCGGCAGTTCGATGCCGCGCTTGGCCAGCGCATCAATGAAGCCAGCGGTGCGCTCGTGCGCCGAGCGGTAGGCACTCGGGCCGGTCACCAGGGCGATATCGCGGTGGCCCAGCGACAGCAGGTAGTCGGCCGCTTCGGCAGCACCGTCGCGGTCATGGGTGACCACCATCTGCGAGGTGTCGTCCAGCGGTAGCGAGGCAATGCGGGTGAAGCGACAGCCGATTTCATCCAGCATGTCGACCAGCGCCTGGTCTTCCGAGGCACGCGGCACCAGGATCACGCCGTGCAGCTTCTGCTGCTGCACGAAGCGGCGCACGCCTTCGATGTAGCCGGGGCTGCGCGAATCGCAGGGATGCACCACCAGTTCGAAGCTGGATCCGCGCAATGCATCCAGCGCGCCGTACTGCATGTCCACGATGTACTGCGCGGTGGGATTGTCGTAGACCATGCCGATCAGGAACGAACGGCGAAATGCGAGACCGCGTGCGAGCGGGTCGGGCGCATAGCCCACTTCACGCATCAGCGCCTCGACCTTCTCGCGGGTGTCTTTGCGCACCAGCGGCGAGTTGTTGATGATCCGCGAAACCGTTTTCTTGGAGACCCCGGACAGACGCGCAATATCGTTGATGGTGGCAGCTTTGCCCTTGGGCAGGTCCTGCTGTGCGGCGTCGGTCTTGGGGCGCGATGACATGGAGTTCAAACCGGATGGGTCGGAAGAGTCTACCGCTGCGCTCAATCGAGCGCGCGGTAGCGGAACTTGCGGAAGGTAACCTTGCCGTCCCCGGCCGCGTACAGGGCCGGCTTGAGGGCAAGGAACTTGCCAGCCACATTGTGATGGTAGCCGGAGACTTCCATCTGAACCGGGTACTTCTGCCAGACCCTGCCATCGGTCGAGGTGTGAATGGTCACGATGTGGCGGTTGTTGGTGACCCGCAGCCACAGCTTGCCGCCCTTGCGGCTGGGCTCCAGCCGGGTAGGGCGCTCCTCGCCGTAGCGGTGCATGATGAACTTCTCACCATTGCTGCCCACGCCCACGTACAGCCGGTCGCTGTAGAACAACAGGGCACCGCCCACCGCGCCGGGGGCGATGTCCATCTCGACCTCGTACTGGTAGGCCTGGTCGCCGGCAATCACGGTCAGCGGCGAGCTGTCGCGCGGGGTTTCGCCCTTGCCCTGCAGCTCCAGGCCGTTGCCGGTGAAGGTCAGGCGGCGGTACTCGTCCTGGGTCGGGTTGAAGAACGACCATTGCGAGCCGAGGGTCTTGCCCTTGAAGTCATCCGACAGCGCCATGCCATGCGGACCCACGGAGCTACCGGAGGGCTTGGCCAGCGGCTGGCCGAGGTCGCCGCCCTTGGCCACGAACCAGCCGTCGTCGGTCCATTCGATCGGCTCCAGCAGGGCCTGCCGGCCCAGGGTCCAGTAACCGTTCTCATAGCCGTGGTAGATCATCCACCAGCGCCCATCGGTGCCTTCGACCACGGTGGCGTGGCCGCGCGACCACCACGGCTCGTCCTTGGACTGAGTGCGGGTAATGGGGTTGTGCGGCGAGTTCTGCCATGGCCCATGGATCGAACGCGAGCGCGCAGTGATCACCATGTGCCCCGTCGGCGGACCGGCGGTGCCGCCCACGGCGGTGGTCATGTAGTACCAGCCGTTGTGGAAGTTGATCTTCGGGCCTTCCTGCGCGTACGCCTCGACGTCCCAGCTTTCCGGGTACTTCCAGCCGTCGTACACATGCTTGGGCGTGCCGACCACGCTCAGGCCGTCGTCGGCCAGCTGCACGTAGTCCCCACCACTGAGAAACAGGTAGCGCTTGCCGTCTTCACCCACCGCATGACCCGGGTCGATGTAGCCGGCCAGGCCGAGGTCAATGGGCTCGCTCCACGGACCGTTGATGCTGTAGGACCAGACCACGAAGTTGCTGCGCGCCTCGGCGGTGCGGGCCGGGAAGTAGATGTAGTAGCGGCCTTCGTGCTTGACGATGTCCGGGGCCCAGATCGCGCCCACGTTTTTGGTGATGGCATGGCCCAGCGGCTGCCAGTTCACCAGGTCGCGCGAGTGCCAGATCGGCAGGCCGGGGTAGGCGTCGAACGAGGACAGGGTGAGGTAGTAGTCCTCGCCGTCCTTCAGCACCGACGGGTCCGGGCGGTCACCGGCGAACACCGGATTGAGGAAGGTGCCGTTGCCCAGATCCGCCTGGCGCTGGTTTTCGATACCGCGCTTCCAGGTGGGGGAGGTGGATTCGGCGGCGTGGGTGGTGGCCGACCAGAGCAGGGCGATGGCGGCCACCGGGGCCAGAAGGGATTTCATATGCATGGTGGTCCTCACGCGCGCAGCAGCTGGGGCAGCCACAGCGACAGCTGCGGGAAGAAGGTGACGATCATCAGCACCAGCAGCGCGGCGAACCAGAACGGCCAGATGCTTTTCATGCTTTCGCCGACGCTGATCTTGCCGATGGCGGTGCCGATGAACAGCACCGAGCCCACCGGCGGGGTCACCAGACCCAGGCCGCCGGTCAGCACCAGCACCAGCCCGAAGTGGATCGGGTCGATGCCATAGGCCTTGGCCACCGGCAGGAAGATCGGGGTGCAGATCAGGATCATCGGTGCCAGGTCCATGAAGGTGCCCAGCAGCAGCAGCATGACCACGATCATCAGCAGCACCATCACCTTGCTGTGCGCGAACGACTGCAGGAACTCCACGGCCGCGGCCGGGACCTGCAGGTAGGCCAGCAGCCAGCCGAACACGGCCGCAGTGGCGATCACGAACAGGATCACGCCGGTGCTGCGCGCGGCATGGGTCACCGTGCCCATGAACTCGCGCCAGTTGAGCTGGCGGTACAGCACCGTGGTCACCAGCAATGCATAGACCACGGCGATCGCGGCGCTTTCCACGGCGGTGAAGATGCCGGCACGGATACCGACGAAGATCAGCGCGACCAGGCCCAGGCCGGGCAGGGCGGAGACCATGCGCAACAGCACCGCGCGCCAGCCCGGGAAGATTTCCACGCCATAGCCACGCTTGCGCGCCACCGCATAGCCGGTGACCATCAGCGCCACGGTCATCAGCAGCGCGGGCATGATGCCGGCCGCGAACAGGTCGGCGATGGAGAGACCGCCGCCTGCCGCTGCCGAAAACAGAATCAGGTTGTGCGATGGCGGCACCAGCAGTGCGACCAGCGCGGCGGTGATGCTGACGTTGACCGCGAAGTCGCGGTCGTAGCCGCGCTTGACCATCTGCGGAATCATCGTGCCGCCTACCGCCGAGACGTCAGCAATGGCCGAACCCGACACGCCGCCGAAGAACAGCGAGGACAGAATCGACACCTGGCCCAGGCCACCGCGCAGGCGACCCACCAGCGACGACGCCAGCCCGATCAACCGCTCGGAGATGCCGCCGCGCATCATGATCTCGCCGGCGAAGATGAACAGTGGAATTGCAATCAGCGACGCCGAACCGGTACCGGCGGAGATCTGCTGCACCAGCACCACGGTGGGCAGGTCCAGATACCACAGGGTTGCCAGTGCAGCGGCAGCCAAGGCATAGGCCACCGGCACACCCATCAGCAGCAACAGCGCAAATACAGCAAAAAGAATGGTGATTCCCATGACTCAGCGGTCCCCCTCGGCTTCTTCAACCGCCGGCTGCGTGGCCTGCACGATCTGGTTCAACGCGAATACGGCCATCAGCGCGCCGCCAATGGACAGCGGCAGGTAGTTGATGCTCTGTGGCAGGTTGGCACCGGCGGTCTTGATATCCAGACCATCCAGCAGCAGCACGCCCGCCCACCAGGCGATAACCACGCCCAGCACCGCCACCACCAGCGAGCACACCATCTCGTTGATGCGGCGCAGGCCGGGCTTCATGTGCGCGGCCAGCAGGAAGAAACCGAAGTGACGGCGCGTGTGCACGCCAGTGGCCGCGCCCAGGCTCATCGCGGTGGCCAGCAGCAGCAGCGTGACCGGTTCGGTCCAGCTGGGCGAATCGTTGATCACATAGCGGGCAAACACCTGCCAGCCCTGCACCACCACCAGCCCGAGCAGGGCCAGCACGGCGATATGGATGGCAATGTCGGCAATCAGATCCAGCGCACGCTGCGGCATGCTGCGGGTATCGACGGTGGTTTCAGCATTCGTCTCGGACATGATCGGAGTCCTCAGGCGAAGTCGCGGATGCGACGGGTGAGGGCGGCGATCTCCGGGCGTTGCAGATACTGCTGCAACAGCGGATCAGCGGCCTTGCGGAAGGCCGGCATGTCGACCTCGTTGAATTGGATGCCGAAGTCGGTCACCGCCTTGCGCGCCACGCTTTCCGAGGCGTCCCACTGTTCCCGCATCACCTGCACCGAGGCGCGTGCGGTTTCCACCAGCAGCTGGCGGTCGGCCGGGCTCAACGATTCGAAGGTGCGGCGCGAGATCAGCAGCACATCCGGCGCGTAGGAGTGGTCGCTCTGCGACCAGTAGCGCGCCGCTTCGAAGTGGCGGCTGGAGTGGAAGCTGCGCAGGTTGTTCTCCGCACCGTCGATCATGTGCGTTTCCATGCCCGAGAAGGTGTCGCCCAGCGACATCGGAGTCGGATTCGCGCCCAGCAGACGCATCAGCTGGATGAAGATGTCCGAGTTCGCTACACGGAGCTTCAGGCCGTGGAGGTCCTTCGGTTCCACGATCGGATGCTTGGTGTTGTAGAAGCAGCGCGCGCCCGAATCGTAAATGGCCAGGCCGACCAGATCACGGGTTTCGAAGCCGCGCAGCACCTGTTCGGCCACGCCGCCGTCCATCGCGCGGCGCATGTGCTCCACCGACTCGAACACATACGGCAGGCACAGCGCCTGGGTCAGCGGAAACGCGTTGTTCAGCGCGCCCGAGTACACACGGGTGATATCGATGGCCCCGAAGCGGGCCATGTCGATGGCCTCGCTTTCGCGACCCAGCTGGCCGGAGTGGTACTGGCGCAGACGCAGGCGGCCGCCGGTTTTTTCTTCCAGCTGCTGGCCGATCCACTTCACCGCGGTGACGGTGGGGTAATCGGCCACGTGCACGTCGGTGGCGGTGAGCAGCTGGCCACCTGCCGGCAGCGCGGCTTCTTTGGAACAGGCGGCCAACAGCGGCACGCTGAGCGCGCCGACGCCGGTGGCCAGGAATTTTCTGCGAGTAAACATCTGCGCCCTCCCAAGCGGACTCGCCATGGCTGCTGGATTACCCGGCAGCAATGGCCCTGCAGGTAATGTCGCCGTAACCGGCGAAACGGATCAGTGCCTGTTGGCCTACGGCGATGTCATGGATACCGGTGGCATTACCACTGGCGATCAGCTCGCCTGCCTTCAGCGGGCGGCCGCGGCGGGCCGAACGGGCCAGCGCGAACGCATACGCCGCGCGCAGGCCGCCGGGCAGGTTGCTGGCACCGCCGGTGCCGACCACGGTGCCCTCGATCAGGGTTTCGGCGCGCAGTTGGGCATCGTCCAGCGCGGTCCAGTTCGGAATCTCCGGCCCCAGCACCAGGCCGTTGTTGTTGCCGAAGTCGCTGACCACGACGCGCGGGCCCAGCACATTGATGGTGGCGAGCGGGCTGCTGGCCACTTCCACGCCGATGTACAGGCGCGCCGGCAGGGCTTCAGCCTCTTCCGGGGTCCAGTCCAGCTTGTCGGCCGGGGCGTCTTCCAGCAGCTCGATCACGTACTCGGCCTCGACCGCGCCGAAGCCGCCGACGAACACCGGAATGTCCACTGTTCCACCGGTAGCATTCCAGAGCTGACGAGAGAAAATCGGGCCCAGCAGGCGGTCGTCCCCGGACACATCGCGGCGCTCGGCGGCGATGTAGCCAACCTTCCAGCCCACGGTCTGGTCGTTCCACTGGCCAATGGCCAGGTCCTGCACCTGGTAGGCCGTGACCAGGTCATCGGGAATGGTGCCGGGGAAATCCGGCAGCGCCCGGCCCTGCTGGCGGGCGATGACAAAGGCGCTGGCGATGCTGTCCAGCCCCGGTGCGGGCAGGTCCTGATGGCCGTGATCGTTGCTCAAGCGGGTCTCCCGGTGATTTGTTGCACTGCCCATCGACAGTGCTTGGATGAGCTGTATATGGTAAACCGGTGTCATTGGCAATGTGCACTGCGTCAGAAGCCTGGCGTATGGTGCAAACCCTTGCGGTGACAGGCTGTCCCCCGGCCCGCCTGATGGCGTGGCCTTACCGGAAAGGAACCGTTGCCGATGCGTGCTGCTGTGTGGAAGTCCCTGCTGCTGGGTGGTTTGGTAACCGTTGGCGTTGTTGCCCCTACGTGGGCGGCGGAGCGGGCGGTGCCGGAGAGTGAGCCCGCCGTGGGAAGTCCCGAGCGCATCGCGCTGTGGCCGGCGGGGAAGGTGCCAGGGGAGCTTGGCGCGGCTTCAGCGCCCCGCGTGATCGAGCGCAGCGCCGATCCGGCCCTGCCGGACCGCTACATCGACGGCGTCAGCGCGCCGTATCTGGTGGCGTATCGCCCGGCCAAGCCCAATGGCAGCGCACTGCTGGTCATTCCCGGCGGCGGTTACCTGCGCATCGTGCTGGACAAGGAGGGCACCGCGCTGGTGCCGGCCTTCGTGGAGCAGGGCGGCGTGACCCTGTTCGTGCTGCGCTACCGGCTGCCGGCAGGGCGCAGTGACCGGCAGGCCGCATTGGCCGACGCGCAGCGGGCGCTGCGGTTGATCCGTCATGACGCGGCCCGCTGGCAGCTGGATCCGCAGCGGATCGGGGTGATCGGCTTTTCGGCCGGTGGGCATGTGGCCGCGCGCTTGAGCACGGGCTTTGATATGCCGCTGGCCGGGGTGGGCGATGCCATTGATGCACTCAGTGCGCGGCCTGACTTCGCGCTACTGATGTACCCGGTGATCGACATGGGTGTCCACGCCCACACAGGCTCGCGTCAGCGCCTGCTGGGCGAGCATCCAGACGCCGCGCTGGCGGAGCAGTTCTCGATGCAGCAGCAGGTGAGTGCTAAGACGCCGCCCACCTTCCTGGTGCACGCGCAGGACGATGACGTGGTGCCCGTGCAGAACAGCCTGCTGTACTACCAGGCACTGCTGCAGGCCGGCGTGCCCAGCGAGATGCACCTGTTCGCCCACGGTGGGCATGGGTTCGGTGTGCGCATTCCGCCTGACCTCACCACCACCCAATGGCCGGCGCTGGCACTGCGCTGGATGCAGGCACAGGAGGCGCGCCCATGACCACACCCGCCGACCTGCAGCGTCGCCGCTTTCTGCGTGACAGCGCGCGCTATGCGTTGATGCTGAGTGTTGCGAGTTCGTCGTTGCTGTCTTTCAGTCACAGCGCTGCGGCGGGTACTGCCTCGCTTGCGCGGGTGCGCGGTGGCCGGCTGCGCGGGGACCACGTCAACGGCGTGCATCGCTTCCTTGGCGTGCCTTACGGCGCAGACACTGCTGCACGCCGTTTCCAGCCAGCGCTACCCGAGGCACCTTGGCGCGGCGTACGCAACGCCTTGGCCTACGGCGGCGCGGCACCGCAGGGCGGCAAGGAAGGCCCGGGCAGCGAGGATTGCCTGTTCCTCAACCTCTGGACACCCGCGCTACGCGATGGTCGCCGCCGGCCGATCCTGTTCTACATCCACGGCGGCGCGTACAACAACGGCTCCGGCAGCGACCCGCTGTATGACGGCGGCGCGCTGTGCCAACGCGGCGACGTGGTGGTGGTGACGGTGAACCACCGGCTCAACGTATTCGGCTATCTGTACCTGGGCCAGCTCGGCGATGAGCGCTTTGCCGACTCCGGAAATGTAGGCCAACTGGACCTGATCCAGGCGCTGCAGTGGGTACGCGAGCACGCGCATGAGTTCGGCGGCGATGCCGACAACATCACCGTGTTCGGCCAGAGTGGCGGCGGCGCGAAGATTGCCACGCTGATGGCGATGCCAGCAGCCAAGGGCCTCTTCCATAAGGCATGGACCATGAGCGGCCAGCAGGTCACGGCGGCGGGGCCGCGTGCGGCGACCCAGCGTGCGCGTATTGCGATGGAGGCGGTGGGGGCGCGCGATGTGGATGCACTGCTGGCGTTGCCGGCTTCCGCGCTGCTGGCCGCGACCAAGGCCCGCGACCCTTCCCGGGTGGAAAGCACCAGCCTGTACTTCGGGCCGGCACTGGATGGCGACGCGTTGCCCGTACATCCGTTCTGGCCAGAGGCTCCAACGCAGTCGATCGGTATTCCGATGGTGATCGGCAACACGCATGATGAAACCCGTGCGTTCCTCGGCAATGACCCTGCCAACTTCGAACTGACGTGGGAGACCCTGCCAGCCAAGCTGGAGAAGGAGCAGTTCGTTGACCTGCTGCCTTCGGTAGTCATTGCGGAGTACCGCAGGTTGTATCCGCAGTACACGCCTTCGGAAGTGTTCTTCGCCGCTACCACCGCCGGACGCTCGTGGCGCGGCGCGGTGGAAGAGCTGGAGGCGCGTGCTCGCCAAGGTTCCCCTACGTGGGCGTACCAGCTGGATTGGGGCAGCCCGCTGGATGGTGGCAAGCTGCGCGCCTTCCACACGCTGGATATACCCTTGGTGTTCCACAACCTGGGTGCCGAAGGCTCGAAGACCGGCACCGGCGAAGCCGCACAGCAGGTCGCCGATGCAATGAGCGATGCACTGCTCGCATTCGCCCGCACCGGCAACCCGAATCACGGCAAGCTGGCCCAATGGGACCCCTATTCACTCGAACGCCGCCAAACCATGCTGTTCGATGTGCACCCGCAGCAAGCCAACGACCCCCGCGGCGGCGAGCGCCGCCTGTACCAACAGGCACCGTTCCTGCAACGCGGCACGCAGTGACCGTAGATCATGGTCAACACGCACAGTAGAGCCGGGCTTGCCCGGCTGCTCTCCGCGACCCAACGGAAACGACCGACAATTTCGGACATTTCCTACGCATCTTCCGTGATCCAGATCAAACGAGATTTTCACCCACATCTCATACACTGCGGTCATGGACACGACCTGCACCTTCCCGACGTTCCATGGCCGCGACCGCCTCATCGCCGCCGTTGACCACGCCGTCGAACAGAACGACCCGCACCGCATCTCTCAGATGCTGCAGCTGGCCCTGAAACAAGCCATTGCCGACAGCACCATCGAACTTCCCGCGTGCGTCCACCAGCCGGTAGAAGACCACTACGCCCGCCGCGAGCTCTACCGCAGCCCCGAACACGGCTACAGCATCGTCGCCATGAGCTGGGGCCCGGGCCAGGGCACGCCGCTGCATGACCACAGCGGCCTGTGGTGCGTGGAAGGCGTCTGGCTCGGCCAGCTCGAGATCACCCAGTACGAGCTGCTCGAGCGCGACGGCGACCGTTTCCGCTTCCGCCCCCAGCCATGCGTCATTGGAGACTGCGGCAGCGCCGGCAGCCTGATTCCCCCACACGAGTACCACACCATCCGCAACGCCAGCGAAGATCAGCTCGCCATCTCCGTACACGTCTACCAAGGCGAGATGGTACGCAGCTCGATCTTCGAGCCCACCACCAACGGCTGGTACGAACGCCGCACCAAAGAACTGGAAGTAGACGCCGCGTAGAGCCGGGCTTGCCCGGCTGCTCCAGGCGCACTGCATCCGCACCCCACACCATGGCACGCGGCCATGCGTTGCCACTCCGCTCCCACCGCGACGTGCCGTGCCGTGCCGGTCGGGTAGCGTCGCTCGCCAGACGACCGCCCTGAACCGCTCAGCATCCGGTAGGGCATGATCTACAAACGAAGCGAAGCCCTCCGCGCATGTTGCGATTTGCAGCCACGCCGGGCGTGGCTCTACGCCCGGCTGCGCCGTACGCCCCCCCCAAACACCGCCACACAGCATTCGTTACTGGGATAGCGGTCCAACAAAGTTCCGCAGTTCAGGGTTGGTCGAGAACACAAAGCGATTCTCGTAGACACCACCCATCTTCTCCATGGTTTGAGCAACTGCGTGAAACTGAAGTGCATCATCCTCCAGCTGCGCAATCGACCAGTTCATCGCGAACTCGCTTCCTTTCTGCACCGATCCCATGCACACGCTGACACCACAGGAGAAGCTGGAAAGCCTCATGTCCGACGTCAATCCCCGGTCGATCACGTTGCGAACGTATCGGGTAATGTCGTGTGCCTCGATGCTGCGCACGGATTCCTGCTCCAGCGCTTCTACCGTCCCCGCGAATGCTTCCCGCGACAGCAGCACGAGTTCCACTTCATCGGACGCGAGACCACCCTTTTGAACGAACGTCGCTTCGGCCGTGAGATGTCGCGGATCGGCCGGCTCAGCAGGCAGCTGAATTGAAGTCGATGACAGGGGTTTTGCGTAACGCGCCGTCTGCGGTTGTGGACGGTGCACGGCTGTGCCCTCTGTTTCGGTGCTCCGGGTTGGTGACGGCACCTGCGACTCATGGGAGGTGGGCGGTGTCACCGCTTCGCCTACAGAGCAGGCCGTCTGAAGCAAGGCGGCAAATGAGATTGCCGCCAGCATTCCTCGCTTCTGGATCATCGGATACCTGGTGAAGTTGAAACCAAGCGAGCAGCATTTCATTTGATGCCACTGCTGAGAATGATCACGATCCTATTCTTGAGGTGCCCGCGGTAGGGTTGGTCGAAAGACGACTGCCCTCAGCGAGCAGCACCCGGTAACCCATGACCACGGAGCGACGCGGGTGTCTTCGCGGTCGATGGGGATGCAGCCACGCAGGGCGTGGCTCTACGTGCGCCGGCGGTTCGGTGCCGGACAGCGGGGTTCCCCCGGGTAGTGCGGCAGTGGGCCGGTGGAGCGGTGGAGTTTGCGGGCGGGCGCGAGGCATGATGAGCCTCCCCACATCCGGAGCCCACCGTGAGCGTCCACCCCTTCCGTCAGGTCAACGTCTTCAGCACTGACCCGCTCCTCGGCAATCCTCTGGCCGTGGTCCACCACGCCGGCGAGCTCAGCGACGCACGCATGGCGGCCTTCGCCAACTGGACCAACCTGAGCGAGACCACGTTCCTGCTGCCGCCGACCGATCCGCGAGCGGATTACCGGGTGCGCATCTTCACCACGATGGGGGAACTGCCGTTTGCCGGCCATCCTACGCTGGGCAGCTGCTACGCCTGGCTGGCGCAGGGTGGGGTGCCGCAGGGCGCGGAGATCGTCCAGGAGTGTGCGATCGGGCTTGTGCGTATTCGCCGGGGTGCGGATGGGTTGGCGTTCGTGGCTCCGCCGTTGCTGCGCGAGGGGCCGCTGGAGGCAGAAGTGCGCGAGCGTGTGCGCGCCGGACTGGGTGTCGCCGCTGAGGACGTGGTGGACGCGCAGTGGGTGGTGAACGGGCCGAAGTGGCTGGCGCTGCGCCTGCGTAGTCGTGCGGCGGTGCTGGCGATCAAGCCGGACTATCCGGCGCTGGAAGGGTTGATGGTGGGGGTGTTTGCGGCGTGTGATACTGGCGATGGGGTGGAGTCGCAGTTTGAGTCGCGTGCGTTCATTGCGGGCGAGGCTGCGCCGGAGGATCCGGTGACGGGGAGTCTCAATGCTGGGATTGCGCGGTGGTTGTTGCGCGAGGGGTTGGCACCGGAGCGGTATGTGATCAGCCAGGGCACGGCGTTAGGGCGTGCTGGGCGGGTGCGGGTGGAGGTGGTGGGGGAGGATCTTTGGGTGGGTGGGGAATGTGTTACGTGTATTGAGGGGAGGGTAGCGTTCTGATGCGGTGATGCGCGACGACGCGCATGGCGCGTCAATGCAGGGAACGTGGAGCCGGGCTTGCCCGGCTGAACCACCGCGATGTCGGAAAGAAGCCGGGCAAGCCCGGCTCTACGGGGTCGGTACCATCACGGTGTTGTTGAGGCGGGTGACTTCGGCCGCATTGCCCTCCAGCATTACGCGTACCCGCAGACCTTCGCGGCTGCCCGCCGGCAACGGCAGGTCAACGGTCGTCGTGCGCGGCACCAGATCACTCGGCGCTTCCATCGCCGGCACTTCGGTCCGCGCGATCTCGCGGCCATTGCGGTCTTCCAGCACCGCCACACCCACCGGCGTGCCCACATGACCCAGGCTGTGCACGGTCACGTGCACCTGCTTTCCATCCACGCGCACATCGCCGCGACCGACACCCAAGTCCGGCCGCAGCTCCACCGGCGTACCGGCCTGCACCAGCTCGAACTCGAACACCTGGGTCTGCCCCGGCGCGAAGCGCAGCGGCATCGAGGCACTGCGCTCCAGCACCACATCCTGCGTGCTGGCCTTGCCGTCGATCACCCCATCACCATCGCGGTCCACACCGCTGCGCACCCGCCACGTACCCGCAGTGACGTTCCACGTGGTCATCTGCGCATCGGCCGCACGCTTGCCGAGGTTGTGCGCGGTAACGGTAAATCGTTCGGTATTCGGCGCATGCACCAGCAACCCGACCTGCTCGGCCGCCTCGGGCTGGGTGAAGCGCCAGCTGACGGTGTGGCCGGGCCAGCTCTGGTTGCGGCGCAAAGCGATGCCGCCGAGGCGGGCGCGCTGCAGGAACTCGCTGTTGGCTTCCACGCGGTCAGACCACCAGTGGCCCTCGGTGTTCATGTACTCGCGCTGTGCCTTGGCCTGGATGCCATCGGCGTGCAGTTCCTCCAGGTACTTCTTGTCGCCGGTGGCCTGCCATGCCATCACGCTGGCAAAGCCGGTCTTGCCTGCATCGGCTTCCGCGATCAGCGCAGGATTCCAGTCCGCGCCACGGCCCAGCACTTCGACGAAGTTCTCGCCGAGGTTGGACAGGGAGCTGGGACCGCCCCGCGCCACGCGATAGTCCAGCGCCTTGAGGTACTTGTCGTCACCGGTGAAGCGCCACGCGGCCCAGAAAGTGTGCATGGTGTCGCCGCCACCGGAGCCGCTGTTGAGCTCGCCGCCACGGGTTTTGCCGGTTGCCCAGTTGATCTCGTTGGGCAGCGCCCAGCGGCCCTTGTCGTCGGTGTACGCGTGAGCGAGGTAACCGTCCGCCAAACCGACCACCAGTTTGCGGCCGGTGGGATCCGCGTTGTACTGGCCCATCAGGAACGCGGGGTGCAGGGCGGGGAAGGAGTACGGCTTCTGCCACTGCCAGTTCGGCTCGCGATACACCTTGTTGCCGCCGAACCAGTTGCTGGAGAACAGCAGGTGGCCCTGCGGGTTGGGCAGGATGATGCGCTCGTTGAAGGCCTTCACCGTTTCCATCAGCCGCTCCACGGTCAACGGGTCGCCCCAGTTGAGGTAGAGCATCGCGCTGTTGGCGTTGATGCCTTCTTCGTAGCTGTGCAGCTCGTCGGTTTCGATGGTGCTCAGCCCATTGCTGAACATGCCATTGCGGCACACCGCGTCACTCAGCGCGGTGAGCGAGGCATTGAGCCGGTCCGGTTCCACGCCCATCAGCGCCAGGCCGGGCCACTGCTGGGTGAGGTCGGTGTCGTCGGAGATGCCGCCGCCGAAGTCGCCATACGCGATCTGGCGGTTGTCGATCCACCAGTCGACGAAGCGACGCACGTACTTGAGGTCTTCGGTCTGGCGGAACGCCCACAGCGGTGCGCCTTTGGGCGCTTCGGGCTGTTTGAACGGCGGTTTGCCCTGGCTGTTGTAGCTGATGTAGTTCCAGTACAACCGGCCCAGTTCGTGGTCCGGGTCCACCCGCAGCAGATCGCTCAGGTCGGCATACACGCGCGCATACAGGCGCTGGCGCTTGGAGGTGGTGTGCTCCTCGACCAGGAAGCCCCAGTTGTCGCGCACCTGGTTGAAGCGGTCGGCGGTGTGCTCGCGCTTGGCTTCGGCGCGGTCCTTGAACACCAGGCGGATCTCGGCGCCGTCCAGCGAGGCAGCATTGAAGCCGGGCGCGCCGGAGGCCACGCTCAGCCACAAGCTGTCGGCGGTGAGAATGCGGTCGCGCAGGTCCAGCCACAGCGTGCGCTTCTCGCCGGGTTTGACCGAGACGCTGACATCGATCATGTCGCGTGCCGGCCAGATCGGGTCCTTGATGCGGATGTTGAGCGGAATCAGGCCATCGCGCGTTGCCGGCAGGTTCAGTGCCGGGATGTCGATGGCCACGCCATCGAGTCCGTCGTACATGTTCTCCCAGCTGTGCGCCCAGCTGCGGATCAGCGGCTGCGCGGCCGGGGCATCACCCACGCCGGAAGGAATCAGCACGTGCACGATCGGCAGCGGCTGCGCTGGCAAGGTGTCCGCTGCGCGACGGCGCGAACCGGCTCCCTTCGGCAGCGCCATCACCGTGCTGCGTTCTGCAGCGGGGTAGCGGCCGTCGATGTACTCGCGCAGCGTGGTGATGTTGAGGTAGTCGGGCAGCGCCTGGCTGTCGATCAGGTAACGCTGCTTGACCGTGCCTTCCGGCTCGGCGGCGTCGCTCACGTTGTAGGCCCAGATCTCCTGGATCGGGGTTTCCTGCTCGGTGTTGCGGAAGTGCAGCACGCCGCCGCGCTGGGCGGGAATGTCGTCCACGCTGCGCACCACGCCCTGCGGGCGTTGCAGCAGCGACGTGGCAGGCTGGCCGTCGGCGGAGTGGCTCAACGCTCCGAAGGCCGCACCGCGTACTTCGACGCGGTTGACGGCTTCACCTTCGGGCAGAGTCAGGTCGAGCTGCTGCCCGCCTTCCACATAGGTGTTCCAGTCCGGCAGCTGGAAGTAATCGTTACGGCCGGGCAGGCGCGAGCGGTTGTACACGCCCGGCCAGGTGGTTTCGGCAATGCCGTCGGTGGCCTTCCACATCCACTGCTTGTGGTCCTTGGTGTCGGCGAACTCGACCTTGCGGATGGAGGTGGTTGGGGCAGTCAGCGCCGGCGGCAGCGCGCGGTCCCAGCCGAAGCGGTGGTTCCATGCGCGCTGTGCGTCAGCCGCGGCAACGGCCGAGGTCGGCGCGCGATTGGCTGCCAGTGCGGTCATCCCGGCCGGATCCAGCAGGCGGTCGTAGACGCGGATCTCGTCGAAGTCGCTGCCCCGCAGGAAGTTGTAGCGGCTTTGCACCTGGTAAGGAGCCATAACGCGACCGGCCAGGCCCAGCTGATCCAAGGCGGCATCGTAGTCGGCGGTGGTTTCAGCGCGCGCGACTTCCTTGCCGTCCACATACAGGCGTACGCCGTGGTCTTCGTCCCAGCCGAAGGCGATGTGCTGCCAGCGATCGGCAGCGGGCAGGGCGTCCAGCTTGAACGAAACACGGGTGCGCGCCAGGTTGGCGTCGGTCACAAAGGCATCGAAACCGTGGCCGTTCCAGTCGATGCGCAGCCAGGCCATGTCCCAGCTGCTGTGGTCGGCGTAGCCGACGCGGAAGATCACGAACGGTGCTTCGCCTACCGCATAGCGCGGACGCCAGTAGAAACCGAGGGTGCCGCGCTGGGCCTGGATGTTGCCCGGCGCATTCCACGACAGCACGCCGTCGTCGGCCCACTGGATGGCGCGGCCGTGCGCGCCGTCAGCCACGGTGGTGACCTTGTCGACGAAGTTTGGAATCGCATCGCCCTGTGCGGCGTCGGCCTCAAGGCCGTGCTCGGCCGAGACATGGAACAGCAGCTGCGGAGTGTTCTGCGCGGCGGCAGTCCCGGCGCTGGTGAGCAGCAGAGCCAGCAGGCTGGCGGACAATGCGGAGCGTTGCAGCATGTGACCTTCCTTTCCACAGCGAGAACGTACGGCGCAACACGCCATCCTCGTCAGCAGAACGGTGCGGTCGGCCACGGCCGCGGTGTCAGCGCAGGGCCGTCAGAAACTAGCAAAGGGAAAACGGGGCGGCATCTTGCGCCGCAGCAGCGGCGTGGTTGCCCACGCCGCTGCCTTCGTGCGGTCAGAACTTGTAGCGCACGCCGAGCATGTACTGACGCCCGGTTTCGGTGTACTGCAGCGGCAGCTCACCGGTGGCCGGCGAGTACACCCACTCGTCCGAAGCCTCGTTGGTCAGGTTCATGCCTTCCAGGCTCAGCTCCAGCTTGTCGGTGATCGCATAGCGGATCGACGCGTCAATGAAGGTGGTCCCGGTCATGCCGTGGTAGCCGTCCAGGCTGAAACCATTCTCGGTACCGGTGACCTGGGTCAGGTAGTCGTCGCGGTTGGTCGCCGAAACGCGGCCGGACCACACTTTGCCTTCATAGAACAGGGTGGCGTTCCACGAGTTGCGCGACAGACCGGTCAGGTCCGCTTTCAACACGGCTTGGCCGGCGGAGTTGATGTACTGGATCTGCGAATCCACCCAGGTGTAGTTCAACTGCACGCCCAGGTTCGACCAGTTGCCCGGCAGGAAGGTGAAGGGCTGGGTGTAGTTCACTTCCACGCCCTTCAGCTCGCCACCCGGGGTGTTGACCGGCTTGGTGTAGGTGAAGTCGCTGTCCGGGGTGGCACCGGTGCCGATCAGCAGTTCGGCCGGCAGGCCGCTGTCGCTGAAGGGACGGGTTTCGCGGGTGGTCTGGATGAAGGTGTCGATGTCCTTGTAGAACAGACCGACGCCGGCCATCGCGCCTTCGGCGAAGTACCACTCGAAGCCCAGGTCCACATTGGTGGCACGGATCGGATCCAGGTTCGGGTTACCGGTGGAGATGGTGCGTGCACCACCGGCCACGGCCACGGTCGAGCCCGGGGTCAGGCTGCCCAGGCCCGGACGGCTCATCACCTTGGCCGCGCCGAGGCGGATCAGGAAGTCCGGGGTGATTTCGGCGACCAGGTTGAACGACGGCAGGGTGTCGTCGTACTCGCGCTCCACGGTGGTGGAGACGGTGGTGGTGGACAGCGTGGACAGACCGGTGGAGCTCTGCTTGGTCTTGACGTAGCGGACACCGAAGTTACCCGAGAACGGGATGCTGCCCAGGTCGGTCGAGAACTCGCCCATCAGGTAGCCGCCGCGGTCCTTCTCTTCCACGCTGCGCACGTTGTTGGCGCGCGGGGCGACGGCGAAGGTGCCGCTGTTGCTGTAGATGTCGAAGTAGTCGGCAATCGCATCCAGGTTCGGCACCACCCACTGGTCCGGGTTGCCGTTGATGCCCTTCAGGCTGGCCGGCTGGGTCATGTCGACCGGCACGATCTTGGTGCCGTTGGCGAAGTTCGGCACGGCCAGTTCGCTGGCGCGGCGCAGCTCAACCGTCTTGAAGGTGTAATCCTTGGCCAGGATGCCGCCCTTCAGGCGGAAGCCGGGGCTGATGTTCCAGTTGAAGTCGATCTGGCCGGTGTCGAAGTCGTTGTCCACGTACTGCGGACGCAGACGGATCTCTGCCAGCTCCCAACCCGCCGGGTCAGTCGGGTTGATACCGTAGTTCAGGATCGGGAAGCGGTTGTTGCCGCGATAGTCGTAGCTGTAATTGTCGACGTCATATTTGTCCATGATGATCGTGGTCTGGATCGGGTTCTCGTGCTTGGAGCGCGAGATGCCGACCTTGCCGGACAAGGTGAAGTCGTCGCCGAAGCGGTGCTGGCCATTCAAGGCGATCTGCTTGAATTCGGTGCTCCACTCGTCGTGGCGGTTTTCGGTGCGGATGTCGACGTTGTCGAATTCACCGTAGACCAGTGCGTTGTTCTCGATCACACCGTTCTTGACGACGGTAGCCGGCTTGCCGACCAGGCGCGGCGTGGTGCTGGTGCCGCGGCTGAAGGAAATGGCTTCGATGTAGTTCTCATCGCGCTCGGCGTCGATCTTCGAGTACAGCGCGTCCAGCGAGATCTCGGTGGCGTCGGTCGGCTTCCACTGCAGGGTGCCGGTGACGCCCAGGCGCTTCTGCTCGTGTTCCATCTGCACGTAGCGCGGGAAGCGCGGGTGATAGACGTCGGCACTGCGCGCGGCGGTGAACGGCGAGGTGGCGCTGAAGTTGCCGTTGCTGGGGCCATTGGCCCAGCGGCCGGTGTTGGAGCCTTCTTCCAGCGCCTGGCGCTCGGAGTAGGCCACCGACAGCAGCGCGCCGAAGGTGTTGTCGGCCCAGGTGTTGGAGATCAGGGCAGCCACGCGCGGGTCAGCCTTTTCAGCCATGGCGTTGTAGCTGGCCTGGCCGCTGGCGGCGAAGGTGAAGCCGTCATAGTCGAACGGGCGGGCGGTGCGCAGGTCCACGGTGGCACCCAGCGAGCCTTCTTCCACGTCGGCCGAGGCGGTCTTGCGCACGATCAGCTGCGAGAAAAGGTCCGAGGCGAACACGTTGAAGTCGAAGCCACGGCCGCGGTTGGTGCCGCCGCTCTGGTCGCCGGCGCCCACGGTGGTGAGCGCTTCCATGCCGTTGATGCGGACGCGGGTGAAGTCCGGGCCCAGGCCTCGCACGGAGATGTTGCGGCCTTCGCCGGCTTCACGGGTGATGACCACGCCGGGCACGCGCTGCAGCGACTCGGCCAGGTTCAGATCGGGGAACTTGCCGATGTCTTCGGCGACGATGGCGTCGACCACGCCGGACTCACTGCGCTTGATGTCCAGCGCCTTCTCGACGCTGGCGCGGTAGCCGGTGACGGTGACGGTATCCAGTTGGGTGGCCGCCTGGTCGGTCTGCTCCTGGGCCAGCGCGGTGCCACCAAGCGCCAGGCCGATCGAAAGTGCGAGCAAGGTAACCGGTGTCTTTTTCTGATTGATTCGGTATTGCATGTTTTCCCTCTCCCAAGGTGCTACATGAAACAGCAATCCGGCGACGTGTCAGTGCAATGACACCGCTGGTCAGGGCGGACGTTAACAGCACGTGGAGGACAGGGCATCTTGCACCGCAACAGATTTGCAATGTCCCGCAGACGCTTGCGGGACAATGGTTCCGACTTTGCCCCCGGGTAGACGGGGCGGCCCGGCCCGCTAGAATGACACCGCTAGCCAAACTGTCTTGGCGCTGTCGCCCGGTCAGTTCCACAACAAGGGATCCATCGCCATGAGTCGTGTTGTCTGTTTTGGAGAGTTGCTGCTGCGCATGAGCGCCCCCGGCCGTGAACTGCTGCTGCAGACGGCGCAGCTGACGGTACACCCCGGTGGGGCCGAGGCCAACGTGGGCGTGTCGCTGGCGCAGTTCGGCCACGACGTTTCCATGGTCAGCACGCTGCCGGCCAACCCGCTGGGCCAGTTCGTGGCCGGCGAGCTGCGCCGGCACCGCGTCGACACCACCCACGTGCAGACCCGCCCCGGTCGCATGGGCCTGTACTTCCTCACCACCGGTGCGGTGCAGCGCGCGAGCGAAGTAGTGTACGACCGCGTGGACTCGGCGTTCTCGCTGGGCAGCGCCGCCGACTACGACTGGAACACGCTGCTGGACGGCGTGGAATGGCTGCATCTTTCCGGCGTCAGCCCGGCGTTGAATCCGGCCATGGCCGAAGCCACCCTGGCCGCCGCGCAGGCAGCCTGCGCGCGCGGTGTAAAGGTGTCGTTCGACGGCAACTTCCGCCCGTCGCTGTGGGCGCGCTGGGAGGGCGATGCACCGCGCATCCTGCGCGAGCTGTTTGCGTGTGCGCATGTGGCGTTTGCGGATTACCGCGACATCGGCGTGGTGCTCGGCGGCGAGTTCCCGCAGACCGATATCGGCGAGCGCGTGGATGCCGCCGCAGCGCAGGCGTTTGCCGCGTTCCCGCGCCTGCAGTGGATGGCCTGCACGCAGCGCACGCCGCACAGCGTGGACCATCATTCGCTGGGCGCGATGCTGATCGGTCGCGACGGCACCCGTGCGGTGGCCGCAGCGCGCGAGATGGTCGGCATTGTCGACCGCATTGGCGGTGGCGATGCCTTCGCCGCTGGCATCCTGCATGGCATGATGCGCGACTTCGACCCGCAGGCCATCGTGCGCTTCGGTTTGGCTGCGGCCATTCTCAAGCACTCGATCCCGGGCGACTTCAACCTGGTCAGCGAAGCTGACGTGATGGCCCTGACGGGCGAGGAGCGATTTGATGTCCGGCGCTGATCCGCGCGTACGCGCAGTGTTGAAACTGGCCCCGGTGATTCCGGTGTTCACCCCGGAAAACGTGGACGATGCCGTGGCCGTAGCGCAGGCCCTGTTCAACGGCGGCCTGCCGGTGATTGAAGTCACCCTGCGCACACCGGTGGCGATGGATGCGATCAAGGCGATGGTGGAAGCGGTGCCCGATGCCGTGGTCGGCGCAGGCACGGTGCTGACCGCCGCGCAGATGGAACAGGTGAAGAAGATTGGCGGGCGCTTCGCGGTGTCGCCAGGTGCCACTGACCGCCTTTACGCGGCAGCGCGCGATACCGACCTGCCGTTCCTGCCGGGCGTGGCCACCTCGTCCGAGCTGATGAAAGGCCTGGAGCATGGCTTGGATACGTTCAAGTTCTTCCCGGCGGTACAGGCCGGTGGCGTGGGCATGCTGAGCGCATGGAACGGGCCGTTCGGCGATGTGCGTTTCTGCCCCACCGGTGGGATCAGCGCGCAGACCGCGCGCGATTTCCTGCATCTGCCGAACGTGCTGTGCGTGGGCGGTTCGTGGTTGACCACGCGGGCACTGATGCAGGCGCGCGACTGGGCCGGCATTGAACAGCTGGCACGGGAATCGGCGGCACTGGTGGGTTGAGGCCCTGTAGTGCCACGCCATGCGTGGCAACCCCTCAGCGCGCGGGTTGATCGGAATCAAAGCGGCATTAAGCGGCGCGGCGCAGGCTGTAACTCCCCCCTGTGGAGTTGCAGCCATGAACACGACGATGAAGGCGGCCGTGGTCCGCGAATTCGGCAAGCCGCTGGTGATCGAGGAAGTGAAAGTGCCGCGCCCCGGTCCGGGCGACATCCTGGTCAAGATCGAGGCCTGTGGTGTCTGCCACACCGATCTGCACGCCGCCGAGGGCGACTGGCCGGTGAAGCCGAACCCGCCGTTCATTCCCGGCCATGAGGGCGTCGGCCATGTCGTAGCGGTGGGCCAGGGCGTGACCCACATCAAAGAAGGCGACCGCGTCGGCATTCCCTGGCTGTACTCGGCCTGCGGCCACTGCGAGCACTGCCTGGGCGGCTGGGAAACGCTGTGCGAAGCCCAGCAGAACAGCGGTTACTCGGTGAACGGTGGCTTCGCCGAGTACGCGCTGGCCAATGCGGACTACGTCGGCCTGCTGCCCAAGGGCATCGGTTTCATTGAAGTGGCTCCGATCCTGTGCGCCGGCGTCACCGTCTACAAGGGCCTGAAAGTTACCGATACCAAGCCCGGCGAGTGGGTGGTGATTTCCGGCGTGGGCGGTCTTGGCCACATGGCGGTGCAGTACGCGAAGGCGATGGGCCTGAACGTGGCGGCGGTGGATATCGACGATGACAAGCTGGCGCTGGCGCAGCGCCTCGGTGCCACCGTAACCGTCAATGCGCGCAACACGGACCCGGCCGCATTCCTGAAGAAGGAGATTGGCGGCGCGCATGGTGCACTGGTCACCGCCGTTTCGCCGAAGGCATTCGAGCAGGCGTTGGGCATGGTGCGTCGTGGCGGCACGGTGTCGCTCAACGGCCTGCCGCCGGGCCAGTTCCCGCTGGACATCTTCGGCATGGTGCTCAACGGCATCACCGTGCGCGGCTCGATCGTCGGCACCCGGCTGGACCTGCAGGAGTCGCTGGCGTTCGCCGAGCAGGGCAAGGTTGCTGCCACCGTCACCAGCGATTCACTGGACAACATCAACGACATCTTCGCGCGCATGCACGCCGGCAAGATCGAGGGCCGCGTGGTGCTGGACATGAACCGCTGAGCCCGGTAGTGCCGAAGAGAACGGCAGGAGCCGTTCTCAACGTCACGCAGTGACGGCCCGAAGGGTGCCCGCCAAGGATGGCGGGCATAGCGCTGGCCGGCTCCTCATGGACCCCACCATAATGGAGGCCGTTTCCCCCCTGTAGCCGCCCATGTCCGCCTTGTCTCTCCTCAAAACCCCGGCCCTGTCCGTGCTGTGCGTGGTCGTGGCGCTGTTCGTGCTGGGCATGGTCAGCGGCGCGGGCGGCTGGGTCGCGCCTTGGGTTGGCCTGGGGCAGGGGGAGGGTCGCCTGGCCTGGGATCTGGGCTGGACGATTCTGGGCGGCTTTGCCGCCTGCGCATTCGCCAGCCGCTATGCCCCCACCTGGCCGTGGCTGCACGGTGGCATCGTGTGGGCGATGATCGTCGGGGCCTCGGCGTTTGCTGCGTGGGACCAAGGCAGCGACTACCCTTTCTGGTTCGTGGCAGCTCTGCTGGTGTCGTTGCCGTTCCAGGCCGTAGGCATCTGGCTGGGCGCGCGCTTCCGCCCGCGCACCGGCTGATCCACAGCGACGAGAGGTGGCTACGCCTCCGAGGCCTCAATGGCCGCAGCTGACATCAACGATTTGCAGCTCTGATGCAGCGCCTCGTGGCCGGCATATTTCCCGCTGGATCGGATCTCTGTGCCAGAGACGTCCATCACCACCGTTCGGCCCGCGCAGGCATCGAAGAATGCAATCCGGGTTCCCGATTCTGAAATCACAGCCCCTTTTCCGATCGGTCGATTCTCGCGCCAGAGCTCCTGGCAACTCCCTGAATACTCATCCATACACGCACCCGTTTTAAGCTTTTGCGCAAGCTGCTCTCCGCGACTTTCCCCCATTGCAGCAGGTAGACCGAGAACGAGTACAACTCCGGCCATCAAGACGAGCGATATCATGGGTGCGACGAGGGCTGCGATCGTGCTGTAAACGACAGCACGCGTACGAGGTCCTCCAGAGGCTGCCTTCTTCGGGGTGGATGGCCAGAAGTAGGACATGGCGAGTGCGAATGTCGCGAATCCAACTACGACCACAGCCCAAGGACGACTCCCCAAGACATCCAGATAGTCGGCCCATTTGAAGAAGAATGAATACGCTCCCCATTCGATGATGGACTCACGTGTCCTGTCAAAGGCATCCACTGGCACGCCTAGTTCCGAGAGATAGGTTGCCCGGGCGACTGAGCCCACCCAGTAGAGAAGGATGCCGCCCGCAGTCACGGCAGTGGTCAGCAGCAGCGCTACTCCTGCAAGAGTGAACTTGGCCGTCCAGCTCACCTGGGATACCGATTTTGATGCGTCGTCCACTGAGTTGCTCCGATTCATTGATCGGGCAATGCTAGTGGAAGACAGAAACTAGGGGGCAAATGCGGCCCAACTCCGTCAGTTTCGGCGTGGAAGATTAATGGTCAACATTTCCCGCCTACTGCAGTAATCCATGTACCGCCGTGGGCGGCATGTGGTCCAGCGCCAGCCAAGCATCTTCGACCACCGCCCGCGCCTGCGGCCAGCCCAGCCGCGAGGCCCCGCGCATCTGTTCCCACTGTTCGGCCAGTTCGCCGTCTGTGTCGCCGTCGTCGCCGCGCGGCCAGTCGGCGCTATGGGTCGTCAGCGCAAAGGCGTAGGCTGGGTACAGGTCTTCCCAGCGTCGGCGTGAGGCGCTGCGGCGGCGCTCAAAGTCGCTGCGCATGTACTGCACGTAGTCCTGCGCCACCGCCTGCGGTTCCACAGCGCGCGCACGGCGGCGGTTGCGCCCGTTCGGATCAGGCAGCCGGTAGGCGCTGAACACGGCAGGGGCGATGCGGCGGTCGGGGCGGGGCATGACACGTCTCCGGCAGCAGGCAGGGTGGGCAGGAATAAGCCTGTGGCCGTTATCCAGCTGTGACAGATCCGTTCAGAGCACTTCTATTCGCGGATGCTTCACTGCCGGAAGCGTGTAGTGGTCGCCCCTCTCAGCGGAGCGACGACCATGCCACGCGACCCTTTGCGCGAAGCCCATCCGCCGGTTCCCGGTGAACAGCGCGGCAAGCACGACCTCTACGACGAAGAGGATCGCGGTGCCGGCATGTCGCCCTCGCATACGCCCGAGCACCTGCGCACCGGCGTGGATGCGGTTCATGGCACGCCGGATGGGCAGCCGGACGACCCCGGGCACAAGGAGCAGCAGGACAAGGCCAACGACAACCAGGATGAGGCGCTGGAGGAGACCTTCCCTGCGAGCGACCCCACCTCACCGTTCGTGCCTGCCAAGGTTCCGAAATGACCGGTGGGGCGGGGACGCGTGGGTGCTGACGCGTTCATGGCCGCACGACCAACGGTCGTGCGCTACCGGTTGCCCCGGTAACGTAACGCGGGCGGATGACACCATGGAACTGTCACGCGGTAGCGCACGACCGTTGGTCGTGCGCCGGCCCTCGCATTACAACCACGACCACTGCAGGCCCACGCCATAGCGCCGGTCCGCCCCCGGCTCGAAGTACCGCTGATTCCCGTCGTTGACGATCACCGACCCCACATAGCGCTGGTCCAGCACGTTATCCACCCGCGCGAACGCCCTCAGCGTCCCCTGTGCGGTGCGCCAGTTCCTCGCCGCCTCCAGGTTCAGCAACGCATACCCGGCCGCCGTATCACTGGCCAGGTCATTCACCACCGTATCGCTGGACGCCACAACTTCCCCGGCCCATTGCCAGTCCCCGGGCCGGTAATCCAGCCGCGCGAACGCCTGTTGCTTCGGCACCCCGGGCAGCCGCGACCCGGACGCCACCACCGTGTCCGGCACCGCACAGCCGCTGCTGGCGCAGGTGGCATACGGCTCGCGCACGGTAGCCTCGATGTACGTGTACGCAAGGGTCAGGTCCAGCTGCGCGGCCAGCGGCTGCTGCAGGCTGGCCTCCACGCCCTGGCGGCGGGTGCGCCCGATGTTGCGGTAGGTGCTGCGGCCGTTGGTGTTGCTGGCCACGGCCAGTTCGTCATCGGTATCGGCGCGGAACACCGCCGCCTCGAAGGCCGCACCACCGGCCCCGCGCCACTTGGTGCCCAACTCCAGATTGCGGCTGCGGGCCGGGTCGAGGTTCAACGCCAGCCCGGCTCCGCCGTCGTTGCGGTAGCCCAGTTCGTTGAAGGTCGGGGTTTCAAAGCCGCGCCCGGCCGAGGCGTACACCCGCCAGGCGTCGCTGGCATGGAACACCACGCCGCCCACCGGGGTGGTGGCGCTGTAGTCGCGTGAGCCGCTGTCGTCGGGGTTGCGCGCGGTGATGTAGTCATCGTTGGAGCGGAAGCGCACGGTGCTGTGGCGCAGCCCCAGCAGCGCCGACCAGCGCGGAGCCCACTGCCAGTTCACCTGGGCGAACTGGTCCACGTTGCGCACGCGATCGCGCTGGTCGCGGCTCAACGCGCCACGCACACCCAGGTCTGAGCCGATGAAGTTCTCGTAACCTCGGCGATCCTGCGTCTGCTGGTCGGCATTGGCACCGATCACCGCTTCCAGCGGCCGGCCCAGCCAGTCGCCCTGCCAGGCCCAGCGCAGGTCCAGCCCGCCGTAACCGCCGTCCAGGTCGATCACTCCGCCGGCATGCAGCGGATTGGCCTGCGGGCCCGGCGGAATGGCCAGGTACTGCTCCACCTGGCGCTGGCCGGCATAGCCCATCGCCCGCCAGGTCTGCGCGCCCTCGGTACGGGTGAAGACCAGGCCGGCCTGGCCCTGGCGTACGGATTTTCGGGTGTTGTACTGGGTGGCCACCGCCGTGGCCTGGCGCGGGTTGGCGTTGACCTGCGCGCGGGTCAGGCCCAGCGGGTCCTGTGCATCCGGCGCATCCAGGTAGTTCAGCACCAGATCCAGCTGGCCGCCGCCGACATCCACGCCCAGCCGGCCATTGAACGATTCACGCCGCGCCCGGCTGTGCTCGCGCCAGCCGGCGGTTTCAAAGTGGTTGGCGGCCAGGTTGTAGCGCAGCGGTCCCTGCTGCCCGCGCAGCTGCGCGCCGGCGCTCAGGGTGGCGTCGCTGCCGGCGGCCACACGCGCCCGCCACGGATCGCCCGCCGCGCCGTCGGCGCTCCACACCTGCACCACGCCACCGGACGAGTTGCCATACAGCGCCGAGAACGGCCCGCGCAGCACCTCGATACGCTGCGCCGAAAGCAGGCTGGCGTGGGAAAGCTGGCCCTGGCCGTCCGGCATGGTCGCCGGCACCCCATCCACCAGCACCCGTACCCCGCGCACCCCGAAGGTGGAGCGTGCGCCGAAGCCACGGATGGAGAGCTGGGTGTCCTGGGCCAGGTTCTGGCGGTCACGCGCCAGCAGGCCCGGCACGCCGTTCAGCGCCTCGCTGACCTGGGCGAGGGTGCCAATGACCTCGTCATCCAGCTGCACGGTGCTGATCGACGCCGGCAGGTCGACGTCGGCGACCCGCTGGCCGCGCGCGGCCTGGACCTGCACCGTGGGCAGGCGCTCGATGCCCGGGGCCTCGGCGGCCTGGGCCAGGGCGGTGACCGGCAACGCGCCGGCGACGATGAACGATGAATGGCGCAACAGGGGGATAAAGCGACGCATGCGGGGGCAGGGTCTCCGGTGGGGGGAAGGCCGTCTGTCAGCGTACGGCATGGAAGGTGACGAGAGCCGCCGCGCCCATGCCACGGCTTTGTTACGATGGCGCTGTTTCGGCCCATGCTGCCGTAACACCGAGCGCGAAACCTCCCCATCCGTCATTTCGAATGAGTACCGCCGTGTCCTTCTTTGCAAACGTGGAACTGGTCCCGGGCGACCCGATCCTGGGCCTGACCGAGGCATACAACGCCGACAGCCGTTCGACCAAGGTCAACCTGGGCGTGGGCATCTATTACGACGAGAGCGGCCGCATTCCGCTGCTGCGCGCCGTAAAGCAGATTGAACAGCAGCTGGCCAACGAGGCCAAACCGCGCGGCTACCTGCCGATCGACGGGCTGCCGGCCTACACCCAGGCCACCCGCGAACTGGTGTTCGGCAAAGACTCGCCGCTGCTGGCCGCCGGCCGCGTGGCCACCTCGCAGACCATCGGCGGCAGCGGTGCGCTGCGCGTGGGCGCGGACCTGCTGCACAAGCTGCTGCCGCACGCCACCATCGCCATCAGCAACCCCAGCTGGGAAAACCACCGCGCGGTGTTCGGTGCCGCCGGCTTTGAAGTGGTGGAATACACCTACTTCGACGCCGCCACCCACGGCGTGGACTTCGCCGGCATGCTGGCCGACCTGGAAAAGCTGCAGCCGGGCACCGTGGTGCTGCTGCATGCGTGCTGCCACAACCCGACCGGTGCCGACCTCACCGTCGAGCAGTGGAAGCAGGTGGCGCAGCTGCTGAAGGACCGCCAGCTGTTCCCGTTCATCGACATGGCCTACCAGGGCTTCGACAAGGGCATCTTCGAAGACGGCGCTGCGGTGCGCATCATCGCCGAAGCCGGCATCGACAGCTTCGTGGTCGCCAACTCGTACTCCAAGTCGTTCTCGCTGTATGGCGAGCGCGTGGGTGCGCTGTCGGTGGTGGCTCCGGACGCGAACGCCGCCAAGGCCGTGCAGTCGCAGGTGAAGCGCATCATCCGCACCATCTACTCCAGCCCGTCGAACCACGGTGCGGCGCTGGTGGCCGGTGTGCTGACCAGCCCCGAGCTGCGGCAGATGTGGGAGCAGGAACTGACCGAGATGCGCGAGCGCATCCACGCCCTGCGTCATGGCCTGGTGCAGAACCTGGTCGCCGCAGGCGCACCGGAGTTCGCCTTCATCAACGACCAGGCCGGCATGTTCTCGTACTCCGGCCTGACCCGCCCGCAGGTGGACCGCCTGCGTGACGAGTTCGGCATCTACGCCGTCGGCACCGGCCGTATCTGCGTGGCCGCGCTGAACCAGGGCAACCTGGAGTACGTGGCCAAGGCCGTGGCGACGGTCGCCAAGGGCTGATCCACCGCAACACGTTGCACGCAGAACGGCCGCCCTGTGCGGCCGTTCTGCTATCTGCACGACCATCTGTCATCTTTGCTCACCGGGATCCCGGTAGTGCCGGCCGCTGGCCGGCAACCACGCACCTGCATCCGAAGCTCATTAGGTTGCCGGCCAGCGGCCGGCACTACCTGGAAACGGTTACCCGACGCTTCGCCTCGTAATGCCCCACCGAACGGGCCACAATACGGCCCCCGAATGTCTTTGGCAGTCATTTCATGTCCCGTACGTCGCTCACCCGGTACCTGATCGAAGAACAGCATGCCGGCCGCATCAACGCCGACCTGCGCCAGCTCATCGCCGTCGTCGGCCGCGCCTGCACCAGCATCTCCATCGCCGTGAGCAAGGGCGCACTGGGTGGCGTGCTCGGTGACGCCGGCACCGGCAACGTGCAGGGCGAAGCGCAGAAGAAGCTGGACGTGATCAGCAACGAGATCCTGCTTGAAGCCAACGCCTGGGGTGGCCACCTGGCCGCCTGCGCCTCGGAAGAAATGGACCACTGCCAGCCCGTGCCGGACACCTACCCGCGCGGCGACTTCCTGCTGCTGTTCGATCCCCTCGATGGCAGCTCCAACATCGACGTGAACGTGTCGGTCGGCACCATCTTCTCGGTGCTGCGCTGCCCGCCGGGCACCGAGCAGCCGAATGATGAAAGCTTCCTGCAGCCGGGCACCGCGCAGATTGCCGCTGGTTACTGCATCTACGGGCCCAGCACCCAGATGGTGCTGACCACCGGCCACGGCACCCACGCCTTCACCCTGGACCGCGAGAAGGGCGAGTTCGTGCTGACCACGCCGAACATGCAGATTCCGGAAGACACCCAGGAATTCGCCATCAACATGTCCAACCAGCGCCACTGGGAAGTCCCCATGCAGGGCTATGTACAGGACCTGCTGGCCGGCAAGGAAGGCGCACGCGGCAAGAACTTCAACATGCGCTGGATCGCCAGCATGGTGGCCGACGTGCACCGCATTCTCACCCGCGGCGGCATCTTCATCTACCCGTGGGACAAGAAAGACCCGAGCAAGGCCGGCAAGCTGCGCCTGATGTACGAAGCCAACCCGATGGGCCTGCTGGTGGAACAGGCCGGTGGTGCCGCCACCACTGGCCGCGAGCGCATTCTGGACATCCAGCCGGACCACCTGCATCAGCGCGTGCCGGTGTTCCTCGGCTCGAAGAACGAAGTGGCCGAAGCCACCCGTTATCACCGCGAGCACGACGCCGCGCAGGGCTGATGCACGCATGCGGGGGTCGGTCGCCGGCTGACCCCTGCATTATGTGGAATCTGTCACATGGCAACGGCGTGACATCACGCATGGCACCGGTCAACATCGGGGGCGAATGCTCACGGACCGACTCATGACCGCCGAAACGCCGCGCGATTTCATTGAAGTAATCCACAACGCCATCCCCGCCGAAGCGTGCGCCGCGATCCTGGCGCAGATGCGCGCCAGCGCCCAGCTGCAACCCGGTGAAGTGGGCAGTGGCGTATTCCCGGAACTCAAGCACAGCAAGGACCTGCGCATCAGCGGCCGCGCCGAATGGCAGCAGGTGGAAATGCTGTTGCAGCAGGCCGTATTCAAAGGCGTATTGAGTTATCTACGCCGTTATCCACAGGCGTTGATCTCGCCGCTGATGTTGCAGGTTCAAGACACCGACGGCAGTGCACGTCGGCTGTCTGCCGATGACTTCCCCGGGATGGAAGATGCCCAGCTTTCCGAACTGGCCCGTACGTGCCTGCGCCCCGGCGCCATCAACCTGCAATGGTATGCGGCGGGCGAGGGGGGTTATCCGTACTGGCATTGCGAGCTGTATCCCCGCGATCCGGCGGGCGAGACCCTGCACCGGCACCTGCTGTGGACGTTGTACCTCAATGACGACTTCCAGGCCGGCGAGACCGAGTTCATGTTCCAGGAACGGAAGATCGCGCCGCGTACCGGCAGCCTGTTGATTGCACCGACGGCGTTTACGCATACGCATCGTGGGAACCGGCCCGAGGGTGGGGACAAGTTCATTGCGACCAGCTGGATTCTGTTCCAGAGCGCGCAGCGTCTTTACGGCGGCGCCTGACCCCGCCTCCAACCGTCACCACGTGACGGAAATCGGAACCTGGACGAAACCGGTAGGTATCGACCGTTGGTCGATACCCCACCCACACCGTTCGCACCGCCACTCACCCGCGACGCAAGATTGGCCCTTCGCGACATTTCGAATTTGTCTGCGCCATACGCGTCATTCCGCTGACCGGATGCCCAAACCGCGCACCAGATCACGCTAATCCGCCGCACATCCGGCATTTCCGGCCCAATCCCGACACGCCCGCGTTGCGCCGGCGGTGTCGCAAAAAACCAATGAAAACAAATTGCTTGGTGAGTTGAACGCCCAACGGCATGGTGACTCGACGGAGCTCAAAACTCCAACTTGGCGAAAATGTAGAAGGTCCCACGTCGGGAGGGTGGCTAATACAACACCCTCATGTGGGAATACGCCCGCCGTCTGCCAAGTTACGGTTTTGACCTCCCGACTTCCCCTCGCCTTTCAGGCGAGGGTGTTCCTTCCAGCCGGAGTCATCACATGCATCAGCACTTCGATCAGCCGCAGGAAGCAGTACCCAGCACCACCGCCCCGCGCCCGAGCACGCGGCATTTCCCCAACGTCCACTCCGTCCCAACGGACCTGCAGGAACAGGAAGCCGCAACACCTTCCATCTACCTGCGCGGCCCCTGGCTGCGTCGCCTCGGCTTTGAGCCCGGCGAACAGATCCGCGCTGACTGCACACCGGGCGAGATCACCATCACCTTGGCAGCACCGTCTGAAAGCTCAGACGCCGCCATAGTGCGTTACGCGGAAGTAGACGGCAGCTAAACCGTCAAGCAAAAGCGGAACCGGTAGCGCCGGCCGTTGGCCGGCCTCATGAATGCTCATTGCTCGCACAACCTGCGGCGTCCTTGATCGCTCATTCTGCAATCGCATGACGCGTGACGGACGCCGAGACGCCTCGGTAGGGTCGCACGACAGTCGACCGCCGATAGCGACGATCGGCGCGACGAAGGCCGAATGTGCACCGAAGCAAGAGGAACATTGCATCAGCCACCTCAACGCATGCGGGCAATCCCGACAGTCTCCGCGCTTTCCGCATCGGAATTGCTCAGACTCACACTCCGCCCATCCGGATGAGCAGAGAGATCTGATCAACCATTTCCATGATGTCGCAAGTGCAGTTGGAATACGCCTTGGCAGAGTGCCTCCGCGAGCTCGTCCGGTTCGTGGATGCCCAGTCGCAAAGTGGTGCAAGGGATGAGCTAGCTCCGGCCCTTGCCTACTGCTTGACGCCCAAACAATGCGATGACATGGATCGCGTCTGCGACGAGAGTGGCTGGGAGCGTCTCAACTGCTACGCAGTAATGATCAACCCCAGCGACATCCGGCACGTCCTGTGTTCTCGCATCAAGAAGGACAACCTCGACTGTACGCAGATCGCCGAGATCGTGGCAAAGGCCTACAGTCCGCGGAGCTTGGTTAGACGCAATCCACCCACTGTTGATCCCATGACCGAGCGGAGGGGTGATCAGCAGTCCGTGATGCTCAACACGCAGCAGAAGTTCACACTGAACGGGACGGCCTACTACGCCACAGCAATTCTCGAGATCAGAGTTTCGGGTGCCAGAAGATACTTGGCCCCGGTAACGTGTTATCACGCGACCGAGGCCAAGAAACGTAAGATACTCAAGTGACTACGTAGGAAGGACGGCCTCGGTGGCGGGTTTCCGCACTGAAGCGAACAACCACATTGCCAGCAATTTCCCTTCATATGTCCCTCGCGGGACTTCGCAGCTCCGCCGACAAATTTTCTGCTGTCTGCGTAGTCAAGATCTACTATAGCGCTGGGCAGTGAGAGCAGCAACTCACAGGCAGGTATGAGGTTCAGCTTCCTAACGCCCTATTTGATCTCACCTGACTGTATGACCAGGCTCCACGCAGTAAACAGGAGGACGAGCTCCACGTCGGTAGGGTCGCACGACAGTCGACCGCCGATAGCGACGATCGGCGCGACGAAGGCCGCATGCCCGATAAGGTGGCACACATACGGCCACGTCACTCTACGTGTCGATCCGGATAGACCATCGCCATCGCACGGATGTAATCGTCGACCGTCACAACAGGTGTGTCGATGGTCCTGCGCCGATCTCGCGCGATAACGTCAAGGTGAGTCATCAACATGGCGAAGCCAGAGTCCCACTCATTCCAGCGACCTGGCGTCAACTCAATCGCGAAGCGATCAGCAGGTCGCAATTGCCGCACGTCGACTCGCAACTCAGACGCCACCAGCTGAAGAATCTCTTCCACCAGATCGGGCGCGATGCCTGAGCCAAGGTAGTACCGGTCATAAAATTCTGTGCTATTCAGGGCGTCTCGTTCTGCGATGTTCCTCTGTGCGATGGTCGTCTTCCAAGTGCTCCACAGTCTGCGCAACCAGCTAGGCATGTGGGACATCACGTGCTGGCTCCTTGGTTCATCAGCGTTGAAAGAAGTCACACATATTGTAGATATCGCCCTGATCGCGGCAGAATCCAGGCAGATCCATCTCTGCCATCTGCTCGTCTGTGATGCCGCCACGCTGACGCTTGAGCTTCACCGCACTAACGAATGAGTAGGCTTCATAGCTACCACCACGTGTCTCGATCTCCTTCTTTAGGGATTGAAGGTACTCGATGCTCTGATCCGCAAGCCGATCCTCGATAGACAGGTCTGGTGGGTGAATTTCCATCGCACCAAAGAGCACAGATGTCTTTTCGTGTGAACTCAGCCTATTGAAACAGCCGGCGTGGCCGCACTCGTTGTAGCGGTGGTAGGCCTCCAGATCATCACTGCTTCGAAAGAGGCAGCCCGAGAGTGCGATCACCAAGGCTACGAGCGCGATCGCGGACTTACTTGATGCAGTCATAAGGATGTCCTCCGGCCTTGCTTGCTTCAGCTTGAGTACGTCGTAAAGGAACTAGACGCCCTTGAATCTGCTTGAAACGATCTGCGCAACTGCCACGACGCCAAACAAGGAGATCGCGTAGTAAGCCCATTCGACCTCGTTACCGCTTGCGTAGCGCTTGGTGGTGAAGATCGCGAGCGCAGCAAGTACACAGAAGCAGGCCATGATGATCAGCCTAGTCAGCGCGACGCGCTTCACGCTCTGCGCAAGCAGCGGATCAACGGGTGTCGCCTGGGATGGCTGGAACGTCTGCAATAGCAGCGTCGGCGTCACCACGTTCTCGGTTGTTCGGGTGAGGTTCCTGACACACATGAAGCAGACATAGAGCATGGCGACTGATAGCGCGTATATCGGAATCAGCATCGCGAGTGTTGGCTCATTGGTGCCCAATGTGTTTGCTGCCCTATAGGCGAGCCACACAGAGAGCGCGAAGTACATCAGAGCCTTGAACGCACCAAACGTCTTCTTTCCGCTCATGCTTCATTCTTCCTAGCCGTACCTAATTTGCGTGTTCTTTCGCTGTTCACTGAGTTATCCCCCTTGATTTGCCACGTTCTGCCGTAGCGCCGAACAGAGCTTCGAATTGCGGAATCCTGCCTGCTGATCTTGGCGTACCTTGTGTGGAGCCAGATCGATATGGGGAGGGTGATCAGCATAAGAACGATGATCGGACCCAGAATCAGCGGCGTGCTGTGTGTCAGGAATCCCACTACGACCATGACGCCGGCAATCATTCCAATAGCATGCACGTAGACTGAGAAGCAAAGATGTCTGATGAATCCGATTTCACTCTGCAGTTCTGAACCACATGAACTGCAGCGCATCCTGGCGACACGGTTGACCAATACAGACCAGGGTATGCGTTGGTCATCCGCATTGCACTCCGGGCAGACGTAGCGCGCGATCTTCATTTTGACGCCATTTTGCACATATCTTTCGCCAGTTTCGTCGATTCTCGAGGGTCGAGCGGGTGACGCCGTCTGCTGACGGAGCTTGAGTTGGATGCCGATAGAATCATGCCAATTTTCAGTATCAGCAGCTCGCTGCTGCCCCACGTCACTGTGTAATCAGGGGCGTAGGTGACAGGTGCCGCCGGCTTCCATCCTCCCGGGTAGCGCTTCGCCAACTGGTCCAACACAAGCTCCACTTTACGCGCGTCACTTATGACGCATAGCGCTGCATTGGGCGAGGCTGTGTTGTCTGAAACACGCAGTGGAGCTGTTTGGTCATGCGTGGGAAATGAGTCAGAGGCGGCCTGACAGGACACAAGCGTTGAGGCGAGCAGTGATGCCAACAGGAGCGACCTGAGTACAGACGTGGCGTTGCAAAGGGTGCCCGCTCGTTCCAAAGCAGGAGCTTCGTCTTCACGGTGAACCTTACGCATTGCCCTTCTTCCTTGGCCAATCGTAGGTCGCGGCCAGTACCAACGCGAATGTGGAGGCGAGCAGGAGGACAACGAGACTGTCGATGGATTCCGGGTAACTCTGGCACGCCTGCAGATCGCCTGCTCTAGCTGCATTGGTTACACACGTCCTCAGCAGAGAGTAGGTCCCTTTGATGCTGAAGTAGGCATAGAACACGACGATCGTGCATGCCGCGATCGGCAGGCGTCGAATTACGTGGGTGCGAAGCGCTTGGCTCACCATGGCATATCTCGCTGGCTCATGTTTGTCATCTGTCGATAATGGCATTGCCAGCTTTCGCCCAGGTCTCCTTGCCGGAAGTAAGCTCATCATACTTGCACGTGACGAGTTGACATCGGATGTCTCAGGCGCATTCCGTTGTGCCTCGGCGGATATGGCCAGGTGGCTTCGAGATTGTGTGACATCCGGCGTGAGATTGCGGGTGATGCCCCCGCTTGGTCCCGACGTCTCGGTGGCTCAGTGTGTATATCCTGGCGCGCCCTCTTCGAAGTAGTCGGCTTCCCTCGGCACCCCCTCCCAAGGGCCGAGCTCCTGCAAGTACCTTTGTCTGGCTATGATCGTGTTGTTGTATTGAAGCGTGCCACACGCTCCTTCGAATTCCGTCGGACTCTTGAGCTCGAATTGCGCGTCCAACTGGAGGCGAACCGTCTGGGCTTCGACTTTTTCCACCGTCAGCGTTCCAGCTGTAAGGTATCCGTAGCAGCCGGCTTTTCCAGGCATGTAGCTCAATCCAGTGCCATAGAACCCCCTGTTGGGCTCGCGCGATAGATCGATGTGGTCACCCTCTTTGAGTGGAGCGTTGATGACCAGCGTGATCTTTCGAAACTTCTCAGCGTCGAGACCATCGTCCATGTACTCCCGCAGGCCGATCACCGTGCTTCTGCCGGGGGTAATACGATGACATGCCACCGCGATTTCAGCGTGCGGGACCTTGTCACACCCTTCTTCGATGGACCGGCTTCCTGTGACGTAGAACTGCGTTGTGGAGTCCGGTGCACGCAAGGTGGAGCAAGCTGTAGATGGCACCATCGCCAGCAGAGTGAGCGTCAATGCTAAGTGTCGATGCACTATTTGTATCCCACCGAGTCGACCATACGTAGGTCTTGCTTTGAGATCCTGTACTCGCGACCGCCTCCATAGATGGTCATGCCTGGACGGATGACCGGCTCAATGAGGACGATGTAGAAGTCTGCGGTTTGCTGCAGGGTGAGCTGATAGTTCTCTATTGACGAAAGATAGATCCCAAGTTCGGTTGACCTGTCATTTCTCTGCTCCAGAGCTTTTGAAAACTCTACGTACGCGACCCTGCCTGCATCGATGAGTGAGTATCCCTGAGAGTGTCCGTATTTTTGTGTTCGGGCGACGTGGGCTGCCCTGTGACAGCCCGGCTTCTTAGTACGGGCTCCGGATAAATCGGTCCCCGTAAAGTACGGCAAATTGGTTCATCGCGTTCTTCCAGCCGTGGCTGGTGCCTCCCCAGTTGGCCGTGATGTTGCGCAGCCCCAGCCAGATCAGCTTGATCGCCGCCTCGTCAGTTGGAAAATGCCCTCGGGTTTTGATGACCTTCCGCAGCTGCGCATTAACGCTCTCGATGGCGTTGGTGGTGTAGATGACACGACGGATCTCAGGTGGAAACGCGAAGAAGGGTATGACGCGGTCCCATGACCGTCGCCATGCCTGGGGCGCCGAGGGGTAGCGTTTGCCCAGCGGCGAGGCCTCCAGCGCTTCCAGGGCCTGTTCGGCGGACTCTGCATTGATGGCCTGGTAGATGGGCTTCAGCTCGGCTGCGAGAGCCCTTCGATCCTTCCAGCCGGCGTAGTCCAAGCTGTTGCGGATGAGATGCACGATGCAGGTCTGGAGAGTGGTCGCTGGGTAGACCGCCGCCAGCGCCTCGGGCATGCCTTTAAGGCCATCGGTCACCGCTATCAGTACGTCCTCCACGCCGCGCGTCTTGAGGTCGTTGAAGACCTTCATCCAGAACTTGGCCCCTTCTGTGTTCTCGATCCAGATGCCCAGGATGTCGCGACTTCCATCAGGTAGAACGCCTAATGCCAGATAGATCGCTTTGTTGCGCACTACGCCCTCGTCACGCACCTTGACGCGCAGGGCATCAAAGAACACCACCGGATACATCAGCTCCAGCGGACGCGTCTGCCACGCCGAAATCTCTTCCAGAACCTCGTCGGTCACCGAGCTGATGAAGTCCGCCGACACGTCTGTTCCATACTGTTCAGACAGAAACGCGCGGATGTCGCGGACGCTCATTCCGCGCGCGTACATCGCGACGATCTTGTCGTCAAAACCAGTGAAACGCCGCTCGTGCTTGGGAATCAGGATGGGCTGGAAGCTGCCATCCCGGTCCCGGGGAACGTCCAGTCGCAGGGGGCCATCCTCAGTCAGAACGGTTTTGCTGGACGTTCCATTTCGCTGATTGCCGGTCGATTCCGGTCGCTCGCTTCCGGGTGGGTACCCCAGGTGATGGCCCAGCTCGCCCTTCAGTGCCCGCTCAATCAAGGCCTTTTTCAGGGCTGTGGTGATGTCCAGGATCTCGCCCGCGGTCGTCGCTCCGTTGGCAAGCTGCTCAACGAGCTCGGCAGGCAGGGTAGGCAGCTGACGGGCAGCGGCCTTGGCGGTCATTTTCTTGGGTGGCATACATGATCCTTTTCAACATGTTATGCCCGAACACAAAATTCCTGACAGTCCCGTATCCCTCGGTCGCTTCTGCAGCGCGCACTGGTGCTGCAGCCAAGGTGAGTACGAGCAACCCCATCGCGAGGACGTTGTTCAAGACGGCCACCTGTTTTGTTGATGACTTGGTCCGATTGTCCTGAGTCCCGCAATGAGGGAAAGAGTTGTAGAAAGAACGAGCAGCAGGAACACTGCAAGCTTTGCGTACATGTCTTCAGCGCCAGCCAGTATCCAGGGGCTGTTGGGTTCGAGTCCGCCAAACACCGCGAAGATGTATAGGACACTCATTAGCCCGAAGAAGGCGAGGCAGGCTTTCCAGAAGAAGCCCATTCTTTGGGTGGCGACTCCAAAGAGGAAGATCGTTGCGAAAACTGTTAGGGACGCAAGCTTCTGGTCCCTGATGAGGGTTGCCCACAAGGCAATGAACGTGGCGACAGACACAACCTTTGCGATCGCGGCCAATCCATTCACCGGTGCGTGGGAGCTGGCCTGAGTTTAACAATTCGTTCGGGCTTCGCAAGCGGTTTGGGGCTGCCTTGCTGGCTCGCGATGGCGGTTACGCCGGTTGGTTTTCATGCCAACACCGAGTGTTGTGCTGCTATCGGCGGTCGACTGTCGTGCGACCCTACCGAAGCCGGTCCATGGCGTCATTTTCGGCGTGGGGGATGTGGCAGCACGGTGTCCTGCGTCGGCTCAGGACTAGAACAACGAGCCCTGCGGCGAATCCTCTCTCGGTGGCAATGGCCGCACGAACTTGGCGCAGTCCAGCTTCGGCCAATGGCTGTGCTGGCCGTCGAATCCCAAGCGCTTGCGTGCCAGCTTGAACCGGTTCGACAGCAAATCTGCATACACACCTTCGCCACGCATGCGCGTACCGAACTCGCTGGTGTAGTCCTTGCCCCCGCGCAGTTGGTTGATCGTGCTCATCACGTGCGCGGCCCTATCCGGGTGATGCGTATCCAGCCAGTCGCGGAACAGCGGTGCCACTTCCAACGGCAGGCGCAGCAGCACGTAACCAGCACTGCTGGCTCCGGCATCGCATGAGGCTTCCAGTACGGCTTCCAATTCCGAGTCATTGATCCAGGGAATCACTGGCGCGACCATCACACCCACAGGAATTCCAGCGTCGTGCAGGCGTCGCATCGCGCGCAGGCGCGCGTGCGGCGCCGAGGCACGTGGTTCCAGTTTGGCCGAGAGATGCGGGTCGAGCGAAGTCACCGAGAAGTGCACGCTTACCAGCTTCTGTTCGGCCAGCGGCGCAAGCAGATCGATGTCGCGCTCCACCAGCGCGTTCTTGGTGATGAGCGAGAACGGGTGCTGGGTTTCCAGCATCACCTCAATCAGCTGCCGGGTGAGTTTGAGCTTCCGTTCGATCGGCTGGTAGGCGTCGGTGTTGATGCCGAGGGCAATCGGTTGCGGCACGTAACCGGGGCGCGAGAATTCCTTGCGCAATAACTGCGGTGCGTTGGTCTTGGCGAACAGCTTGGTTTCGAAGTCCAACCCTGGGGAGAGGTTGAGGTAGGCGTGGCTGGGGCGGGCGAAGCAGTACGAGCAGCCGTGCTCGCAGCCGCGGTAGGGGTTTACCGATTGGCTGAAGCCGACGTCGGGGGATTTATTGCGGCTGATGATGCTGCGCGCGGTTTCTGCGCGCACTTCGGTGCGCAGGCGCGGGGCGGCGAATTCTTCGCCTTCTTCGGTGTCCCAGCCATCGTCCACGGCTTCGCTGGTGGTGACCTCGAAGCGGCCGGCCAGGTGGGTGGTGGAGCCTCGGCCCTTGATTGCGATTCCCATGGTTAGAGCCTAGCCGCGGGGTGTCTCGCGGGTTGAGATCGGGGCGTGGGATGTTGGGTGGGCGAGGGGGTTTGCATGGTTAGTAGTATTACTAACCACAGGGTGTTTGGGTAGTGAAAGTGTTGTGAATAGGGGGTTTGGGGCGGATTGTGCGGAATTGGCGCCCAGGGTTATCCACAGGCGGCGCGGAGAGCAGCCGGGCAAGCCCGGCTCTACGGGGACCGCGCGTGTTGCCGGCACACCGAAGCCACGCAGGGCGTGGCTCTACAGCAGGTGGATGTAACCCTTCACCGTGGCGTCCAGCCCCTGATACAGGGCTTCGCCGATGAGGGCGTGGCCGATGGAGACTTCCAGCACATCCGGTACGGCCTGCAGGAAGTCGCGGAGGTTTTCCTGTGAAAGGTCGTGGCCGGCGTTTACGCCCAACCCGGCGGCCTGGGCACGGCGGGCGGCGTCGGCAAACAATGCCAGCTGCACGGTGGCATCGCCGGCTGCGTGCGCCTCGGCATAGGGCCCGGTATACAGCTCAACGCGGTCGGCACCGAGGGCGGCGGCTTGGGCGATATCGGGGTTGCCGGCGTCCACGAACAGGCTGACGCGGCAGCCATACAACTTCAGCGCGGCAATCAACGGGCGCAGCCGCTCACCATCGCGGCTGAAATCAAAGCCATGGTCGGAGGTCAGCTGGCCGTCGCCGTCCGGCACCAGGGTGGCCTGGGCAGGCCGGGTCTGCTCGCACAGCGGCAGCAGGCCGGGGTAACCCTCGCGCGGCGGCGCGAAGGGGTTGCCCTCGATGTTGAATTCCACGCCGCGGGCGTGGGTCAGGGTGCTCAACGCGAACACATCTTCTGCCCGGATATGTCGGCGGTCCGGGCGCGGGTGCACGGTGATGCCGTGCGCGCCGGCGTCCAGGCAGGCGGTGGCGGCCTGCACCACGTCCGGGTCGGTGCCGCCGCGCGAGTTGCGCAGGACGGCGATCTTGTTCACGTTGACGCTGAGGTAAGTCATAGGCTTGGGGGCAGGTCGTCCGGGTCGCGATCGGCGTCGCGGCGGGCCTGGGCCTGCTCGCGCAGCCGGCGTAGCTCGATGGGGTCGATGGCGGTGGCGATATCCCGCTGCACCTCGCCGAAGGTGGCCACGTAGCGGCCGCGGATCCAGGCGAGCAGGAACAGCAGTGCGCCGCCCAGCCACAGCATCATCATGCCGGTGGATGGGGTCTTGATGGCGAAGGCGAAACAGCCCAGCGAAAGCAGCAGGAACAGCCAGTACATTGTCATTCTCTCCGTTGACCCGCGCAGTGTAGCGCCGGGGCGGGGCGGGGTTCCACGTGGTAGCGGTTATAGCAGCGGCGAGGCCAACCGGGCGAAGGCCTCGGGCACTCGGTGCAGCCACAGCGAGCGTTTGCGCTCGTTCTGGACCTGGGCGGCGGCGGCGAACTCGTCGGCGAGAATGGCCTCCAGTTTGGCCACGGTGCCGGCGTCAGTGATCATCATCGACAACTCGAAGTTGAGCCGGAAGCTGCGGTGGTCGAAGTTGGCGCTACCCACAATGCACACGTCGTCGTCGGCAATGAACGCCTTGGTGTGCAGCATGCGCGGGCCGTACTCGTAGATCTTCACCCCGGCATTCAACAGTTCGTCGAAGTACGAGCGCGCGGCCTGCGTGACGAACCAGGAATCGCTCATCTTCGGCACCAGCAGACGCACGTCCAGGCCGCCGAGCGCCGCAGAGGTGAGCGCCATACGCGCGGCTTCCCCGGGCACGAAGTAGGGCGTGACCAGCCAGACCCGTTCCTTGGCTTCATGGATGGCGGCGACCTGCAGGCGATGGATCGCTTCCCAGGCTGAGTCGGGCCCGGATACGAGCACCTGGGTCGCGATACTGCCGTCCTTGCGCAGCGCCATGTCGTTGGGCCACAGACGGGCCATCTCAAGCTTCTGCGGTTCCTGACCGGTGGCGTACATCCAGTCCTCGGCGAACACCAACTGCAGGCTGCGCACGACGTGACCTTCCAGTCGCATGTGCAGATCGCGGTAGGCGTCGGCGCGTTGGGTCTCGTCTTCCTCGTCGGTGATGTTGATGCCACCGGTGAAGGCGGTGCGCCCATCGATCACCACAAGCTTGCGGTGGGTACGCATGTTCAACCACGGCCGTTTGAAGGGCTTGAGCAACTGGCGCGGATGGAACCAGGCGACTTCACCTCCGGCTTCAAGTAGCGGGGCGAGGAATGATTTGCGGATGGCAGAGGAACCCACTGCGTCCAACAAGAGGCGCACGCGGACGCCCGTGCGAGCGCGCTCGACCAGCGCATCGCGCAGTGACGTGCCTGCATGGTCGGGGTTGAAGATGTAGTACTCCAGGTGGACATGATCGCGCGCCTGACCAACCGCGGCGATCAGGGCGGCGTAAGTCGCTGCACCATCAACCAGCCACTCCACTTCAGTCGCCGAACTGGGCGCCAACCCCGTGGTGGACTGCGCAATCTTCACCAGCTCGGTGCAGTCCGCGTCAGGCGGACATACGCTGCTGTAGTGCTCCATGCCCGAACGCGCACGACCACGGCGCAGGCGCTGCCGCTTCACTTTCTGCGGGCCGAGCACGTAATAGATCAGCAGGCCGATATACGGCAGCGCAGCCAACGACAGAATCCAGCTCAACGTGGCGACCGGCTCGCGCTTCTGCAGCATGATCCAGCCGATCAGCCACAGCAGATACACCACATAGGCGGCGATCATCATCGGCCGCAGGTGGGGAATGGCATCAAGCCAATGAAGCCAGTCGGCGAGGGCAGGGTAGGTAGCGAGCATGGGCGGATCATAGCCGGACAAGGGTGTCCGGTGCTTGCTCCAGAAAGCGAAAGCCCCGGCCAGCAGTGCTGGTCGAGGCTCCGTAAGTCCGATGCCCTTGGCTATACCCGGTCCGGCCGGGACCCGCGAAGCGGGTGGGGTGCGCACCTTCTCGGCTATGTGCTGCATGCGCGCCGCTATGGTCTACCCAGCGCAGTCAGCCGTCAACGGTCGTTTCCGTCACTCAGACAAAAAAAACGCCCCTGTTTCCAGGGGCGTTTTCCAGTCGCGTCATGACTTGGGTCTTGCGTATTACTGCTGCTGGAACCCGATCTTCTTCATCTGCGCGTTCTTCGCGGCGGCCAGAATCTTGGCCATCACGTCGTACTCCGAGTCCGGGCTGGCGTCGATGCGCAGCTCAGGCTGGTTGGTCGGATCACGCTGCACTTCCTGCTCCATGCGCTGCTGGAGTTCGCCCACTGCCACCGGGCTGTTGTTCCAGAACACCTGGTTGCTGGCGTCCACGCGCAGCTCGATCGGCGGCGGCGGTTCAACCAGCTGCGGCGGTGGGTTCAGCACGCGCTGCGGCAGGTCCACGGCGATCGGGTACGTCATGATCGGCGCGGTAACGATGAAGATGATCAGCAGCACCAGCATCACGTCCACGAGGGGCGTGACGTTGATGTCTGCCATGGGGCCCTTGCCACCACCAGAACTGAATGCCATGGCTTACTGCCCCTTCTCTTTGGTGGCCACGAAGCCCACGTCGAGCATGCCCTGTTCCTGCGCGATCTTCGTCATCTCGTTGATGACGCGCATCTTGGTGGTGCGGTCACCACGCAGGTTCAACGGCGGCTGCGGGGTCTGCTGGGCGGCGGTCGCCAAGCGGGACTCGAGGGTCCCCTTGTCGATTTCCTCGTCGTTCCAGTAGATCGAACCGTCTTCCTTGACTGCCAGGGTGATCGGGCCCTTGCGGTCTTCGGCGGCTTCCGGGTTCTGAACCAGGTTGGCCTCCGGCAGATCCACCTTGACCTTGTGGGACATCAGGGGCGCCGTGATGATGAAGATGATCAGCAGCACCAGCATGACGTCCACGAGGGGCGTCACGTTGATGTCGGCCATGGGGCCGCCGCTGTTACCACTACTGAAAGCCATAACGGGCTCCGTCTAGATCGTGTTGACTACATTCTTCCCGGGTACGGCGCGTCGCAATTAGCGGACGCGCGAACCGGTGGCGAAGAAGTCGTGCAGGTCGTGAGCGAACGTATCGAACTTGCTGATCGTGGCGCTGTTGATCTTGCTGAAGAAGTTGAAGGCGAACACGGCCGGGATTGCGACGAACAGACCGATAGCGGTCATGATCAGCGCTTCACCCACCGGGCCAGCAACGGCGTCGATCGAGGCGGAACCGGTGGCACCGATCTTGATCAGCGCGCCGTAGATGCCCCACACGGTACCCAGCAGACCGACGAACGGAGCGGTTGCACCGACGGTGGCCAGCAGGGTCATGCCCGACTGCAGCTTGTTGCTTTCGCGGGTCACGGCCTGACGCAGGGCGCGGTCGACGAACTCCGAACGGCTCAGGTTTTCACCCAGGCCACCGGTGGCGCCGCCTTCAGCGCGCTGGTGGTGAGCAGCAGCCTGGGCTGCGTCCAGAGCGATCTTCGAGAACGGCTCGGAAGCCGGCTGTTCTTCCATCGCACGGATGGCGTCCTGCGCGTTCGGGGTGTCCCAGAACTGGCTGACGACGCGGTCAGCTGCGCTCTTCAGACGGGTGGCGCGGAAGATGTTGATGACGGTCCAGTACCAGGACATGGCCGACATGATCACCAGGGTCAGAAGCACGACCCAGGAGACGGCGAAGTCACCCGGCTTGGTGGTCATTTCGTGGATCAGATGCTCGAAGCCCATCTGCGACAGGGCATTGGACGGGTTGCCCCCGGCAGCAGCGGCGATGAAAAGTTCCTGCAGCATGACGCTTACCTTTGTTGTGTGTGGTGATGAATGGTGGTGCTAAAGAAGAGCTGGCAAGAGGCGGTGGCCGGCGGGCCACCGGCCGCTGTCAGTTCAGCGCAAAGTTGACCGGGACGCGAACGCGACCTGCGACCTTCTTGCCGCCCGACTCCGCTGCGCGGAAGCTCCACTTACGTGCAGCATCCATCGCGGCGCGGTCGAGGTCACGATTACGGCTGGACTTTTCGACCGTGACATTGGTGACGTTGCCGTTGGCATCGACATCAATGATCAGGATGACTTCACCCTGGATACCTGCGCGGAATGCGGCCGGCGGGTAACGCGGGGGATTCATGTTCTTGGACGAGATATCGACGCTGGCCTCGATGGAACTCGGCGGCTGCGGCGGTGCCGGCGGCGTCGGCGGCGTCACGATGTCGTTTGGACGCGGTTCCGGCACGTCCACCACAGGAGCCTGCGGCGGCGGCGGCACCGGCGACGGCTTCGGCGGCGACAGATTCTTCACCGGCGGCGGCGGCGTTTCAGTCGGCGGCGGCGGCGGCGGCGGCGGCGGGGGCGGCGGCGGTGCGTCCACCAGGGTCACCATCACGTTGCGCTCCTTCTCGGCAGCAGCCTTTGGGGCCACGGCGGGAATGAGCAGCATCATGAAAGCGGCGAGATGCAGTGCAATTACAAAAGCGATACCCACGATGCGCGGCCAGCTGAGGCCGGTGTCATCGCTTTGTTCGTACCTGTGAACGACAAGTTGTTCCGTCATGCGCCAAGAGCTCATTAGTGGGGCCGGGTACCTGGGGGCAGGTAGCCCATGATCAGCGGTGCATGACACCGCAGGAACCTCCAAGCTTATACCAATCCTGAGCGCCTGCGCATTAACACGACAGGCGTTCAGGCGTTATTCCTACTTACTTCAGGTTGATGATTTTCTTGGCATCCGCCTGGTTCTTCACGCCCTTCGCCAGCGCCTGCTGGGCGGCCTGCTTGGCCTCCGAAGTGCGACCTTCGGCATGCAAAACGCGTGCCAGATTCAAGTAGGTTTCACCGTCCTTGGAGAGCGGGGCGGCCTTCTGCCACGCTTCAATCGCCTTGCCCACCTGCGCCGGCTCGGAGTAGTAGTACGCCTGGGCCAGGGCCAGCTGGGCCTGGTAGTCGTCCGGCTTGAGGATGCCCTTGGCCTGGCCGTCGTTGATGACCTTGATGACGTCCTGTTCCTTGCCTTCGGTGTTGGCGTAGATCGAGTAGAGCTGCTTGTACTCGCGCTCATCAGTCAGCTTGCCGGCGGCGTACAGCTTGGTCATGACGTCGGCCGCCTTGCCCATCTGGTCGGCCTGCATGTACATGCTGGCCAGGTTCATCTGGGCCTTCTTGTCGTCCGGGTTGCGGGCGGCGATGGCTTCCGCCTGTGCCACCGCTTCACCGGTCTGACCGGCTTCGGACATCGCGGCCATCAACAACTGGTTCCAGTTGTCCTTCGGCTCGGTGGCGCCGGCGATGGCCTGCTTCAGCACCGGGATCGCTTCCTGGTAGCGCTCCAGCTGGTACAGGGCCTGGCCCTTGATGATCAGTTCTTCCGGCTTGGTCGACTTGGTTTCGGCGAAGTACTTGTCCAGGGTGGCCAGGCCGGCTTCGGTCTGGTCTTCCTGGATCTGCAGCTGGGCCTTCATCAGCAGCGACTGGTAGTGGCCGTTGTTGTCCAGGCCGTTGAACTCCAGCACCTGGTCGAGGTACTTGATGGCCGCAGCGCTGTCGTCCTGGTTGTAGGCGGCCTGCGCAGCCAGCTGGGCGGCCAGCGACTTGTCATAGTTGTTGGCAGCACTGTTGGCCAGGATGGCATTGGCCGCGGTGAGCGTTTCCGGGAACTTCTGATCGTTGTAGCTGTCGATCATCTTCTGAAGGTCCTTGCCCAGCTTCGGCGAGGACTTGGCGGCCGGTTCCTCACGCGTAGCGTTCGGGAACATCACTTCGGCCTTGGCAGTGTTCTTGCTGCCACGACGATCGCTGTTGCTGCGGTCCGCGCTGCGGGACTGGGCCACGGCGTCGGTAACCACCACGCCGCCCAGGGCGGTCGCGATGAGGACGGTAAGCACGGCTTGCTTGTGGTTGCTGAAGATCATCATTCACCTCGATCAAACCGCCGCGGCGGCATCAAAACGGACTGTCAGAAAAATCTGAGCCGCCAAACGTATCAGAAACTGTTGTCGTGAAAAACCGTTTCCGATGCTGCAGCACAACATCCTTTGGTCGTACTAGCCACAGCGCGGTTTGCGACCGGCGGCTTGAGCCTGCTGGAACACCCCGTTCAGGGCCGGTGCATCGCGTTGCAGCTCGCGAATACGGTTGGCCGGATCAGGGTGGGTGGACAGCCACTGCGGCGAGCGCGAGCCCCCGGCAGCCATCATGTTCTGCCACAGATTGACCGCCTGGGCAGGGTCGAACCCGGCCTCGGCCATCAACCGCTGCCCGACCACGTCTGCCTCGCTTTCCTGGGTGCGCGACCCAGGCAGCAGGAAGGCCGCCTGGGCACCGGCACCGCCGAGCTGGTTCACCGTGCTGGCGGCCCCGTCACCGTAGGCGGCACCGGCCAGCGCACCGAGCACGGCCAAGCCGGTCTGCGCGCCCATCTGGCGGGTCAGGCGCTCTTCGTGGTGGCGCGAAATGACGTGGCCGATTTCATGCCCGATCACCGCCGCCAGCTGGTCCTGGTTCTTGGCCACGCTGAGGATGCCGGTATTCACGCCGACTTTGCCGCCGGGCAGGGCGAAGGCGTTGGGTTCGTTGTTGACGAACACCGCCGCCTCCCACCGTACGCCACGGTATTGAGCGGGCAACTGCGCGACCAGCGCGTTGACCACGCACTGCACGTAAGCGTTCTGCTTGCCGTCGGTGCTGATCTTTTCCTTCTGCTTGGTTTCGGCGAAGGCCTGGGCACCCAGCTGGTCCAGTTCGGCCTGTGAAACACCGCCCACCATCTGTCGCCGCCCGGTGGGCGAGGTGGTGGTGGCGCAGGCACTTACCAGCAGGGTGATGGCCAACCCAAGCAGCAGCGGTTTCATGGTGCGGGTTCCCGTGTTCATGTGTGCAGTGTTGCGCCGTGGAACGTAAATTTTTGTCAAACCCGGCAATTCAGTGCAAGCCGAGGAACACCAGCGCCGCCAGCGCGATGGCGTTGTTCAAGGCGTGCGCGGCAATCGGCGCCCACAATGTGCCGGTGCGCTGGTACAGCCAGGCAAACGCTGCGCCCATGCCGCCATACACCAGCCACAACTGGGCGATTTCCAGCGGACCGTTGGCGCTGGTACCCGGAATTTCGTGGATCAGGGCGAACGCGAAGCTGCTCAGCACCAGGCCCAGCCAGGGGCGACCGGCCTGCCACAGGCGCCCGAACAGCACGCGGCGGAACAGCAGTTCCTCGTAGGCAGGGGCGAGCACGATCGCGAACAGCGCCAGGAACCACGGGAAGTGTTCCAGCGCCTGTTCCATCAGCGCCAGGTTGCTGGGTACCGGCTCACTGCCGGCCAGCTTGGCCAGCCAGGAAATCAGGTTGCTGCCAATCACCACGCAGGTGGCCACCAGCAAGGTCCAGCCCCAGGTGGAGGCACGGCGTGCGGCCTGCCACGAGCGTCCGCGTTCACTGACGTCGGCACGGCGGCGCAGGAAGTACAGCACCAGCGCGGCACCGCCGGTGGCGAACAGGGCCATCAGAATCTGCGCCAGCGCACCGGGCTGTCCCAACTGCTGCATCGCCGTTGCGGCGGCGTCCGGACCGCTTTCCTGCACTACCTCGACCGCGCGGAACATGCCCCATAGCAGGCCGCTGAGCATGCTCAGCGTCAGCAGGGTGGCAATGGCGATACCGAGGTCGATGAAGAAGCCGGCGACCGGCGAGCCGGGCTTGCGCGGCGGCGTCCGGGGCGGCGTGCCCGGCAGGGCGGGCGGCGGCGGAGGCGTCGCGGACGCCGACGGGGCAGTAGCAGACATCGAATACCTGGCAGCAAGGGTGAAATCCGGCCGGTTGCGTCACGCAACAGACCGGATTGGACCGATTGTGTCAGATATCCAGGTTGGAGACCCGCAGCGCGTTGTCTTCGATGAAGTCGCGGCGCGGTTCCACCACGTCGCCCATGAGGGTGCTGAAGATCTGGTCGGCGGCGACCGCGTCTTCAATGCGCACCTGCAGCAGGCGGCGGGTGTCCGGGTTCACGGTGGTGTCCCACAGCTGCTCCGGATTCATTTCACCCAGGCCCTTGAAGCGCTGGATCTGGCGACCCTTCTTGGCTTCCTCCAGCAACCAGTTGCGCGCCTGGGCGAAGCTTTCGATCTCTGCCGACTTGGCACCGCGGCTGATCTTGGCACCGGCGCGCACGAGGCCATGCAGCAGCAGCGAGGCCTGGTGCAGCGCACGCAGTTCACCGGTCTCAAACGCCGCCAGCGGCAGCACCTGGATCAGTTCCTCGCCCATGTGACGGCGCGTGACCAGCACGGCGGCCGGACGCTGGTCGGTGGGTTCCTGCAGTTCCAAGACGAAGCGCGGTGCACCCAGGCTGCCCTGGTTGAGACGCTTGGCCAGTGCGGACAGGCCTTCGTCATCGCCGGCCTTGCGCAGGTGCTCCAGGTCCATCGGGGTGAAGTCGACCAGCGCTTCGAGCACCTGACGGTCGTAGCGGTGTGCGTTGCGGTCGATCGCTTCCTGCGCGGAGGCGTAGGCGAGCAGCAGCTTTTCCAGGTTGACGCCTTCGATGGCCGGCTCGTTCTCGGCCGGAATCAGGCCGGCGTTTTCCACCGCGCTGCTGGCCAGGTACGCGTCCAGCGCCGGGTCGTCCTTCAGGTACAGCTCCTGCTTGCCCTGCTTGATCTTGTACAGCGGCGGCAGGCCGATGTAGACGTGGCCGCGCTCGATCAGCTCCGGCATCTGCCGGTAGAAGAACGTCAGCAGCAGGGTGCGGATGTGGGCACCGTCGACGTCGGCGTCGGTCATGATGATGATGCGGTGGTAACGCAGCTTGTCCGGGTTGTATTCGTCGCGGCCGATGCCGGTGCCGAGTGCGGTGATCAGCGTGCCGACCTGGTCGGACGCAAGCATGCGGTCGAAGCGTGCGCGTTCCACGTTGAGGATCTTGCCGCGCAGCGGCAGCACCGCCTGGTTCTTGCGGTTGCGGCCCTGCTTGGCCGAGCCGCCTGCGGAGTCACCCTCGACGATGAACAGTTCGGACAGCGCCGGATCCTTTTCCTGGCAGTCGGCGAGCTTGCCGGGCAGGCCGGCGATGTCCAGCGCACCCTTGCGGCGGGTCAGGTCGCGGGCCTTGCGCGCAGCTTCGCGGGCGCGGGCGGCGTCGACGATCTTGCCGGCAATGGCCTTGGCTTCGTTCGGGTTTTCCTGCAGGAACTCTTCCAGGCGGGCACCGAAGGCGTTTTCCACGGCCGGGCGCACGTCCGAGCTGACCAGCTTTTCCTTGGTCTGGCTGGAGAAGCTGGGATCAGGCACCTTCACCGACAGCACGGCGATCATGCCTTCGCGCATGTCGTCGCCGGTCAGGTTGATCTTGGCCTGCTTGGCGATGCCGTTCTGCTCGATGTAATTGTTGAGCACGCGGGTGAGCGCGCCACGGAAGCCGGCAAGGTGGGTACCGCCGTCCTTCTGCGGAATGTTGTTGGTGAAGCAGTACATCGTCTCCTGGTAGGAGTCGGTCCACTGCAGCGCCACTTCCACGGTGATGCCGTTGTGTTCGCCGGTGACCGAAATGACGTTCGGGTGCAGCGGGGTCTTCAACTGGGCCAGATGCTCCACGAAGCTGCGGATGCCGCCTTCGTAGTGGAAGTCATCGCGACGGCCTTCGCCGCGCTCATCCTGCAGAACGATCTTGACCCCGGAATTCAGGAACGAGAGTTCGCGCAGGCGGCGAGCCAGGATGTCGTAGTGGAATTCGGTGTTGCCGTGGAACGCGACCACCGACGGCCAGAAGCGCAGCGTGGTGCCGCGCTTGCTGCTGGCTTCCACCTGCGCCAGCGGGCTGACTGCGGCACCGTTGCTGTATTCCTGGTGGTAGTGGAAACCGCCCTGGAAGATGTCCAGGGTCAGCTTCTCGGACAGCGCATTGACCACGCTGACGCCCACGCCGTGCAGGCCGCCGGAAACCTTGTAGCTGTTGTCATCAAACTTGCCGCCGGCGTGCAGCACCGTCATGACCACTTCAGCCGCCGACACTTCGCGGCCGAGCTTGGCGCTCATCTGCGCGTGCTTGCCGGTGGGGATGCCGCGGCCGTTGTCGGATACAGACACCGAGCCATCAGCATGGATGGTGACCGCAACGTGGTCGGCGTGGCCGGCGAGGGCTTCGTCGATGGAGTTGTCGACCACCTCGAACACCATGTGGTGCAGACCGGTGCCGTCATGCACGTCACCGATGTACATGCCGGGACGCTTGCGCACCGCTTCCAGGCCTTCCAGGGCGGTGATGCTGTTGGCGTCGTAATTGCCGTTGTTTGCCGGGGTGTTCTGTTCGTCAGTCATTGCGCTTGCCGTAGGCTCCGCAGGTCGGGCACCGCCAGGGCGGGGCTCCGAGGAATAAGGGATTGCAGGGGGAAATTATACCAGCCGGGCAGGGTGGCCCCCGTTGGCACTATGGCACACCGCTGGATAGGGGGTTCAGCTGACCATGTTCCACGTGGAACCGTGTGATGTGGGTGGCGTCGGCCAGGGCCGCCGGGGTTTCGGTGGCGGTGATGAATATCTGCGCCGGTCCGGTGCGCAGCCGCTCAAGTACCCGAGCCTGATGGGTGCGGTCCAGCTCCGAGGCCAGGTCGTCGAGGGCGATCACCGGCCACTCGCCACGCTGTTCGGCGTAATCCTCGGCCTGTGCCAGCAGGCAGGTGAGGGCAGTGAGCTTGGCCTGCCCGCGCGATAGTGCATCACGGCCCGGAATCTCGGCAAAGCCCACGCTCCAGTCGGCGCGATGAGGGCCAACGGAGGTGTAGCCCTGTTGCCGATCGCGATCACGGGCCAGCAGCAGCGCATCGGCCAGCGAAAGCTCGTGCCGGCGCCAGCCAGGACTCAACGACAGCGAGTGGACCTGTAGATTGGGGGCCAGATGCTGTGCCAGTTCCACGGTACGGTCCTGCAACCGCTCCAGATAGTGCTGGCGACGCGCGGTAAGCGGTTCGCCGGCTTCGGCGAGCTCGCGATCCCAGGCATCCAGTGCCTGCGGATGCCCGCCCTGCTTGAGCAGGGCGTTACGCTGCTTCAGCGCCCTGGAGTACCGGCGCCAGAGCGAAAGAAAGTCTGGTTCCACGTGGAACAATCCCCAATCGAGGAACCGGCGCCGGGGTTCGCCCCCACCGCTGACCAAGGCATGGCTGCCGGGTTCGAAGGTCACCACCGCCAGCGCGGCACACAGGTTGCCGAGTTGCGCGACATCCTCGCCGTCCAGTCGTCCCTTCCAGTCCTGACCGGTGTGATGCAGGCCCGCCTTGCGCCGCGTGGCCTGCTCGGCCCCTGACCGCTGCTCATCCCACTCCACAAACACGTCCACGGCTTCCCGACCCTGGCGTACCAGGCCATCGCGCACGCGCCCGCGGAAGCTTCGGCCGTATGCCATGAGGTGCAGCGCCTCCAGCACACTGGTCTTGCCGGCACCGTTGTCGCCGGTGATCAGGTTGATGCCGGGTTGCGGGGCCAGTTCCACGTGGTCGAAGCGGCGAACGTTGTGCAGGGAGAGCCGGCGGATGTACATGCGAAGGGGGCAGGGGATCAGTCGAACAGCTTACTGCATCCCACAGCGCCTCCGTAGCGCCACGCCCTGCGTGGCTGCTCTTCCCAGCAGACCGCGGACTCCGCCAAACAGGCCGCGAATTCTTTGAAATCTGATGAGCGCCCACGGTCTCTGCCCTGCAGATTTCAAAGAATCTGCGCCCTTTTCCGGCTGTCTCTAGTACCCCTGGATCCGGTCCTCGAACCGACGTCTTCTGCCGGGCGCCGGTTGTCCACAGCGAGCTTGTATGACCTCTTCGCAACGCGGGGGCAGGCTGTGGATAAAAAAGGGACTTTTCCAGGCTTGAAAACATATCCACAGCTTCACCCCCACCCCCAAGGGCCTTTTTACAGGGGGTTTCATGGGTACAATTCCCATTGAATTCAACTAGATAACATACTTTTCAACCAAATCTAGCTCTACCATCACCACATAGCTTTAGATTTATATACAGATTTAAAGCTTGGGACGGGCAGCCAGAGACCATCTCGGTTGTAGAAGATGGCAACGTGCGAACAAGGTACGTGAAGAGTATCCACGCAGGGCGTGGCTCTACGGAATTTCAGCTTCATGGTGTTCAAGAGCATTTGGAATGAGTGCTCCACGTGGAACATCCAAAAAGAAACCCGGCGCTGGGCCGGGTTTCTGATCAAGCTTGGTTCCACGTGGAACCTGGTATGACGCAGGTCAGAGACGCAGCGGCATCACCACGTGACGCGACTTCTCGCTGCTGGCCTCACGCACCAGGGCCGAGGAGTTCGAATCGCGCAACTGGATGACCACGTGCTCGTCGCGCAGAGCGGACAGGGCATCCAGCAGATAGTTCACGTTGAAGCCAATGGCCAGATCGCTGACCGTGGTGTCGGCCTCGATCTCTTCCTGGGCCTCTTCCTGCTCCGGGTTGTGCGCGCTGATCTTCAGGTTGCCCGGCGATACTTCCACGCGGATACCGCGGTACTTCTCGTTCGACAGAATCGCAGCGCGCTGCAGCGAGGCGCGCAGGGCTTCACGATCAACCTTCACTTCGCGGTCGGCGCCAATCGGAATCACCGCTTCGTAATCCGGGAAGCGGCCGTCGATCAGCTTGGAGGTGAAGGTCACATCGTCGCGCTTCACGCGAACGTGGCTGCGGCCCACTTCCAGCTCGATCTCACGATCACCGCTTTCCAGCAGACGCTGCAGTTCGGTCACGCCCTTGCGCGGCACGATGATCTGGCGTTTGGCGCCGCTGGCCTTTTCCAGGTCGGTTTCGCACAGCGCTAGACGGTGGCCATCGGTGGCAACGGTGCGCAGTGCATCACCGCGCAGGTCAAACAGCAGGCCGTTGAGGTAGTAGCGCACGTCCTGCTGGGCCATGGCGAACGCAGTGCGTTCGATCAGTTCCTTCAGAGTGGCTTCGCCAATGGCAACGCGCTCGGTGGCTTCCACTTCGTCCACCGACGGGAAGTCGTTGGCGGGCAGCGTTGCCAGCGTGAAGCGGCTGCGCCCGGCCTGCACGGTGATCTTGTCACCGCTCTGCGAGACGGTGATCCGGCTGCCGTCGGGCAGGGCGCGGATGATCTCGAAGAGCTTGCGGGCGGGAATGGTGGTTTCGCCGTCCTCGGCGTCCTCAACCGCGATCCGCGACACCATCTCCACTTCCAGGTCGGTGCCGGTCAGCGACAGCTGGCCCTTGTTCACCTGAACCAGGAAATTGGCCAGAACCGGCAGGGTCTGGCGGCGTTCGACCACGTTGACGACTTGTGCCAACGGCTTGAGAAAGGCTTCGCGCTGCAGTGTGAAACGCATGTGGTTCCGTGCCCCTATGCTTTAAAAAAATGTGGAATAAATCAAAAGCTTGGTGGTGCTGGTAGAGCCAGATTTGCTGGAAAACACAGTCAAGTCTTTGAAAATAAAGGCTTTTACGGCCTCGAAACCCTCTGCATTACCAGCCCCCAAGGGGTGGGGAATACTGTGGATAACTTTACGCTGAAAATTTCCAGCCGTTTTATCCACATGCTGTCCCGCGCTTGCTACCGGATTCTGCACCGTTTTATGCGGTGACGAGAAGATCTGGCTCCTGCATCATTCGCTCAACTTCCGGATCAGCTTGTCCCAGTCCTCACGCAGCTTGCCGTCGGTTTCCATCAGGGTGCGGATCTGCCGGCAGGCATGCAGCACCGTGGTGTGGTCGCGACCGGCGAACGCATCGCCAATCTCGGGCAGGCTGTGCTCGGTCAGCTCCTTGGTCAGGGCCATGGCTACCTGGCGGGGACGGGCCAGCGACCGGGTCCGGCGCTTGGACAGCAGATCCTTGATCTGCAGCCCGTAGTAGTCGGCCACGGTTTTCTGGATGTTGGGAATGCTGATCGCCTGCTGCTGGGCGCGCAGCAGGTCGCGCAGGGTTTCCTGGGCGAAGTCAGTGGTGATCGCGCGGCCAGTGAAGTTGGCGCGGGCGGTCAGGGTATTGAGCGCACCTTCGAGGTCGCGCACGTTGGAGCGCATCTTCTTGGCAATCAGAAACGCCACATCGTCGGGAATCTCAGCACCGCGCTCGCGGGCCTTGGCCAGCACGATCGCCGCACGGGTTTCGAAGTCGGGCGGCTCGATGGCCACCGACAGGCCCCAGGCGAGGCGCGACTTCAGCCGCGCTTCCAGCCCTTCCACCTCGCGCGGGTAGCGGTCGCAGGTCAGGATGATCTGCTGCTTGCCGTCGAACAGTGCGTTGAAGGTGTGGAAGAACTCTTCCTGGGTGCGGTCCTTGCCGGCAAAGAACTGGATGTCATCGATCAGCAGCGCGTCCACCTGCTGGAACTGGCGCTTGAACTGGTCCATGGTCTTTTCCTGCAGCGCCCGGATCATGGCGCTGAAGAACTGCTCCGAACGCAGGTACAGCACCTTGGCGCCCGGGTTGGCCTGGCGCATGGCGTTGCCGGCGGCGAACATCAGGTGGGTCTTGCCCAGGCCGGTGCCCCCGTACAGCAGCAGCGGGTTGTGCGCGCGGTCGCCCGGTTTCTGCGCCGCCTGGAACGCGGCAGCCAGACCCAGCTGGTTGCTGCGGCCTTCGACGAAGTTGGCAAAGGTGTAGTGCGAATCCAGATTGCCGGCAAACGGCACCATCGGTTCGGCCGGTGCCTGGGCTGCGGGCGTCGCAACTGGCGCAATCTGCGCCTCTACCGGGCGCGGGCGCGAGCCGATTTCAAGAAATACCTCGCGGTAACCGGCGAAATGGTCCATCAGTTCGCGGATGCGGGCCAGATACAGCTCGCGGACCTGGTCGACGATGAACTGGTTCGGCGCGTACAGCACCAGGCTGTCGGGGCGCACATCGGCCTGCAGCGGCTTCAACCAGGTGTGAACATCTTCAGGCGGAAACTCCGCTTCTAGACGTTCGAGAGATTTGGACCACGCATCCATCGGCAATTTTCGTCTGGGGCCTGTGGATGGGCGCACGAAGCCGCCGCGCCACAGGCCGGAAGGGGAAGAAATGGATGGCGCAGACTACCACCGACGGGCAGGTCCGGGAATGCTTGTCCCACACTTATTCACAAAAACATCCACAACTATTGCACAGGCCGGTGAAATCCCGTAGTGACATGGACTTGACGCGCCCCCAACCAGGTCTATAGAATTTCCGGTTCTTTCCGTCCCCTTCTTACAGAGGCCCAGCATGGCCACCAAGCGCACTTTCCAACCCAGCAACCTCAAGCGTAAGCGCGACCATGGCTTCCGTGCCCGTATGAAGACCGCTGACGGCCGCAAGATTCTGTCGCGTCGCCGCGCCAAGGGCCGCAAAGTCCTGAGCGCTTGATTGCAATGCCGCACTCCGCGGCAGACGCAATCCTGACTGTGAGCAGTTCCGACCCGCGCAAGCGATTTCCACGCTCTGCGCGGGTTCGTACGCGTGCCGAATATACAACGGTTTTCAACGGCGCCCGCCGTGTGTCCGACCCCCTCATGACCCTCCACTGGTGCCAAGGCGACAAGCCCGCCCGGCTGGGTCTGGCGGTGTCGCGCAAAGTCGACCCCCATGCCGTGGGTCGCAACCGGATCAAGCGTGTGTTGCGCGACGCCACACGCCACCTGCGCCCGTGCCTGAAATCCGGCGACTACGTCGTCGTGGCGCGTGCCGCCGCCCGTACGGCCAGCAACGATACCCTCCGCCAGGCCTTTGAACGCCTGCTGCGCCGCCTTGGCGCATTGCCGATGCCGGGCGCGGACGGCACAATGCCGCCGCCCGGGGGCATTGCCCCTTCCTTGTCCGAACCGGCACCTGATGCCGGTCCAGCAGAGCCTCCACGCTGATGAACCAGACCCGCGTTTTCCTGATTGTTGCCTGGCTGATGGTGGCCGTTCTGCTGTGGATGGAGTGGGGCCGCGACAAGGCCGCGCCGGCTCCGACCACCCCGGTTGCCACCCAGACCCAGGGCACCGTGCCGGGTCCGGCCGGCAGCGTGCCCAGCGCCAACGTGCCGCAGGCCCCGGGCAGCGCCCCGGCGGCGGCCGCGACCGCGCAGGCCTCGGCGTCTGCCCCGCGCGTGACCGTCACCACCGACGTGCTGCGCCTGGTGCTGGACGGCGGCAACGTGCTGGATGCCGAACTGCTGCACTTCCCGCAGACCAAGGACGAGGGCAGCCCGCCGGTCCGCCTGCTGACCGAAGATCCCGCCCACCCGTACCGTGCGGTGAGTGGCTGGACCAGCCAGGACAAGAGCATGCCGGTACCGGAAGCCGGCGGCTTCCGTCTGGTCGGTGATGCCAAGGACTTCGTGCTGGCCAAGGGCCAGGACGAGCTGCAGGTTCCCTTCATCTGGGAAGGCCCGAACGGCGTCACCATCCGCCGTACCTTCACCGTCAACCGCAATGAGTACGCGGTTAAGGTGAAGGACGAAGTGATCAATGCCGGTACCGCGTCGTGGAACGGTTATGTGTACCGCACGCTGGACCGCACGCCGACCATCCTGTCGCGCAGCATGACCAACCCGGACTCGTTCAGCTTCAATGGCGCGACCTGGTTCGACAACAGCAAGAGCTACCAGCGCCGCGCCTTCAAGGACTACCTGGAAGACGGTCCGCTGAACCAGCAGGTTACCGGCGGCTGGATCGCCATGCTGCAGCACCACTTCTTCACCGCGTGGATTCCGCAGAAGGATCAGGCCGCGAACTTCCAGCTCTCCCAGCACGACGGTCGCGACCAGATCCAGGCCACCGGCCCGGCATTCACCGTGGCCCCGGGCCAGCAGGTGAGCACCGAAGCCCGCCTGTGGGTCGGTCCGAAGCTGGTCAACCAGATAGCCAAGGAAGACGTGCCGGGCCTGGACCGCGTGGTCGACTACAGCCGCTTCTCGCTGATGGCGGTGATCGGCCAGGGCCTGTTCTGGGTGCTGAACCAGGTCCACAAGGTCGTCAACAACTGGGGCTGGGCCATCGTCGGCCTGGTGGTGCTGCTGAAGCTGGTGCTGTACCCGCTGTCGGCCGTGCAGTACAAGAGCGGTGCCAAGATGCGTCGCTTCCAGCCGCGCATCCAGCAGCTGAAGGAACGCTATGGCGATGACCGCCAGAAGTTCCAGACCGCGATGATGGAGCTGTACAAGAAGGAAAAGATCAATCCGATGGGCGGCTGTCTGCCGATCCTCATCCAGATGCCGATCTTCTTCGCCCTGTACTGGGTGCTGGTGGAATCGGTGGAACTGCGCCAGGCCCCGTGGCTGGGCTGGATCCAGGACCTGACCGCACGCGACCCGTACTTCATCCTGCCGATCATCAACATGGCGGTGATGTGGGCCACGCAGAAGCTGACCCCGGCACCGGGCATGGACCCGATGCAGGCCAAGATGATGCAGATGATGCCGCTGATCTTCGGCGTCATGATGGCCTTCATGCCGTCCGGCCTGGTCCTGTACTGGGTGGTCAACGGCGGCCTCGGCTTGCTGCAGCAGTGGTGGATGACCAAGCGCCACGGCAGCGACCCGGTCCCGGCACCCGCCGCCCCGGCCAGCAAAAAGAAATAACCGGAGCATCCCGATGTCTCCCGCAAAAGCCCGCCCTCCGGCGGGCTTTTGCACATCCAGCGGTAGAATTCCGCCACCGGCGCCCAGCGCCACGCACCACCCAATGGACTGCCCATGCCCCGCGCGTCGCTGCCTCGCTTAGCCCTTCCCCTGCTGCTTACCCTCACCCTCGCCGCCTGCGGCCAGAAGCAGGACACCTCCAGTACGGCCGCCGAAGCAACCCAGCACCCCAGCGCCCAGTCCGCGATCAGCGCCGACCCCGCGACAGCCCCGCTGTTGTCCGCACTGCAGAAGCAGCTGGATAGCCACCGCCGCATCATCGTGCTGCTCGCCGACGAGGCCGAACAGTCGCCCGCCGACCGCAACACCTCAACCCGCGTCGGCCAGCAGTTGTTCCACGAAGGCCTGGAACAACGTGAAGCCATCGCCGGGCTGTTCGACACGCTGCTGAAGGGCACCACCCCACAGCGCTTCACCACGCTGGGCACGGTGCTGGACTACATCGAGTCCGCGCCCGAGCTCTACGACGCAGACCGGCTCGCGTTCCGCGAAGTGCTGCGCGATCTGCACGCGCGCATCGGCACCGATTCCTCGCTGCCGGCGGTGAAACTGCACCAGCGCATCGGCGAGGATCTGGATGCGCTCGACGAGATCGAGCGCAACTACAACCAGGAACTCACCCGCATCTTCAGTCGCTTCGAGCGCACCCGCGCAATCACGCTCAAGCGCGAGAAGTGGGACGACTACGTGGCCCACCTGCGCACCCTGATCACCCGCGAGGCGATCCTGCGCGACTACGGGGTCATCGAGCCGTACCCGATGTCGATGAAGGACAGCGAGCGCGAAATTTTCGGCCGCGATCTTCCGGCCAAGACCGTGGTGCTCACCTTCGACGACGGTCCGCATCGCACCCACACCGATGAAGTGGTCGCCATCCTGCAGCGGTACGACGTGCCGGGTGTCTTCTTCGAAGTCGGCCGCAACCTGGGCAAGGTGCAGGACGACGGCAGCACCACGCTCGGCCCGATGGCCGGCATCAGCCGCAACCTGATGGAGCAGGGCTATGCCGTGGGCAACCACAGCCTCACCCATGCACAGCTTTCGCGCACCACCGGCGACGCGCTGCGTGAGCAGGTGCTGGCCACCGACACGCTGCTGCGCGATGTCGACGTTCGTCGTGCACCGCTGTTCCGCTTCCCCTACGGTGCGCGTAACGCCGAAGGCCTGCAGCTGCTGAACGAAGCGGGCCTGAAATCGATCATGTGGAACATCGACTCGATGGACTGGGCCGACCCGGTACCCGAGTCCATCGTGCAGCGTGTGGTCGAGCAGGTGCAGAAGGAACAGCGCGGCATCATCCTGTTCCACGACATCCACGACCGTGCGGTGAAGGCACTGCCGCAGATCCTCGACCGCCTGATTGCCGATGGCTATCAGTTCGCCGGCTGGAACGGCCGCGAGTTCACCGTCGCGCGTGCGCGCAAGGGCGTAACCAGCGACGCCACGGTCACCACCGGTTATGAGAAGTCCTGGGCGATCGTGGTCGGCATCGACGACTACGCGAAGTGGCCGAAGCTGGAGTACGCCAGCCACGACGCGCAGGCGGTGGCCGACACCCTGACCGGGCAGTTCGGCTTCCCGTCCTCGCAGGTGATCGTGCTGAAGAACGAACAGGCTACCCGCAACAACATCCTGGCCGCCTTCCACGACCGGCTGGCAGACGACCGGACCTCGCGCAATGACCGCGTCTTCGTGTTCTTCGCTGGACACGGCGCGACGCGCAAACTCGCCTCCGGCCGCGACCTCGGCTACATCATTCCGGTGGATTCCGACCCCAACGCGTTCGCGACCGATGCGATCGCCATGAGCGACCTGCAGAACATCGCCGAGAGCATGAAAGCCAAGCATGTGATGTTCGTGATGGACGCGTGCTATAGCGGCTTGGGCCTGACCCGCGGCGGCCCGTCATCGTCCGCGTTCCTCCGCGAGAACGCGCGTCGCAGTGCGCGGCAGATGCTCACCGCTGGCGGTGCCGACCAGCAGGTTGCCGATGCCGGCCCGAACGGCCATTCGGTATTCACCTGGGTGCTGCTGCAGGCATTGGCCGGCAAGGGCGACCTCAACGGCGACGGTCTGATCACCGGCACCGAGCTCGCCGCTTACGTGGCCCCCGCGGTCTCCGCCGTCTCCCAGCAGACCCCGGCCTTCGGCAGCCTGCCCGGTTCGCAGGGCGGCGAGTTCGTGTTCCAGGTGCCGGACAGCCAGGAATACCTCAACGCCGCGACCGACCAGCTGACCGCCGATGCGATCGCGTTGAACAGCAAGGTCGAGGCCGTGCAGGACGCTTCGCCTGGCAAGGCCGCGGTGACCGTGGCCGACCTGCAGGGCGGCCAGGCCAAACTGGTGGTGCCCACTGCGGGCCCCGCCTCGGACCGCCAGCGCGCCCAGCAGGCCAACGACCGTGGCCTGCAGTTGTACCGCGAAAAGCGCTACGACGAGGCGGTGGCGCAGTTCACCGAAGCGCTGAAGCTGCGTCCGGACTTCGCCCAGGCCGCAAACAACCTCGGCTTCGTCTATTACCGCCAGCAGCGTTACGCTGAGGCCGCCCGCTGGCTGGAAAACACCCTGAAGATCGACCCTTCGCGTGCGGTGGCCCACCTCAATCTGGGGGATGCCTACTTCCACGCCGGCGACAAGGCCAAGGCCAAGCAGGCCTACACCACCTACCTGGCCCTGCAGCCGCAGGGCAGCGGTGCCGCGCAGGCCCGCGCGCAACTGGAGAAGCTGTAAGCCATGACCGCTGCCACCGACACCATCGTTGCCATTGCCACCGCCCCCGGTGCCGGCGGCGTGGGCATGCTGCGCGTTTCCGGGCCGAAAGCCGCGTCGATCGCGCAGGCGCTGGGCTGCCCGGCGCCGCGCCCGCGCCACGCGCACTATGCCCGCTTCCGCGATGCCGCCGGCGAGGTGCTGGACGATGGCATCGCGCTGTACTTCCCCGGGCCGCGCAGCTTCACCGGCGAAGATGTAGTGGAACTGCAGGGCCACGGCAGCCCGGTGGTCCTGCAGCAGCTGGTGGCCCGCTGCATCACGCTGGGCGCGCGCCAGGCGCGGCCTGGTGAGTTCAGCGAGCGGGCGTTCCTCAACGGCAAGCTCGACCTGGCCCAGGCCGAAGCCATTGCCGACCTGATCGCCGCCAGCGACAGCCGCGCCGCACGTGCGGCACGGCGCTCACTCGATGGCGTGTTCTCGCGCCGGGTCGAAGACGCCGCCGAGCAGTTGGTGCTGCTGCGTATCCATGTGGAAGCGGCCATCGACTTCGCCGACGAGCCGCTGGATACGCTGGGCGGCGAACAGGTGCGCTCGGGCCTGGCCGATGCGCTGCGCGCGATCGTGCAGCTGCGCGCCGATGCCGAACGTGGTCGCCGTCTGCGCGATGGCCTGCACGCCGTGCTTGTCGGTCCTCCGAACGCCGGCAAGAGTTCATTGCTCAACGCACTGGCCGGCAGCGAGCGCGCCATCGTCACCGACATCGCCGGCACCACCCGCGACACGCTGCGAGAGACCATCCGCATCGACGGCCTGGAACTGACCCTGGTCGACACTGCCGGTCTGCGCGAAGGTGGCGATGCGATCGAACGCGAAGGCATGCGTCGCGCCCGCGCCGAGATGCAGCGCACAGACCTTGCGATCGTGGTGGTCGACGCGCGTGACCCGCAGGCTGGTCGCGACGCGATTGGCGACGCCATCCTCGATGTGCCGCAGCAGCTGTGGATCCACAACAAGAGCGACCTGCTGGCCGAGATTCCGCCCACCGCCGACCCCAGCGTCGTACATGTCTCCGCCGCCACCGGTCTCGGCCTGGAGCAGCTCCACATCCGCCTGCGCGAGCTGGCCAGCGGTGGGGCAGGGGACAGCGTGGAAGGCGAGTTCTCCGCTCGCGCGCGACATGTGGAAGCGATCACCCTGGCCATCGGCCATGCCGAGCGCGCCGAGTCGGAGCTGGTGCATGAGCATCTGGAGCTGGCCGCCGAAGAGCTGCGGCTGGCGCATGAGGCGCTGGGCGAGATCACCGGGCGGATGAGTGCGGATGATCTGCTGGGGCGGATTTTCTCGAGCTTCTGTATTGGGAAGTGAGCGGTCGAGCGCAGGATGATGGCTTTGACACGCATGGCGTGTCACTACGACCCGTGGTCGCCCGTGCCGTTTGGTCGCCCGGTTCTGGCGGGTCACCCGACCTGTAGGGACACGCCATGCGTGTCCGGGGCCGCCCCCGTATTCTTTCCGCTGTAACACCGCACTGGCAGAATGCGCCACGTCTTTTCCGGCCTCCGCCGTACTGGCGGGGCTGTACCAACAGGGGTTAGCTGTGTCGAAGTCGTTGTGGGGTTGTGCGTTGTTGTTGTCGCTGGCCGTGGCACCATCTGTGGCCATGAGCGCCGAAACCTCCACCCCTGTGCCGCGCGTCAAGGCAGCGGTCTATGGCCACCGCGGTGCCAGCGCGCTGCTGCCCGAACACACCCTGGCTGCCTACGCACAGGCCATCGCCGACGGCGCTGACTACATCGAGCCCGACCTGGTGATGAGCAAGGACGGGGTACTGGTGTCGCGCCACGAGAACGAGATCAGCGGCACCACCGACGTGGCCAGCCGCCCGGAGTTCGCCAGCCGCAAGACCGTCAAGACCATCGACGGCGAGCGGGTGGAGGGCTGGTTCACCGAAGATTTCAGTCTCGACGAACTGAAAACGCTGTACGTGCGCGAGCGCCTGCCGCAGGTGCGCAGCACCGCGTTCGATGGCCAGTTCCGGATTGCCACGCTCGACGAGATCATCGACTTCCTGGTCCAGCAGGCGGGCCGTGCCGGCAAGGGCATCGGCCTGGTGCCGGAGATCAAGCACGGCACCTACTTCCGCAGCATCGGGCTGCCGATGGAAGACAAACTGGTCGCGGCGCTGCAGGCCAATGCGTATACCAAGGTGGCCCCGATCACGATCCAATCGTTTGAAGTGGGCAACCTGCGCCAGCTGCGCACGAAGCTGGGGCGTTCCAGCAACATCCGTCTGCTGCAGTTGATTGGCGCTGCCAATGAGCAGCCGGGGGATGTGCTGGCTGCCAAAGGAACGCAGCGCTACGCCGACATGATCACGCCGGCCGGTCTGGAGCAGGTCGCCACCTATGCCGACGGCATCGGGCCGAGCCTGCGCATGGTGATTCCGCTGGATGCCGCTGGGCGCCTCGGCACCCCGACCACGCTGGTGAGGGATGCGCAGGCGGCCGGGTTGATGGTGGTGCCGTATACGTTCCGGCCGGAGAACTCGTTCATGGCCGCGGAGTTCCGCAAGGGTGAGACCCATGCACGGAATCCGGAAGGTTCGATCGCCGAGATGCGGGCGTATCTGGCGACCGGGATCGATGCGTTCTTTACCGATGATCCGGCGTTGGGTCGACGCGCGGTGGATGGGCAATGATGTCCCCGGTACCGACCAACGGTCGGTACCTACCGGGTGTTCGAAGAGTCCGGCCGCCGGAACGGCAGCACCACAAAATCCTGACCCTCGCGCGGCTGCCACAACACCGGCACGCGGGTAGGGGAAGGCGGTTCCAGATCATTGTCGCGGCGCGCTTCGACGTCATCCGCCTCGTCCTCTTCCTCCTCCCAGCTGTACCGCTTGCGCGGGGCCATCGGATCAGACAGACGGAACAGCAGCGCGCTGATGATGCCGGCGAACGCACCGCCCATATGCGACTGCCAGGACACGCCCGGCTCATGCGGCAGGATGGTGATCAGCATGCTGCCGTAGAACAGGAACGCGATCAGCCCGGTAGCGATCGCCGGGCGATCACGCCGCAGCAGGCCCAGCACGAACACCAGGAACATCAGGCCGTGGGTGATGCCACTGGCCCCCAGGTGACGGCTGCCGATATCACCCAGCAGCCACGCGCCCAGACCCGAGCCGATCCATAACAGCGGAAAGGCCCGCAGCGTCGCCTTGGGATACACGCTGCCGGCCAAGGTGCCCAGGATCAGCAACGCAAACGAATTGGCCGCCAGATGCTGCAGCGACCCATGCAGCAGCGGGGCCCCGAGGATGCCCAGCAGCCCGGCCTTCTCCAGCGGAGCCACCGCCCAGGGGCGCCAGTCGAAATAATCCTGCGCGGTGAACACCGCCACCAGCACCAGCACGAAGGCCAGGCTCAGGTTGAACGCCCGCATCACCCGACCACGGTCGGTGCGGGGGGAAACCGGCGTCTCGCCGGACGGCTGGGGCAGGTTGGCGTTCATACCTTCATGGGTTGCGTCGCCCCAGGCTGAACACAAGGGCAACGCGACGGGAGAGTGTGGGCCCGCCAGCGGGACAATGCCGCCGGCGGGCTCCAGGGGATTACGCCGCGTCCTGCTTCGGCGGGTTCTTCAGGCTCAGCACCACGGTGGCACCGATGATCACTGCCACCACGCCCAGCGAGATCGGGGTCGGGATCTTGAAGATGTCGATCAGCATCATCTTCACGCCGATGAAGGCCAGCACCAGGGCCAGGCCGTACGGCAGCAGGTGGAAGCGGTCGGCCATGCCGGCCAGCAGGAAGAACATGGCGCGCAGGCCCAGCACCGCGAACACGTTCGAGGTCAGCACGATGAACGGGTCGGTGGTGATGGCGAAGATGGCCGGAATGCTGTCCACCGCGAAGATCACGTCGGTGACCGCAATCAGGATCAACACCACGAACAGCGGGGTGTACCAGCGCTTGCCGTCACGCATGACGCTCATGGCGTTGCCGGCATAGTCCGGCAGCAGGCGCAGGTGCTTGCGCATCCAGCGCAGGGCCGGGTTGGTTTCCAGATCCGGCTCCTGGCCGGCGCTGAACCACATCTTCCAGCCGGTGAAGAGCAGGAAGGCACCGAACACGTAAAGCAGCCAGTGGAACTTGGTCAGCAGCACGCTGCCGGCGAAGATCATGATCGTACGCAGCACGATGGCACCCAGAATGCCGATGATCAGCACCTTCTGCCGCTGTTCCTCGGGCACCGCGAAGTAGCCCATGATCATCAGGAACACGAAGATGTTGTCCACCGCCAGGGCTTTCTCGACCAGGTAACCGGTCAGGAACTCCAGGCCGACCTTGTTGGCCACCACCTGGCCGGCGGTCTCGTTCAGGTAGTACCAGAGGCCGCCATTGAAGGCCAGCGCCAGCGCCACCCAGCCAATCGACCACCACAGCGCCTCCTTGAAGGTGACCTTGTGCGGGCCGCCGTGGCGCATCAATACCAGGTCGACCAGCAGCGCGATGATCACCACCGCGCCGAAGCCGCCCCACAACCACAAATTACCGATCGTCTGCATGGGTTTGTCCGTTGAATGAATGAAAAGCCTCAAGCCGGACGGCGAGGACCTGCAACGGAGCACCAGAGGGGGGTCCAGGGACAGAGCTTCGCCGTACGGCGAAGGTCTTGCTCACAGTCCCCAAGGCTGGGAACTGCCGTTGCACCGGAGCCTGCTGGCTCGAAATGACGGCGACAACGTCTGGGAGCTACTCCCCTTCTGGCACCGATTCTGCGGGCTGGCCGGCCCCGCGTCAAATCGCCCGGATACAATAGGCCCATGAATACCGCCCCCAATCCCGTTGTCCGCCTCAAGAACGCCTGGCGCTCCAGCCACCCGTGGATCTTCCAGAAACTGGTCGAAAAGCCCGCCGCCCGCCCCAAGCCCGGCTCCATCGTCGACGTGGTCGGCGTGGATGGGGAGTGGATCGGCCGCGGCTTCTACAACGGCCATTCGCGTATTGCCGTGCGCATTCTGGAAACCGACCAGCGCGTCCCCGTGGATGCCGGCTGGTTCTCGAGGAAGATCGCGCAGGCGGTGTCGCTGCGCCGTGAGGTTCTGAAGCTGGACGAGGTGTCCGACGCCTGGCGTGTGGTGCACAGCGAGGGCGACGGCATGTCCGGCCTGGTGGTGGACCGCTACGGCGACCTGGTGGTGGTGGAATTCTTCGCCGCCGGCATGTTCCGCCACCGCGAGTGGATCTATGAGGCACTGCGCGAGCAGTTCCCGGGTTGCCGCTTCCACAGCTTCGCCGACGAACACGTGCAGAAGCAGGAGAGCTTCGACTTCCACGGCAACACCACCACGGAAGCGTCGGTGATCACCGAGTACGGCGTGAAGTTCCGCGCCGACCCGGCCGGCGCGCACAAGACCGGTTTCTTCGCTGACCAGCGCGAGAACCGCCAGTGGCTGAGCAGCCTGGTGGAAGGCAAGTCGGTGCTCGACCTGTGCTGCAACACCGGTGGCTTCGCGGTGTACGCCGCCGCGCGCGGTGCCTCGGACGTGCTCGGCATCGACATCGACGAAGACGTCATCAGCATCGCCAAGGCCAACGGTCGCCTCAACAACGTGCGCCCGCGCTTCGTTCAGTCGGATATCTTCCCGTGGCTGCGCGACGCCGCCAACCGCGGCGAGCAGTACGACGTGGTGATCCTGGACCCGGCCAAGATGACCCGCGACCGCGACCAGGTGATCACCGCACTGAAGAAGTATCTGGACATGAACAAGCTGGCGCTGGGCGTGGTCAAGCCCGGTGGTCTTTTCGCCACGTTCTCGTGCACCGGCCTGGTCGCCGAAGACCAGTTCCTGGACATGCTGCGTCGCGCCGCGTTCTATTCCGGCCGCACCATCCAGATCCTCAAGGTGTCGGGTGCCGGCCCGGATCATCCGTTCATGGCGCACGTGCAGGAATCGCGCTATCTGAAGGCGGTGTTCTGCCGCGTTGTCGACTGAGGTCGGATGACCTGATGTAGGGACACGCCATGCGTGTCCTCGCGGTGCCGGATTACACGACCGGCACCGTCGCCACATTGCCTGGATCGGGCATCCCGTGGACACGCATGGCGTGTCCCTACGCTGTTATCGTTGACGTTTACCCACTGCTGGTGAGGCGTCATGAGGCTACGTGGTCTGTCGTTGCTGGTATCCCTGGCGCTGCTCGCGCCACTTTCCGCCCACGCCATCGAATTCTCCGCAGCGGAACTGGCCAAGGCCAAAGCCCTGCAGCAACGGCTGCTCACCCTCGACAGCCACCTCGACACCCCCGCCAACTTCCATCGCGAAGGCTTCGACCTGCGCCAGCGGCACGACCACAACGCCCTGTCCCAGGTAGACCTGCCGCGCATGCAGGAAGGCGCACTGGACGGCGGTTTCTTCGCCATCTACACCGACCAGGGCGACCGTTCGCCGGCAGCGCATCTGCACGACCGCGACGCCGGCCTGCAGCGCCTGCTGGAAATCCGCGAAATGCTGGCTGCGCATCCGGACCAGTTCGCCCTGGCACTGACCGCCACCGACGCCGCGAAGATCAAAGCCGCCGGCAAGCGCGTGGTCTACATCAGCATGGAGAACGCCAGCCCGCTGGTCGCTGATCCCTCGCTGCTCAGCTTCTATCACCAGGCCGGCCTGCGTCTGCTCAGCACGGTGCACTTCGCCAACAATGAGTTCGCCGACTCGGCCACCGACCCAAAGGGCGCGGAATGGAAAGGCCTGAGCCCGGCTGGCAAGGCATTGGTGGATGAAGCAGTGAAGCTCGGCATCGTCATCGACCAGTCGCACGCCTCTGATGCGGTGTTCGACGATCTGATCCAGCGCCTGCCGGTGCCGTTCGTGCTGTCGCACAGCTCGGCCAAGGCAATCTACAACCACCCGCGCAACCTGGACGACACCCGTCTGAAGCAGCTGGCCAAGGCCGGCGGTGTTATCCAGGTCAACGCGTACGGTGGCTACCTGATCGACACCGGCAAGAGCGATGCGCGGAAGCAGGCCGAGGACGCGCTGATGAAGCAGATCGGTGCCGGCTATGACCAACTCACCATCGCGCAGGGCGTGCAGCTGAAGGAAGGACTGGCGAAGCTGGATCAGACCCAGCCGCTGCGGCAGGCCACATTGGACGACTTCTTCGCGCACCTGGAGCACATCCTGTCCGTGGTTGGCCCCGAGCATGTGGGCATCGGCCTGGACTGGGATGGCGGCGGCGGTCTTTCCGACCTTCAGGATGTGAGCCAGCTGCCGAAGATCACCGCGTGGCTGCTGCGCAAGGGCTACAGCGAACAGCAGATCGCCGGCATCTGGGGCGGCAACCTGCTGCGGGTGATGCAGCAGGCGCAGGATTACGCGGAGGGCCGACGCACGACCAACGGTCGTGCGCTACCGCGGTAGGTACCCACCGTTGGTGGGTACGCTTTCAAATCACGCCTTGCCGATCAACGCGTTGTTCCGGCTGTACAGGAAGTACACCAACAAGCCGATCACGTTCCAGATCAGGAAGTACAGCTGGGTGCTGCTGGGCAGGCTGATGAACAGGTAGATGCAGCCCAGCGCGGCAGCGGGACCCACGAACCAGGCCAGCGGCGTGCGGAAGGTGCGCTTCGCACCCGGCTCGCGCTTGCGCATCACCACCAGACAGATTCCGACAGCGGTGAACGCGGCCAGGGTGCCGGCATTGGCCAGCGCGGCGATCTCATCCAGACGCGCAACACCCGCCAGCGCGGACACCACCAGCGCACTGAACAGCGTGGTCGCCACCGGCGTGCCGGTGCGCTTGTTCACGGCCGACAGGCCACGCGGCAGCAGCCCGTCACGACCCATCACGAAGAACACGCGGCTCTGGCCGAACAGGAAGGCCAGCAGCACGGTGGGCAATGCAACGATCGCCACTACGCCGATCACCAGCGCCGCGGTGGGGTGACCCAGCTCGCGCATGATCAGCGCCAGCGGCTCGGCGCTGTGGCCGAACACGGCGTAGCTCATCGCACCAATGGCGGCCAGCGCCACCAGCATGTAGATGATGGTGCAGCCAATCATCGAGCCGATGATGCCGATCGACAGGTCGCGGCCCGGGTTCTTGGCCTCTTCCGCCGCGGTGGAGATGGCATCGAAGCCGTAGAAGGCGAAGAAGATGATCGCGGCCGCGGCCATCACGCCACGCTCCACGCCATCCGGGCCCAGCGTCTTGGCGAAGCCGTGCGGCATGAACGGCTGCAGGTTGGAGGCATCGAAGGCGGGCAGGGCCACGGCCACGAACACGCCCAGCGCGATGATCTTCAACACCACCAGAATGGCATTCAGCGTGGCGCTTTCCTTGGTGCCCAGCATCAGACCACCAGCGACCACCCAGGTGATCACCACCGCAGGCAGATTGAACCAACCGCCTTCCACATGTGGGCCGGCCGACAGCGCGGCCGGCAGGCGGATGTCGACCCCGGTGTTGCTGTGAATCCACTCCAGGAAGCCGACGAAGTAGCCAGACCAGCCGACCGCCACCGTACTCACCACCAGCGAGTACTCCAGCACCAGGCTCCAGCCCACCACCCAGGCGAACACCTCACCCAGCGCGGTGTAGCTGTAGGTATAGGCGCTGCCGGCGGCGGGCATCATGGTCGACAGTTCGGCGTAGCACAGCGCGGCGCAGGCGCAGACCGCACCGGCAATGGCGAAGGAGATCAGCACTGCCGGACCGGCGAGGTTCGCACCCACGCCGATCAGCGTGTAGATGCCGGTGCCGACGATGGCTCCGATGCCCAGCGCGACCAGATGCGGCCAGCTCAACGTGGGTACCAGACGCCTGCCGGACTCGTGGTCGGTGACCGAACCCAGGGATTTACGCCGCAACAAGGATGACATGGGACCTCACGGGGTGACTGCAATCGACAAGTGCCCGAGTGTGACCGAACGCGCCGCAGCATTACTACTGCCAAGCGTCGTGAACGGCCAACGGATTTTGGGATTGACAAGGCTTTGCCGAATCCAGCACAAAAGCTGCTGCCAGTTGTCGCAACTGCCTCGGTGCCGCGCTCAGCCGCTCACGCCCAGACGCACGCCGAAGCCGATCAGGAACACCCCGGCCACCCGCTTGAGCCAGGTGCCCACGCGCGGATGCTGGATGATCCGACGGCGCAGCAGGTTGCCCACGCCGATCAGCAGCGAGCAGTAGGCCACGCTCAACACGAAGATCAGCCCGGCCAGTGCCGCAAACGTCACCAGCCCCTGATGCCGCACCGGGTCGATGAACAGCGGCAGGAACGCCATGTAGAAAATGATCGCCTTCGGATTGAGCAGGCTGACCAGAATGGCCTGGCGGAAGTAGTGGCCCGGCTGCAGGCGGATGCCGCCGGGCTGCGCGCCTTCCTGCGGCTCGCGCAGCAGACTGATGCCGACCCACACCAGATAGGCGGCACCCAGATATTGCACGGCGTGGAACACCACCGGGTTGGCCTTGAGCAGCGCGGCCACCCCGGCCACCGCCAGCCACATCAGGATCTGGTCACCCAGCAGCAGACCGGCCAGCGCGGTGTAGCCGCCGCGCACGCCACCGCGCCCGGTGGCGGTGAGCAGGGTAAACGTGCCGGGACCTGGCAGCGCCAGGAACACCAGCACGGCAGCAACAAAGGTCCACAGGTCCTGGATGCCCATCCACGGCATGGCGACAACTCACTCGGGGGGACGCTATTGTCGGCCAGCGGTGACGGCGGGGATAGCGTCAGCTGTCGCTTTCAGACTGGTCCGGCGGGGAGTCCGTTCAACATCGGGTGCAGTCGTTCCACACACAGCGCATGCAGCTGGCGCAGCGCGGTGGAAAACTGCTTGCGGTGCGGGCACACCAGGTTCAGTGGCAGGCTGTCGCCGGCTCCGTCCAGCAGCACCTGCAGCCGCCCGGCGCGGACGTCCTCGCACACATCCAGCCAGGACTTGAACACGATGCCTTCGCCGGCCACCGCCCAGCGCCGCACCACGTCGGCGTCGTCGCAGACCAGATGACCGCGTACCGGCACCACCACGCGGCGTCCCTCCTGTTCGAAGCTCCAGCGGTCGTAGGGGCGCCCGGCCAGCTGATAGAGCAGGCACTGGTGCTCCTTCAGCGCGTCCAGATCCGCCGGCGCGCCATGCCGGGCCAGATAGTCAGGCGAGGCCACCAGCACCCGGCGGTTGCCGGGCAGCAACGGCAGCGCCACATAGCGCGCGCTGTCAAAGCGGCCCAGCCGGAACGCCACATCGACCGGTTCGCGGAACACATCGGCGACCTGGTCGGACAGCAGTAACCGCAGCTGCAGCTTGGGGTGTGCGGCGCGGAACTCGGTCAGCCAGGGCAGCAGCACGTTGCGGCCCAGGTCTGACGGCGCGGCCACCTGCAGCACACCGCGCAGTTCGGCATCCTCACCGCGGATCCGGTCATCGGCCTCCTGCAGGGTGGCCAGCACTTCCTGCGCGTAGGGCAGGTACAGCACACCCTCGGCAGTCAGGCGCAGGCTGCGGGTGGTGCGCACGAACAGGCGCAGGTCCAGTTCGCGTTCCAGCCGGGCCACGGCGGCGGCCACCTGGCCGGGCAGCAGGTCGGCTTCGCGCGCGGCCTGGGAGAAGCTGCCCAGCGCGGCGGTGCGGACAAACAGGGCCAGATCCTCAAACCGGACCATTTTCTCTTCCAGAGTGAAAGTGATGATGCATTGTGCGCCTTTCCGGGCAAGTGAGGGCGGTCCAAGCTGGGTCTCCCTCTTCTGGACTGCTCCCGCATGAAAGCCATTGCCTATACCCAGCACGGCCTGCCTGTTACCGACCCGGCTGCCCTGATCGATCTGGACCTGCCGCTGCCCACCCCTGGCCCGCGCGATCTGCGCGTACAGGTGCGGGCGATCTCGGTGAACCCGGTCGACACCAAGGTCCGCCGCAATGCCGCGGTCAGCGAGCCGCGCGTGATCGGCTGGGATGCGGTCGGCATCGTGGATGCGGTGGGCAGCGAGGTCAGCCTGTTCCAGCCGGGTGACGCGGTTTTCTACGCCGGTGACATCAACCGTCCCGGCAGCAATGCCGAGTACCAGCTGGTGGACGAGCGCATCGTCGGCCGCAAGCCGGCCAGCCTCGATGACGCCGCCGCCGCCGCGCTGCCGCTGACCGCGATCACCGCCTGGGAACTGCTGTTCGACCGCCTGCGCGTCGCCGAAGGCGGTGGTGCCGGCCAGACCCTGCTGGTGGTCGGTGCGGCCGGTGGGGTGGGTTCGATCCTGGTCCAGCTCGCGCGCCAGCTGACCCAGCTGACGGTGATCGGCACCGCCTCGCGACCGGACACCCAGGACTGGGTGCTGGATCTGGGCGCACACCACGTCATCGACCACAGCCAGGCGCTCACCGAAGGCCTGGCCCGCATCGGCATCAACGCGGTCACCCACGTGGCCAGCCTCACCCACACCGACCAGCACTACGCGCAGATCGTGTCCGCGCTGGAACCGCAGGGCCAGCTCGCGCTAATTGACGACCCGGGCCAGCTCGACGTGATGGCGCTCAAGCGCAAGAGCCTGTCGCTGCATTGGGAATCGATGTTCACCCGATCCACCTTCGGCACCCCGGACCTGCAGCGCCAGCACGACCTGCTCAACCGGGTGTCCGAGCTGGTCGACACCGGCGTGCTGCGCACCACCCTGGGCGAGCATTACGGCCGCATCGACGCAGCCAACCTGCGCCGCGCCCACGCGCTGATCGAAAGCCATCGCGCCCGCGGCAAGCTGGTGCTGGAAGGGTTCTAGGTCAGGGGATGCCGTTCCGGCAGTGCTGGTCGAAGCCGGCATGGCCGGCCAGCCGCCCGAACCAGGCCTGCACAGCCGGCAGGTCTGGTTTCTCACCCGGCGTCATCAGCCAGCGCTGGGTCGACAGCCCCAGCACGATATCGGCCAGGGTAAATACCGGTCCGGCGACATAGGCCCGGGTGTCCGCCAGTTGCTGGTCCAGCTGCTGCATCAGCCGGTTCCACTGGGCCAGGCTGGTCGCGGCGGCGGCTTCGTCGGTGTAAGCCGGGTGCTGCCGGACCCGCGACATGAACACGTAGCGCCATGCTGTATTGAGATCGGTGGCCTGCCAGTCCATCCATTGCTCGACCTGGGCGCGCGACTGCGGCTCCTGCGGCAGCAGATCGTCACGCTGCGCCCGCGCGGCCAGATAGCGGCAGATGCTGTTGGACTCCCACAGCACGAAATCACCGTCGCGAATGACCGGCACCAGGCCGTTGGGGTTGCGCGACTGCAGCGCGGTCGCGTCGGCGCTGTGGGTGCCGTCAGCACCCAGATGCCGGTAATCCAGCCCAAGCAGCTGGCACAGCCACAGCACTTTGCGCACATTGATCGAGGTCGACTTTCCAAGCACGTCCAGCATGGGGGCTCCGGCGCAGCCATTGAGACCCGCTCAGCCTACACTGGGCGCATGCAACCTGAATTCCTCATCCTTGGCGGCCTGCTCTGCGCCGTCCTCGTCCTGCAGCTGGCCACCCTGCTGCGGCGTTCCCGTCATGACGGCCTGGAGCAGTCGCTGCGCGAGGAAGCGCGTATCGGCCGCAGCGAATTGCGCGAGCAGCTGGAAGGGCTGGGGCGGCAGCAAGATGCGCGCCTGGAAAGCTTTGCGCGCGCGCTGACCGACCTCTCAACCCGCACCGACCAGCGCCTGGACCTGCTGCGCGACGCGCTCAATGACGACGCGCGCAAGGCCCGCGAGGAAAGCACCGGCGCGCAGCAGCGCCTGGGTGATTCGCTTGGCCAGCGTCTGCAGGACCTGATCCAGCGTAATGAACAGCGCATCGGTGAGATGCGCGGCACGCTGGAGCAGCAGCTGCAGACCCTGCAGCGCGACAACGCCGAGAAGCTGGACCAGATGCGCGTCACCGTCGATGAGAAGCTGCAGAGCACGCTGGAAGCGCGCCTGGGAGCCTCGTTCCAGCTCGTCTCCGACCGACTCGAGCAGGTGCAGCGCGGCCTGGGTGAGATGCAGCAGCTGGCCACCGGCGTGGGCGATCTCAAACGCGTGCTGACCAACGTCAAGAACCGCGGCAGCTGGGGCGAAGTGCAGCTGGAGAACATCCTCGAGCAGACTCTTACCCAGGAGCAGTACGCGCGTGGAGTGAAGGTGCGTCCAGACAGCGGCGAGATGGTCGACATCGCGGTGCGCCTGCCCGGCCGCAGTCCCGATGATGTGCCGGTGTGGCTGCCGATCGATTCCAAGTTCCCCAGCGAGGACTACGAGCGCCTGCTGGATGCACAGGAACAGGGCGACGTTGAGGGCGTACGGCAGCAGGGCGCACAGCTGGAACGCGCGATCCGCATCCAGGCCAAGTCGATCAGCGACAAGTACATCGTGCCCCCGCATACCACCGACTTCGCGGTGATGTTCCTGCCCACCGAAGGCCTGTACGCCGAAGTGATCCGTCGCCCCGGTCTGGTCGACCTGCTGCAGCGCGAACATCGCGTGGTGGTGGCCGGTCCGACCACGGTGACCGCACTGCTCAACAGCCTGCAGATGGGTTTCCGCACGCTGGCGATCGAACAGCGCTCCAGTGAGGTATGGGTGTTGCTGGGCGCGGTGAAGAGTGAGTTCGGCAAGTTCGCCGGCATCCTGGAAAAGGCCGAGAAGCAGATCAGCACCGTGGGTCGCAGCCTCGGCGAGGCCAGCCGCAAGACCCGCACCATCGAACGCCGCCTGCGCGGGGTGGAATCGCTGGGCGGTGAGCAGACCCGGCAGCTGCTGGGGGACATCGGGCTGGATGGCGGCGATGAGGAAGAAGTGGACAGCGACACCGAATAAGGTGTCGCGATGCACGGGGGTGACCTACCATCGGGATTCTTCCAACGGAAAGCCCCCGATGCGCTTAACCTTGATGTTGTCCGCGCTGTTGTTGCTGGCTGGTTGTACCACGACCGATCCATTCCCGGCTCCTTCCGCCGCCCCTGCCAACCGGACCGCGGAAGACGCCGATTGCGCGGCTCAGGGCGGCGAAATGAAGCCGCTGGGTCGCCTGCAGCGCGTGCAGTGCGTGGTGCCGTACGCCGATGCCGGCAAAAGCTGCCGGACCAAGTCCGACTGTATGGGGCAGTGCTTGGGCAGTGGCGATACGGAGCTGGTGCCCGGGACCGCGGCGACCGGCGTCTGCCAGCGCGATATCAGCCAGAACTTTGGTTGCCGTCAGCGTATTGATGGTGGGTTGGCGCAGGGTACGATCTGCGTTGATTGATGTTGGATTGCGCGAAGAGCAGTCGACCAACGGTCGACTCTACCCCTCCAGTTTTTCTCCGTGAGTTTTATATGAGCCAGAACGTTTACGACATCCCCGTCACCACCATTGAAGGCCAGCCGTCGTCGCTGGCCGATTACCGCGGCAAGGTGCTGCTGGTGGTCAACGTGGCCTCCAAGTGCGGCCTGACCCCGCAGTACGAAGGGCTGCAGGCGTTGTACGCTGACAAGCAGGCCGCCGGGCTGGAAGTGCTGGGTTTCCCTGCCAACAACTTCCTCGGCCAGGAGCCGGGCACCGAAGCGGACATCCAGCAGTTCTGCCAGCTGGAATACAACGTCGGCTTCCCGATGTTCGCCAAGATCAGCGTAGCCGGTGACGACATCCACCCGCTGTACGCTGAGCTGACCCAGGCCCAGCCGACCGCTACCGGCGAAGGCCCGATGCGCGAGAAGCTGCAGGGCGCAGTCGCCAAGCTCCCCGACCTGGTGGTCAACCCGGCCCCGGGCGTGCTGTGGAACTTCGAGAAGTTCCTCATCGGCCGCGACGGCCAGGTCATCGCCCGTTTCGCCCCGGACGTGCCCGCCAACGATCCGCGCCTCGTCGCCGCGATCGACGCCGCATTGGCCGGTTGATCGGCCACAAAAAACCCCGCCTCGGCGGGGTTTTTTATTGGCGGCTCAGTTTCCCCAGTTGGGCATCGGCATCGCGTCCACCGGAATCGGATCGGCATCGTCCGCATCACGGCCGCGGCGGTGCTTGCCACGCAGGTCGTTCTCGATCTGGTAGTTGCGGCGCTGCAGCCACGCATCACGGGTCAGCGCGTACTCGTCCACCGCGCTGTCGCGGATGTCATCCAGCGCCATCAGCTGCGCACGCATGTCGACCAGCTGCAGGCCCTGCAGCGGGATGCGCACCTTGTCTTCCTCGATGGTGCGGATCGGCGACAGCGGAATGTCGCCGGCCAGGCCGAACACGTCGCGCACGGTACGCGGGCCGAAGAACGGCAGCTCCACGTAGCGCGAATTGCGCCAGCCCCACGCGCCCAGGGTCTGGCCGAAGTCCTCGCTGCGGCGCGGCACGCCACCGGCACTGGCCGGATCGAACAGGCCGCCGATGCCGATGGTGGAGTTGATCAGGAACCGGCCCAGGCTGTCCCAGGCGTCGCCAGGGCGACCCTGCAGCAGCTGGTTGGTGATGGTCACCGGAGCACGCAGGTTGCTGAAGAAGTTGGTCACGCCGGTGCGGGCAAAGCGCGGCACCACCTTGGTGTAGGCGGTGGCCAGCGGTCGTGCCACGGCGCGGTCGACCACGTCGTTGAAGGCGTGCACGCGGCGGTTGAAGCCTTCCCACGGGTCGTAGGAGGGCTGCGCGTCGCTGCTGCCATCGGCACTGGGAGCCGGGCCACCGTACAGCGCGGCGAAGTCGTCTTCGGCGGCGGTCGGGGCCTCGCCGGTCGCTGCGGTGGCGGGGTCAGCGGGCGCAGGTGCTGCAGCATCGGCCACGGGCGCGCCGTCGGCATCGCCTGTGGCCTGGGGCGCTGCCGAGACGTCTTCGACGGCCGGCGCAGCCGGGGTCGAATCCACGGCCACGCTGGCGGGCGCGCTGTCACGCGCGGGCTTGGCCGCGCAGGCGCTGAGCAGCGCCACCAGCAGCAGAAGGGAAAGGGTGCGTACGACGTTCATGTCAGCTCGCGGCAGAAAGGGCATTGAAATCAAGGGAAGCGTCCAGCCGGTAGGCGGCGCTCAGTTCGGTGAAACCCGGCGGGGTACCTTGCAGCTCCAGCGTACGCCCGGCTGCGCGCGCGCGCGCGGTCAGTTCGGCCAGCAGCGCCAGGCCGGCGCTGTCGACTGCGGTGACGGCCTGCAGGTCCAGCACGGTCAGTTGGGCCGACAGCGACTGCAGCTGCGGCCAAAGCGCCACCACCGCTGCACGGTCAAGCGCGCCGCTCAGGCGCGCCCGCGAACCGTCCAGCTGCAGAGCCGCGTTACTTGCCATTGCCAGCCGGTCCGGCCTGCGTGGTGCCGGCGCGCAGGTCGGCGGCGACCTGCTTGATGCCCTTCTGGCGCAGCGGAGCATCGAATTGGGTGCGGAAGGTCTGCACGTAGGAAATGCCTTCGATGTTGACGTCGAAGATCTTCCATTGGCCGCCTTCCTGGCGCATCAGGTACACCACCGGAGTGGTCTCTGCACCGCTGCGCACCAGTTCAGTGGCCACGCTCATGCCGCGGTTGCCCGGCAGCGGCGACTCACCCTTGGCACGGAAGCTGGGCTTGCCCTGGATGCCGAGCAAGGCCGAACCATAGCGCTGCATCAGGTTGTCGGCCATGGCGTCGGCGAACAGCTTGACGTCGGCGTCGGAGGCCCCGCGCGCGTGCACGCCCAGCACCAGGCGGGCAGCGTAATCGCGGTCGAAAGTGCGGTCGAGCTCGCTGTTGATGTAGGCGCGCAGGACGTTCGGGTCCTTCGTGAACTCTGCCTTGCGGGTCTGCAGCGTTGTCAGGATCCGCGCGCTGGCGTCCATCACGGTCTTGGTGGCCGCACCTTGCTGGTTCGCGGCGGCACGGGCTGGCGCGGCCTGGGCGAGCGCCAGCGACGGGGTGGTAGCCAACAGGGCGCTGGCCAGCAGCGCGGACATCAGGGTCTTGTTCATTTCTGGGTTTCCGGTTCCGAAGCCGGTGCATCCGCACCGGGTGCTTCCTGGGAGGCAGCGCCCGTGTTGCCGGCACCGCTGAACATGTACTTGCCAACCATCTGGATCAAATCCACGGCCGGCTGGGTGAAGACGATTTCGTCGCCGGGCTTGAGCACGTCCGGGTCGCCGCCCGGCTGCAGTCCGATATAGCTCTCGCCGAGCAAACCGCTGGTGAATATGCCGGCGGAGGTGTCGGCCGGCAGGTCCTTGAACTTGCCGTCCAGCTTCAGGGTGACGATGGAATCGAAGCGGGTCGGGTCGAGGTCGATGTTGGCGACCTGGCCCACCACCACGCCGCCGATCTTCACCGGGGCCTGCTTGCGCAGCTGCCCGATCTGGGTGAAGCGCGCCTTCAGTTCATAGCCATCGCCGCCGAAGCCCCAGCGCTGGTTGGTGGAGGCCACCGCCAGCACGAGCAGCGAGGCCAGCGCCAGCAGCAGGAAGGCGCCGACGGAAAATTCGAGTCTGGGACCGCGGATGGCCATGGAAAATCTCACCGTTGTTTGTCAGGTGCCTGGCGGGCCAGGCGAGCATCAAAGGGGGACAGCGGATCAGCGGAACAGCATCGCCGACAGCACGAAGTTGAACATCAGCACCAGCAGCGAGGCATTCACCACCGCGCGCGTGGTGGCCACCGAGGTGCCCTCGATGGTGGGTTCGGCGTGGAAGCCGACATACGAAGCCACCAGTGCGGCGGTACCGCCGAAGATGGCCGACTTCAGCATTGCCACGCCGAAGTCGTCCCAGAAATCCACGCTGTTGCTCAGCGCCGACCAGAACACGCCATTGTCCAGGCCCAGCACGTGCACGGCCTCGAAGTAGCTGGCGCTGATCGCCAGCGAGCAGAAGATGCCGGTCAGCAGCGGCACGGTCAGCACCGCCGCCCAGAAGCGCGGTGCCACCGCCTTGGCGATCGGATCTATGGCCATGAGTTCCAGCGCCTTGATCTGGTCGGTCGCGCGCATCAGCCCCAGTTCGGCGGCGATGGAGCTGCCGGCGCGGCCAATGAACAGCAGCGCGGTCAGCACCGGGGCCAGTTCGCGGTACAGGGACAGGCCGAGCAACGTGGACAACGCGTCCGCCGCACCGAACGTGGTCAGCGTGCGGTAGCCCTGCAGGGTCAGCACCAGACCGACGAAGGCCCCGCCGACGGCGATGATCGGCAGCGAGCGCGCGCCGATCTTGTAGATCTCGCGGGTGAGCTCGGCCAGGAAGTCAGCGCTGGGCAGCGAACCGCGCAGCACCGTCAGCGAGAACAGCCCGGCGCGGCCCAGCGAGCGGGTGGCTTCAACAAACGGCATCAGGCCACCTTCGCGCGCGGCGCGGCATCGAACGGAATCGGACCATCGGGCTGACCATGCAGGAACTGGCGCAGCAGCGGATCGTCGCTGGCTTCCAGCGCGGCCGGCGTGCCCTGGAACACCACCCCGCCATTGGCGATGGCGATCACCTGGTCGCAGATCGGCAGGGTTTCATGCACGTGGTGGCTGACGATGATGCTGGTCAGCCCCAGGCTGTGGTTGAGGCGCTGGATCAGGCTCATGATCACGCCACTGGCGATCGGGTCCAACCCGGTCAGCGGTTCGTCGTAGATCATCAGCGGCGGGTCCAGCGCCAGTGCGCGGGCCAGCGCGACGCGACGGGCCATGCCGCCGGACAGTTCGCGCGGCCAGGCATCTGCGGCGGCCAGCAGGCCCACCGCGTGCAGCTTCATGTCCACCAGCCGGCGCAGCACCGGCATTGGCAGGCGGGTGTGCGTGCGCAGCGGCAGCGCCACGTTCTCGGCCACGGTCAGGTCGGTCAGCAGGCCATTGCCCTGCAGCAGCACGCCCACGCTGCGGCGCATTTCGCGCAGTGCGCTGCTGCCGGTGGGAATGGGCTGCCCGAACAGGGTGATCGACCCGGCGGCCGGGCGCAGTTCGCCGGTCAGCGCCGCCAGCAGCGTCGACTTGCCGCTGCCCGACGGACCCAGCACCGCGGTGATGCTGCCACGCGGCACCGACAGCGAAACGTCGCGCAGGATCGCGCGACCGCCGCGCTCGATGCGCACGTCATTCAACTGCACCAATGGATCGTGGGAAGCCGTCATGGACGCCATTAACAATTTTCCAACGTTCTAAGATCGTGGTGGGCGGCTGAACATAACCGAACTGGATCGTGCAGTATTCTCGCACGGCCATGTCGCGGAACGGTCGGTCCAATCCCGCCACCCCGTGGAACAATCCGGCACACTGTGCGCGATGAGCGACCCCGCCGCCGATTTCCGCCTGTACCACTCCAACTCTCTCGACGTGCTGGCCGCACTGCTGGCGCGGCATGTACGCGCGCCGATTCCCGGCCAATCGCTGCTGGAACCGGAGGTCATTCTGATTCCGCAGGTGGCGATGCGGCGCTGGCTGCACTCCACCCTGGCGGCTGAGTTCGGCGTCGCCGCCAACCTGGAGTTCCTGACCCCCGGCGAGTTCGTCGCGCGCGCCTTGAACGCCAATGTGGAAGGCGAGGCAGATGACCTGGATGCCGCAGGCATGCGCTGGCGGCTGTACCAGGCGCTGCGCGACCCTGCCCTGCTTGAACAGCCACCGCTGCGCGCGCTGCGGGCGTATCTCTCCGGCCCCGATCCGCTGCTGCCGTGGGCGCTGGCGGGCGAGCTGGCCAGCGTGTTCGAGAAGTACCAGGCCTGGCGTCGCGATTGGCTCCTTCGGTGGGAAGCCGGGGCCGACCCGGCCGACCCGCAGGCCATCCTGTGGCGTGCCGTGGCCCAGGGCCGTTCGTACCGTGCGCGCCGCATCCAGGCGTACCTGGACCGCTTCGAGGGCGCGGACCGGCCGCTGCCGCGGGGGCTGCCGCGACGCCTGTCGGCCTTCGCCACGCTGAACATCTCACCGGACGTGCTGCGGGTGATGGCCACCCAGGCCCGGGTTGGCGAGCTGCACTTCTATCTGCCTACACCCACCCAGGCGTACTGGGGGGATCTGCAGACCTTGGCCGAAAAACTGCGCAGCGGCGCGCCGGACCCGTTCGGCGAAGCCGCCGGCGAGAACCGCCTGCTGCAGGCCTGGGGTGCCGCCGGGCGCGACTTCATGGCAGTGCTGGGCAGCTACGAAGTGGTGCACCCCAGTGGTGAGATCGCCGCCTACGCCGACCCCGAACTCGATGCCCGGGCCACGTTGGAGGACGGTGGTCTCTCCGACAGCCTGCTGCATCGGTTGCAGCGCGACCTGTTCCATCGCCGCGGACAGCCGTCGGGTGATCTGCTGCCCGCGCTGCGCCGCGATGATCCCAGCCTGCAGGTGCATGCCTGCCATACCCGGCTGCGCGAACTCCAGGTGCTGCATGACCAGTTGCGCGCGCTGCTGCAGGACCCGCGCTTTGATCCGCCGCTGCAGGCCCGCGACATCGCGGTGCTGGCCCCGGATATCGACCCGTACGTGCCGTACCTGGAAGCGGTATTCGGTGGACGCAGCGGCGACCTGGAACACATTCCCTACGCCCTGGCCGACACCAGCCCGCTGGCGGGCGAGCCGCTGGCCGACGTATTCGTACATCTGCTGGCGCTGCCGGTGTCGCGCTTCGGTCTCAATGAAGTGCTGGACCTGCTGGGCAGCGCGCCGTTGGCCGAAGCCTCGGGGCTGGACGCGGTGGCGTTTGAACGCCTGCACGACTGGCTGCTGGCGGCCGGCGCGCGCTGGGGTTTGAATGCCGACCACCGCCAGCGCCACCAGGCACCGGCCGACGATGCCTTCACCTGGCAGTTCGCACTGGATCGCCTGCTGCTGGGGCACGCCAGCGGCGATGACGGCGACATTGCCGGGGTGGCCCCGTGGCCGGAACTGGAGGGCAGCGCGCTGGAGGCGCTGGACCGGCTGATCCGGCTGCTGCGCGTGCTGGCTGTCAGCCAGCAGCGGCTGAGCGAAGCGATGAGCCCGGGGCAGTGGCGGCAGCGTCTGCTCGGCCTGCTGGATGCACTGCTGCCGCTGCCACCGGCCACCGCGCAGGGGCAACGCGCGCTGGAGCGCCTGCGCAAGCTGGTCAACCAGTTTGCCGACGAGGCCGACAGCGCCAGCTTTGATGCGCCGGTGCCGCCCGAGGTGATCCGCGCCCATTTCAGTAGCGTGCTCGGCGAAGCTGACACCCGCGCACCGCTGCTCACCGGCGGGATCAGCTTCGGCCGCATGGTGCCCATGCGACTGCTGCCGTTCCGGGTGATCTGCGTGCTGGGATTGAACGATGGCGACTTCCCGCGCCGCGACCCGGCCGCCGGTCTCAACCAACTCACCGCCGAGCTGGATACGCCGCGCCGCCGCCCCGGAGACCGCTCCACCCGTGAAGACGACCGCTTTCTGTTCCTGCAGCTGTTCGCGGCGGCACAGGACGTGTTCTACCTGAGCTACCTGGGTGCGGACCCGCGCGATGGCAGCGTGCGTGAACCGTCGGTGCTGGTCAGCGAACTGATCGACGCGGCGGCGGCCTGCCATGTGGACCCGGACGCGGCCGTGCGTGCCTTCACCGTGCAGCATGCGCTGCAGCCGTTCTCGCCCGCAGCGTTCGGCGGAGGAGACGAGCCACGTCGCTTCAGCTACCAGCGCGCCTGGCACCCGGCTGCGCAGCAGTCCGGCGTCACCCGCCGGACGCCGCCCGCATGGTTCGACGCTGCATTGCCGCCCAACCCGGACCTCGCCACCGAACAGCATCTGTCGCTGGATGCGCTGCGCCGCCTGCTGGTCGATCCGGCCGGGCAGTTCCTGTCGCAGTCGCTGGGTCTGCGTCTGCCCGATCCTCTGGAAGACGTGGATGACGTTGAACCGCTGGTGATCGCCGGGCGTGGGCTGGAGCAGCGCACCCTGCAGCTGGCGGTGATCGACGCCACCCTGCGCGGCGACGACGCGCCCCTTTATCCCCGACTGCGCGCGCGCGGCCTGGTCCCGTCCGGCGCGCTGGGCGAGCGTCAGTTCGCCGCCGTGCAGGCACAGACCCAGCCCTATGGGCAGGCCTTGGCGCAGTGGTTGCAGGGCACGCCACTGGAAAGCCGCCGCTATGAAGTGCAGATCGACGGCGTGACCCTGTTCGGGCGCGTTGATGATCGTCATCCGCACGGGCTGGTGCGCCTGCGTGCGGGCAGCCTCAACGGTCCAGCGGCGATCCGCCACGGACTGGACTGGCTGCTGGCGAACGCGGCGGGCGATGCGCTGCCCCTGGTGCAGTTCTTCGACGCCGGCGACGACGGACTGGGTCCGCATGTGCTGCCGGCTCCGGGGCAGGCCCAGGCCCGCGCTGCGCTGTCGGCGCTGCTGCAGCTCCGCGAACGCGGGCTGCGCGAACCACTGCCGTACGGCCCCTATACCGGCTGGGCGATGTTCAACGCGCCTGCCGCCAAGCGCCATGCCGAAGGCGCGAAGCAATGGCACGGCGGCGACCGCAGCTGGGGCGAGGGCAGTGGCGAGGCCTATCAGCTGGCGCTGCGCGGGCAGTCGCTGTTCAACGACGAGGCCCGTTACGCCGACCTGCTGCAGATCAGCTTTACCGTGTTCCGCGCGGTGCGGCAGGCGCAGGTGTTCAGCGGCTTCGATACGGAGGACGCGGCATGAGCGCCGACATCGACCCGTACCTGACCCTGCCGCTGCAGGGCGTGCAGCTGATCGAAGCCAGTGCCGGCACCGGCAAGACCTTCACCCTGGCCACGCTGTTCACCCGGCTGGTGGTGGAACGCGGCCTGCGCATCGGCCAGATCCTGGCGGTCACCTTCACCGATGCGGCCACCCAGGAACTGCGCAAGCGCATCCGCGAGCGCCTGGCGCTGGCGGCTCGGCTGGTCGATCTACCCGCCGGCGAAGACGAGAGCCCGGATGTCGCCCTGACCCGGTCCATCCTGCAGCGTCATCTGCAACACGGCAGCGAAAGCGCTGCAGCGCTGTCCCGCCGCCTGCAGATCGCGGCTGACGAGATCGACCTGGCCTCGATCTTCACCATCCACGGCTTCTGTACCCGCGTACTGCGCGAACATGCGCTGGAAAGCGGGCATACCTTCGAACCGCCAGAGCTGATTCCGGGCGAGCGGGTGCTGTACGAGGAACTGGCCGCCGATCTCTGGCGCGTGCACGCCAATGACCCGGCCACGCTGGATGCACTGTTGCGGTTGTGGAAGAACCCCGAGGCGCTGGCGTCGGACCTGCCGGCGCTGCGCGCACCGCTGCCGCTGTTGCCGGCACTGCCGGCGGTGGTGATGGCGGACCCCAGCGCAGCGCTGCAGGCCGCCGCTGTCCGGCTCGGCGAGGCGATCCAGAGCCATGCCGAAGCCGCGCAGGCCGCCATTGATGCGGCTTTTGAACGCAAGGTGTTCGACGGTCGCCGCGCCAAGCGGCCGAGTTTCGAGAAGGCGTTCAACGAGTTGTTGGCTGGTCGCGCTGCGCTGGCGTGGGCACGCGGTGACAAGACCCACCTGGGCAAGCTGCTGCCCGACGCACTGCGTGATTACTGCAAGGACGGGCAGCAGGCGCAGTGCCCCAGCTCCTCCTTGTTCGATGCGCTGGCGCAGTGGTGGCATGCGGCCGATGCCCGTGACGTCTGGCTGCGCGAACAGGCGGTGCGCCTGCTGCATCAACTGCGCCACGAAGCGCGCGCACGCCTGGAAGAACTGAAGCGGCAGCGCCGCGTGCAGACCTACGATGATCTCATCGACGGCGTAGCGCGTGCACTGGAAGGGCCGGATCGACAGGTCCTGGTGCGGCAGCTGCGCGCACAGTACCGCATGGCGCTGGTCGACGAGTTCCAGGACACCGACGACCGCCAATGGAGCATCTTCCAGACCGTGTTCGGCGACAGCGTCGAAACGCGCGAGGCGGGACTGGAGCCGGCGCTGTTCCTGATCGGGGATCCCAAGCAGGCCATCTACGGCTTCCGCGGCGGCGACATCCACACCTACCTCAGTGCCAAGCGGGCGGCCGTGGCGGCTCCTGCGCTGAACCGCAATTTCCGCTCGCGACCGGCCGTGCTGCGTGCGTTGCAGGCGCTGTACGACACGGCGGGCGAACAGGCCTTCGGCGGCGCTGACATCGCCTTTGAGCCGGTGCTGCCCGGCAGCGTACGCGTTGACCAGGATTTCCAGCGCAACGGTGCAGCGGCACCGGGCCTGACCCTGCGCGTGCTGCGCAGCGACGATGGCAAGCCGCTCAATGCCGATCCGTCACGCCAGCAGGCCACCGAGGCCTGTGTGGCCGCCATCCATGAGGTGCTCAGCGAAGCGCGCGCCGGCCAGGCGCTGTTGCGCGGGCGTCCCGTGCAGGCCGGTGACATCGCCGTGCTGGTGCGCCGCCACAGCGAAGCCACGCGCATCCAGCAGGCGCTGGCAGCGGTGGGCATTCCGGCGGTTGCCGCGGGCAAACAGAGCCTGTACGCCACCGCCGAAGCGCGCGAACTGCGCGTACTGTTGCTGGCGCTGCTGCAACCCGCCGACGAACGCCGGCTGCGTGCAGCCTTGTCCACGGTCCTGCTGGGCTACTCCGCGGCGCAGATTGCGGCGATGGAGCAGGACGGTGACCTGCAACGGACCCTGCAGGTGCAGCTGCTGCACTGGCGCGAGCGTTGGCACCGTGGCGGCCCCTTCGCGGTGGTGGCCGATGTCTGCGCGGGCCAGGCCGAGCGCCTGCTGGCGCTGATGGATGGCGAGCGCCGGCTCACCAACTACCTGCAGCTGGCCGAGCTGCTGCAGGAAGCCTCGACCCGCGCGCTGGGCATGCACGGCCTGCTGGACTGGCTGCAGGTGCAGATAGCGCATGCCGACCAGGACGACGAACAGCAGCTGTTGCGGCTGGAATCGGACGCGCGCCGGGTGCAGATCGTCACCCTGCACAAGAGCAAGGGCCTGGAGTACCCGCTGGTGTTCCTGCCCTTCGTGGGCATTGACGGTGGCGCGCCCAACACCGATGCGCATTGCACCGTGCACACCGCGCAGGGCCGCGAGCTGCATTGGAAACTGGACAAGGACGCCAGCTGGGAAGCCGCCAGCGCGTTGCGCGAACGCGAACAGCGCGCCGAGGACGCGCGCCTGCTCTACGTTGGCCTGACCCGCGCCGAACACGCCCTGTGGATCGCCTGCGGCGACCTCGCCGGGCTGGCGCGAACCCCGCTGGCTCCGCTGTTGACCCCGCTGGATGCGCTGCGCGCCAACCCCGATATCCTCGTCGACGACACGCCGCTGCCGCCGCGTCCCGCGCCGTTGGCGGTGGAACACGAAGGCGCGCTGCCGCCGGTGCGCGCGGTGACCCGACGCGTGCCCCACGACTGGTGGGTGTACAGCTTCACCCAGCTGGCCCAGGCCGATGCGGGTGGCGAAGACGACACCGATGCGGTGTCCACCGAAGCCCCCGCGGCCGCGGCCGACGAACCGACCGGTGGCGAGCTGCCGCTGGAACCGGCGGTACCGGCCGACGAAGCTGCGGCAGAGGCCCCCGATCCCCGCTTCATGGGCAGTCGCTTCGGCAACGTGTTGCATGACGCGCTGGAGAACACCGACTTCGCTGCCTGGGGCCACTGGTTGCCCGGCGAGGGCGCACCCGAAGGGCAGGACAGTGTCCTGCGTGCTTCGCTGCGCGCGGAAGGCTACGCCGACGAAGACCTCGACGACGGCGTGGCCGTGCTGGCACCGCTGGTCGGCCACACGCTGACCGTGCCGTTGCCCGAAGGCGGTGCCCTGCACAGCCTGGCCGCCAGCGAACGCCGCGCTGAAATCGAGTTCCACTTCGCGCTCGAGCCCACCGCCGTCAGCGAACTGCTGGACGTGCTGCACGCGCATGGCGTGGTCCGTGAGCGCCGCAGTTTCGGCACCCGGCGGCGGCTGGAAGGGCTGATGACCGGCAAGATCGATTTGACCTACGTGCGCGACGGGCGCTGGTATGTGCTGGACTACAAGTCCAACCGCCTGCCCGGGTACAGCCCGGCGCTGCTGGACGCGGCCATGCGCCACAGCGAATACGACCTGCAGGCACTGGTGTACACCGTGGCGCTGCACCGCTGGCTGCGTTTCCGGCTGGGCAGCGGCTACGACTACGAACGCGACATCGGCGGCATCCGCTACCTGTTCTGTCGTGGTCTGGCGGTTCCGGGCGAAGGCGTCTACACGCACCGCTTCGCCCCGGCGCTGGTGGACGCATTGGATGCGTTGTTTGCCGGTGGTCCGGCGCAGCAGGCGGTGCTGGCCGCACGTGCACGCGGGGAGATCGCATGAGCCTGCTCAACACCCTGTACCGCAGCGGGCTGCTGCGCACGCTCGACCACGCGCTGGCGCAGAGCCTGCGCCGGCTGCAGCCCGACACCCCGGAGGCAGTGCAGCTGGCGGCCGCGTTGGCCTCACTGGCAGTGTCGCAGGGACACGCCGGCTTCGATCCGACCCAGCCGCAGCGCCTGTTGGACGCGGAGGGCGTGGACTGGCCCGCCGCGCAGGCCTGGCTGCAGCAGCTGCGTGACTCGCCGTGGGTCGCCACGCCCGCACAGGACGCCGCCGTGGCCGAGGACGCGCCGCTGGTGCTGGAGCACGGACTGCTCTACCTGCGGCGTTATCGCGAATATGAGCGCCGCCTGGCGCTGGGGCTGCAGCGGATCGCCAGCCAGCCGTTGGCGGCGAACGATACCGCTGCGTTGGCACCGCTGTTTGCCCGGCTGTTCCCGGATGCGCTGCAAGGCATGGATCACCAGGCGCGCGCGGCGGCCGTGGCCCTGCGGCACCCGTTGCTGCTGGTCACCGGCGGTCCGGGTACCGGCAAGACCACCACCATTGCCCGCGTACTGGCGCTGTTGGCCGCGCAGGCCCTGCAGGCGGGTCAGCCGGCACCGCAGGTGGCGCTGGCCGCGCCCACCGGACGTGCTGCCGAACGCATGGCTGAAAGCCTGCGCGCGGTCGTCGGCCAGCTGCGCGCCCAGGGCGTGGAGGACGCGGTCTGCGACGCATTGCCGGTGACCGGTTCCACGCTGCACCGCCTGTTGGGCGTGATTCCGGATTCGCCGCGCTTCCGCCATCACGCCGACAACCCGCTGCCGTTGGATGTGGTCGTGGTCGACGAGGCCTCGATGATCGACCTGCCGTTGATGACCAAGCTGGTGGAGGCCATTGGTGCGGGCACGCGACTGCTGCTGCTCGGTGACCCCGACCAGCTGCCGTCGGTGGAGGCCGGCGATGTGCTGAGCGCCATCCTGCGCGCCAGCGGCGATGGGCAAGGCCTGCACGCTGACGATGCGACAGCACTGCAGCCCCTGCTGGCCGCAGACAACCTGCAACCGCGGGTGCCGCCGCTGCCCTTTGCGGGCCGACGTGTGCAGCTGCTGCGGGGTTACCGGCAAAGCGATGCGCTGGATCTGGCACCGCTGGCGGCTGCCGTGCGCGAAGGCAACAGCACGGCGGCGCTGGCGCTGTTGCGTTCAGGAACCTTGGCCGGCGTGCACTTCCACGAGGACGTGCTGGATCCGATGGAGCACCACCGCGACGCACTGCTGACGCATTGGCGCGCGCTGGGCGAGGCCGCCGATCCCGGGCAGGCGCTGGCCCAGGCCGGCCGCCTGCGCCTGCTCACCGCCCTGCGCGAAGGCCCGCAGGGCGCGCGAGGGCTCAACGAACGCATCGAAGCGCTGCTGGCCGGCAGTGCCCGCGCCGGTGCGGGCCCGCGCTACTTCCACGGTCGGTTGCTGCTGATCACCGAGAACAGCTACCGGCATCGGTTGTTCAATGGCGACATCGGCCTCTGCCTGCGCGATGACAGCGGCGCGGTGATGGCGTGGTTTGCCGGCGAGACCGCCGGGCAGCCCCGCGCCTTCCATCCGGCCGCCCTGCCTGCACATGAGAGCGCGTTCGCGATGACCGTGCACAAGGCGCAGGGTTCGGAGTTCGACGCGGTGTGGTTGCAGCTGCCGCGGCGCGACACCCGGGTGTTGTCGCGCGAGTTGATCTACACCGGCATGACCCGCGCGCGGCAGTCGCTGCACGTGCTGGGCAGCGAAGAGGTGCTGACCGCCGCGCTGGGCCGGCATGCCAGCCGGCTTTCTGGACTGGCGGTGCGGCTGGGCTTGCCAACGCCAACGCCCGCAGACGTGCAATCGCCGACCCAAGGCGACCTGTTCTGACCGCGTGGCCGACGGATGCCGGCACGCTTCGGACCGTTACCTGGACCCGTCGGGGATGATGCATCCGTAGAGCCGGGCTTGCCCGGCTGCTCTTCGCGCACCACCAAAAGCAGCCGGGCAAGCCCGGCTCTACAGATAACGCCTGAATCACACCATCCGTCGCGACGCATCCGCAGCCTGCTGCGGCGCATCCACACCGCCCAACACGCGCCGTTGCGCATTTTCATGCAGCTGGCTCAGCGTGTCATACGACTGCTCCAATGGCGTACGTGCCATCGCGCCAACCGGCGCTGATGCACGCAGATGCGCCGGATCCTCCAGCGCCCCCTGCACCGCGAACATGCGCTGCCCGCTACCGTCGGCGGGTTGCTGACCCAGCATCACGTGATCCACGCGATGCAAACCCTGGCTTTTGGCCGCGGCCAGAAGGCCGACGGAGATGCGTTCGCTGATGTCATCGAACGCCCGACCATGCTGGCGGTCGATTACGCCCACCTCCGCGCGGATCACCTGCAGCATCTGCCGTTCCTGCGCAGGCAGGTCCGCGTCGCTGATGAAGCGCTGCAACCGCGTCTGCTTTGGCATCGGGTTGTCGACCTCCTCATTGAGTTTGCTTTCCGGGAAGGGCGGAACGATGCTCTTGATGTGCTTGATGTTATCCAGCGGCTTCAGTGCGCCGTCGAAATCCTTGTCCTCGACCTGATCGGGCGTGGTGCGATGCAAACCGGCGTGATTGAGCGCACCCCAGGCAAAGTCGATGCAGCTGTTGGTTGCACCGTTGTATTGGGTGCTGAAGCGGTGCTTTTCCGGATCGTCGCCGAAGGCTTTCAACTTTTCATACTGGTCCTGAGTGATCTCCAGCGAACGTACGTAGAGAGGATCCAGATACCGGCCAGCATCTTTGTCGGAAACAGCCCCCGGTCCGGACATCACTCCTGAGGACTCTGGTGCGAAGCCGTAGCTCAGTTTGGTGCTGCCATCTGCAATTTCGTAGTACACATGCCCTGCTGCTGAACTTCCGCCGCCGCGGAATGGGGTGCCAGGGGCCGCGACGAATATGGAAACGGTGTATGTATTGTTCAACTCAACCTCTACTTGCCCATACGGGCATACGCGACCATCAACTCCGCCTGAAATCCGGTAAGGTCCGTGGGTGGATCAAGCAGCTGCAGCCTTAGGCGATAGCGCCCCGGGCTGATATCTGCAGCCCATGCGAACTCGAAGTAGCGGTAGCTGGAGCCGTCTCCGTCCAGGCCCGCTGCATTGACTGATCCATGGTCCACCTCTCCTGGCTCGAGACGGGGCACAATACCGTCGATGCCTACGACAGCGGTTGTGGGCTTGCTGGGATCGGACCCAACCCACTCAATACGGTAGAGAGGGATGTCCGTGGGTCGCCCGGCTGCAATGCTCTGCAACTTCACGAAGGTTGAAAACTGCGCGCGCCGAATGGCATCACGCACTTCGTACGAACGGAGCCCACTCTGATCGGTAACACGGAACCCAAGGAACAAAGCGGGCGACGCGTGCTTGGGCCGAAGCGGCACATCGAACTCGATCACCATCGGCTCTGCCATCTTCACCAGAGGAAGCGGTCGCACCAGGGGAACCAGATCGTCGCGCCGTTGTTGTTCGGATCCGCGTGTTCCGGACGGCTCGCAGCCGGACAGCAGAACGGTACCCAGCAGGGAGACAGCCAACGCCATCACCCGAATTCGAACCCGCATGACGCTCCTTCGCAGTGCGCGTGGCTGAATTGGAAGGGCGCACACTGCGGTTCTCACTTCGTGCGGTCAACCGCAACTGTCGCAATCAGACGGGTCGCGACAGCGACGGGCTCGCAGTGCTCCCGTAGAGCCGGGCTCCCATACATGGTGGCAAGTCCAGATCGGGTTCCCACGCATTGAGGCAGGTCCCTATCGGATTCCCGTAAACGGAGGCAAGTCCCGACCGAGACGCGTCAGCCGCGTTCGGGATACATCGCGTAGCGCAACCCGAGCACGCCCATCAGCGCTTCGTCGCGCGCCTTGCCCGCGGCCACGGTCTGCACGCGCTGCAGCGAGGCATCCAGCTGCGCCTGCAGTTCAGGCGGTGCCGGCAGCGGCTTCCGCTGCGCCACCTGGGCGCGGTAATGCGCTGCCACTGCATCCAGAATCGCCTCCACCGCCTCCCGGCTGGTCTCGGGCAACTCATGCCGGGCGCGGCGCAGCTGCAGGATGTTCAGGCCAATGCGCGCCTCGGTCAGCATATCCACTGAAGCCAGGTCACTGCCCGCCGGTGCGGCGGCCAGGCGCGGGGCGAGCAGGCCGAGCAGGTCCAGCATGCGCGCGGCAAACTGCTGGCGGTCCTGCTGGCCCCGGCCCTGCGCCGCATCGGCCAGCGTGCTCCAGCCCTGGCGGACCAGCCGGCGTGCGGTCCATTCCGCGCCCACCGAACGGAACAACCGGGTCATCACCACCGCAAAGCCAATCCCGATGAACATCGCCACCGACGAATTGATGAAGCTCTGGATGTTGGCGCTGTAGGTGTTCTGCACGTTCAACAGTGCGACCAGATTCACCGTCAGCGGCAACCCGATCAGCGCGGTCTGCGGGCGGTGCAGCAGCAGGCCCAGCGGCAGGAACACCACCGCCAGCACCAGTGCCAGGCTCCCGAAGTCGTGCACTGCCGGGAAGACGCCGAACAGGTACACGCCGGCGACCAGACTGGCCACGATCGCCCACAACAGGAACTGCAGCATGCTGGGTGCCGGATCGTCCTGAGCAGCAAAGAACGCCGCCGCGACGGCGGCCATCATCGCGCCGTTGCCACCGCCTTCCCAGCCCAGCGCGATCCACAGCGCGCAATAGGTCATCAGTGCGACGCCGGCACTGGCAGCGGAGAACAGCGCCATGCCGTAGTCGACGTGGCGGCTGTGACGCGTCGGAGTGGCACGGATGCGGTAGTGCGCGGTATCCAGCGGCGCGGTGCCCTGCTCGATGGCGTGCTGCAGCGTGCTGCAGTCCTGCCACAGGTCGACCAGCTCCTCCAGCCGCAGCAGCAGCGTGACCAGCAGCAGGTGGTCGAGCTCGCCGTCCACGGCCGGCTTCAGTGCCAGGATGCGCTCGCGCAGCACGGCGTACTCGCTGGCACTGGAACGACCGGGACGCTCCAGCCACTGCGCGATGTCGGTGATCAGCGGCTCCAGTCCCGGTGGCAGGGCGCGGCCGCCGGCGCGCAGCGCGCCGAGCCGGTCGGCAATCGAGGACAGCACCGGCAGCATCAGCAGCATGCGCTCGCGCAGGCGCTCCATCGACACCGCGGCACCGGCATGACGCGGGTCATCGCGGCGCAGGAATTCGATCAGCGCTTCGAACTGCACCAGATCGGCCGCCAGCCGGTTGCGCGGGGCATGTGCCTGGCCGCGCAGCAGGATCTGCCGGCACCACTGCGCGGCATCGCCCATCCAGCTGCCAATCCGCGCGCGCAGCATCGGCTGCACCGAGGTCGGGAAGAACAGCGAGGCGAAAAGCACCGCCACCACCGTGCCCAGAATGATCTCTTCGCTACGCGCCACCACGGTGTCGAAGATCGTGTCCGGCGAGGTCACCGCCGGGAAGCCGATGAAGGCGGTGGTGTAGCCGGCCAGCAGGAAGGCGTAGCCGCGCGGGCCGCGGTTGAGCAGGGCGATGAACAGGCAGGCCGACAACCACAGCGACATCGCCGCACTCAGCAGCAGCGGTGCTTCCACCAGGTGCGGCAGCATCCACAGCGTCGCCGCGCCGGCAATCAGCGTGCCGATGATGCGGTACGCGCCCTTGGCCCGGGTCGGGCCCAGCATCGGCTGGGTGACGATGTATACGGTGGCCATCGCCCAATACGGGCGCGACAGGTTGCCTGCCAGCCCGATGTACAGGGCGGCCAGCGCAGCCAGGAAGGTCTTGACCGAGAACGTCCAGGCCTGGCGATCCAGCAGCAGCGAGGGATTATTCATTCGCGGCTACGGCGTCGGCGTTCCAGCCGCCGCCCAGCACCAGGAACAGGTGGATCTGGTCACGCGAAATCTGCGCCTGGGCCTGGGCCAGCGTGGCGTCGGCCGAGGCCAGGGTGCGGTCGGCATCCAGGCTGGACAGGTACGGCGTGCGCCCGCCCTGATACAGCCGGCGGTTCTGCGCGGCGGCCAGTGCCGCCTGCTGCTGCGCCTGCTGCAGCGACTGCACGCGATCCAGATCGTGGGCGTAGCGGCTCAGCGCGGTCTGGGTTTCGCGCAGCGCCTGCAGCACGCTGCTGTCGAACTCAGCCAGCGCCGCATCGGCCCCGGCTTCAGTGGCGTGGATGCGCGCGTGCGTGCCGGAGGAGGGCAGGGTCCAGGAAATCAGCGGACCGAACGACCACTGCCGGGTCATCGCGTTGCCGAAGTCTTCCAGCAGGCCGGCGGCTCCGACCGATGCGCCCAGGCGGATGTCCGGATAGAGCTCGGCAGTGGCCACGCCGATCCGCGCGGTAGCGGCGGCCAGGCGGCGCTCGGCCTGGCGGATGTCCGGACGGCGCTGCAGCAGGGCGCGGCCGTCGCCGACCGGCAGTGGCTGCGCCAGCGTGGGTGCCTCGGCACAGTCGCCGACCCCCGCGGGCAGCTGGCCCGGGGTGCGGCCGAGCAGGGCGCTCAGCTGGTATTCGGAGGCCTGGCGCTGCGCGCGTAGCGGCGGCAGCGCCGCTTCCAGCATCGCCACCTGGGCATTGGCGCGGGCCAGCTCCGGCGGCGTGCCGCGGCCCGCAGCGATCAATCGCTGGGTGACCTCGCGGCTGCGCTGCTGCAGCTCGAGCGAATGCTCGGCCACATGCAGTTCGTGGTTGGCATGGCAGATCTCCACATAACTGCCGGCCACCTGCGCCACCAGCGACACCCGGGCCAGGTCCATCGCGGCTGCGGTGGCCTGCTCGTCGGCGCGGGCGGCTTCCGCTGCGCGCTTGAGCTTGCCGAACAGGTCGAACTGATAGGACACCGCGAACTTGCCGTCGGCCAGGTTGATCGGCGGCAGTTCGTGTTTCTGCAGGAACGATTCGGCCGACAGCTGGGCGCGGCTCACGCCGGCCTCGGCTTCGTATTCGAAGCCGCCAGCGTCCATGGCCTGTTCGTACACCGCCTCGGCGCGGCGCAGGTGCGCATCAGCGACCTTCAGTTCCACGTTGTCGCGCAGTGCCTGCTCGACCAGCCCGTTGAGGGTGGCGTCCTGGTACAGCTCCCACCAGCGCGGCGGCAGTTCAGCGCCGGCGGCGACCTGGGCGTTACCGGTGTCGAGGAAGCCCGCATTGGCCTCGGGACGCTGGAACGCAGACCCGGACGGCAGCTGGTAGTCCGGGCCGACCGTGGCGCAGGCGGTCAGGCTGGCAACCGCCAGCCCGAGCATCACGTGCTTGAAGCGCAGCCGCTTCACAGGGCCGCCTGCGCCGGGTGTGCCGGCTGGGACGCGGTGGCGTCCGGCTCGATGGTCACGGTGGCGGTGCGCCCGGCAATCAGGGTCACGCCTTCGGGCACGGTATCAATCTGGATGCGCACCGGAATGCGCTGGGCCAGCCGCACCCAGTCGAACGCCGGAGTCACGTTCGGCAGCAGGCTGCTGCCTTCGCTGCGGTAACGGTCCTCGATGCCGGCGGCGATGCTCTGCACATGGCCCTGCAACGGCTGGGATTCGCCCATCAGGCGGATGTCGACCTTCTGCCCGGCATGCACGCCGCGCAGGCGGGTCTCCTCGAAGTAGCCGTCAATCCGGAACGAACCGGTGTCCAACACCGCCATCACCGGGTGGCCGGCGGTCACGTAGTCGCCAGCACGCACGGTGCGGTCGTTGACGTGGCCGTCGCTGGGGCTGCGCACTTCGGTGCGGGCCAGGTTCAATTCGGCCAGGTCCACGGCCGCCTGGGCGGTGGCCATGCCGGCCTGTGCGGCCTGCAGCTTGGCGCGGCGCACTTCGGCGTCCTCGGCGGCAACCAGGTCCTGCAGGCTGCGGTCGCGGGCGGTCTCGCGGCGCAGCTGTTCATAGGTGGCGCGGCGCTCGCCGAGCGTGGCGCGGGCCTGCTCCAGCGCGATCCGGTAGCGCTCGCGGTCAACCACGAACAGCACGTCGTCGCGCTTCACCGCCTGGTTGTCGGCCACCTTCACCGCCTCCACCAGCCCGGACACGTCCGGCGCGACCTGCACCACGTCGGCGCTGACATGCGCGTCGCGGGTCCAGGGTTCGTCCATGTAGTACGTCCACAGGGTGCGCAGCACCAGCAGGGCGGCAATGACGGCGGCAACGGTTACCACGACCGGTACGGCGTGCTTGAGGATCTTGTTCACGAGTGCATCCAACGCATCAGGGAGAACAACCCGCCGAGCACGATCACGTACACGGCCAGGTTGAACAGGGGCGGGTGCCAGATATGGCGGTAGGCTCCGGTGCGCTGCAGGACCACGCGCAACCCGCTCTTGAGCAGGTAGGCCAGCAGCATCAAGGCCAGCAGGGTCGGGACGAACACACCGTGGAGACTGAATTCACCGGTCATCGGGCAACGATTCTTTCGGAGGAATGGGACAAGCCCGACGCCGCAGGGCGGCACCGGGCAACACAACAGGGGGTGCGGCGGCTTACGTCACGCGTTCGGCGGCATCGGCCAGCAGCTGCCACAGCTTCAACACGGTGCGCAGCTCGTCCGTGCTGAGCTCACCGAACACCTGCTGGCGCAGGCCGATCAGCTGGGTTTCCAGCTCGCTGACCAGGGCTTCGCCCTTGTCGGTCAGCCACAGCAGGTTGGCGCGGCGGTCGCTGGCGTCGCATTCGCGGCGGACCAGGTCGCTGGCCGACAGCTTGTCCAGCAGGCGCACCAGCGACGGCCCCTCCATGCCCAGCTGCTGGGCCAGGGTGACCTGGCGGATGCCACCGCCGGCGCGGCCGATCATCAGCAGCGGCATGGTGCAGGCCGCGGAAATGCCGTAGCTGCCCAGCGCCTGGTCGGCCAGACGCTGCCACTGCCGGCCCGAATGGAGCAGGCCGGAGCTGAGCTGCATCTGCAGCTGGGTGCGTTCGTCGAGGGTGCGCTTCATGGGCGGGATCGCTTCGGAATATAGATAGGATACTACTAATTCGTCAGCTATCAATACCCGCACCCCAACCGGACCCCAACGCGGGTGGGGACGCCCGAGGGGTCGGTCGGGTACGATGCTCGCCCCCCTTCAGGGTGCTGTAGGCAATGAGCAAGAAAGACAACGACGCGAATCCGGTCTCCCAGGCCGAAGCTGAATCGGCGGTGCGCACCCTGCTGCGCTGGGCCGGCGAAGACCCCACCCGTGAAGGGCTGCTGGATACCCCGCGGCGCGTCGCCGAGGCCTATGGCGACTGGTTCAGCGGCTACAAGGACGATCCGCGCGCCTACCTGGAGCGCACCTTTGAAGAGGTGGCCGGGTATGACGAGCTGATCGTGCTGCGCGACATCGAGTACGAAAGCCACTGCGAACACCACATGGCTCCGATCATCGGCCGTGTGCACGTCGGCTACCTGCCCGACGGCAAGGTGGTGGGCATCAGCAAGCTGGCCCGCGTGGTGGAAGCCTACGCGCGCCGCTTCCAGGTGCAGGAAAAGATGACCGCGCAGATCGCCCAGTGCATCCAGGACGTGCTGCAGCCGATCGGCGTGGGCGTGGTGGTGGAAGGCGCGCACGAGTGCATGACCACCCGTGGCATCCACAAGCGCGGCGTCAGCATGGTTACCTCCAAGATGCTCGGCAGCTTCCGCGAGGATGCGCGCACCCGCGCCGAATTCCTGCGCTTCATTGAAGTGGGCGGCAAGCGCTGAGCCCGGTCGCTGCCCGCGTGCGGGCACCCGACCCTGCATTGACCCGACGGCGTGGCCTGCTGCCACGCCGTGATCTGCGTGGAACTTCCGCTGCATGAAGCATCGCGAACGCATCACCCGTTACCGTCACCTGCGCGAGCAGCCCCAGTGGAAGCTGCTGGCTGCTGCCAATGCCCCGGAAATCATCGGCCTGCTGCAGAGCCTGCTGATGGACGGCGAGCGCACCTTGTCTGCCGCCGTGCTGCACGAGCGCCTGCAACGCGCGCTGGACCAGCTCAACGGCGAGGAACTGTCGCGTGAGCTGCCGCGTACCGCCCAGGCCTACATCGCGCACTGGCTGGCCCAGGGCTGGCTGGAGCGACGTCTGCCGGACGGGGCCGACCAGGAACAATACGAACTCTCGACCCAGGCGCTGCAGGCGATCCGCTTTGCCGACAGCCTGGAGCAGAGCCGCGTGGCCGCCACCGAAAGCCGGCTGGCGCTGGTGATCGAACAGCTTTCGCAGCTGGCCGCGCAGACCGAAGCCGACCCGGATGCGCGCCTGTCGGCGCTGCGCGATGAGCGCGACCGCATCGACGCGGAAATCGCCCGCGTCGGTGAGGGCCGCGTGGCGGCGCTGGACGGCAAGCGTGCGCTGGAGCGCGCGCGCCAGATCATCGGCCTGGCCGACGACCTGACCGAGGACTTCCGCCGCGTCCGCGACGACTTCGAGCGCCTCAACCGCGAATTCCGCGAACGCATCATCGACGACGAAAGCGAGCGCGGCGACGTGCTGTCGCAGCTGTTCGAAGGCGTCGACGTGATCGGCGAGAGCGACGCCGGACGCAGCTTCCAGGCGTTCTGGCGGCTGCTCAACGATGCCGAGCAGAGCGCCCAGCTCGACGCGGCGCTGGAAACGGTGCTGGCGCGCGGCTTCGCCCGTCGCCTGGACCGCAACGAACGCGCTTTCCTGCGCGGCTTCACCGGCACCATGCTCGAGCGCGGTGGCCAGGTGCACGATGTGCTGCAGAACTTCGCGCGCAGCCTGCGTGGCTTCGTGCAGAGCCGCGGTTATCTGGAACAGCGCCGGCTCAACCAGCTGCTCAAGCAGGCCCAGTCCGAGGCGCTGGCGCTGCGCGACGATTTCGCCGCGCAACGTCCGATTGGCCGCGACCTGCAGTTGACCACCAGCCGGCTGCGTTCGTGGTCGCAGTGGAAACTGCATGACCCGCGCACCGCCCAGGTCGACGGCAGCGTGCTGCGCAACGACGCGGCGGCGATCAGTCTGGAAAGCGTGGGCGACCTGGTCGCGTCGTCGGAAATCGACTTCCGTACGCTGCGCCGCGATCTGCATGAACTACTCGGCGCGCAGCCGAAACTGAGCATCGCCCAGGCCCTGTCGCAGCGCGAAGCGCCGCAGGGGCTGGGCAGCGTGATCGGCTACCTGTCGCTGGGCACCCGCCACGGCGTGGTCGTGGACGGCGAACAGGAAACCGCACATTGGCGTGGCGGCGATGGACAGTGGCGACGTGCCCGCATCCCGCTGGTTTGGTTCACCCAGGAGAAACGCCATGAACTGGCATGAAGATTCCACCGACACGGGCGCTGAGAACGAAGCGACTGTGGATGACCTGTACGACGCGGAACCGGTGGTGGTCACCCCGCTGCCCAAGCGTGGAAACGACGTGTACTACCTGGGCGATACCGGCAGGCTGCCGCTCGACGCGCGCCGCGCGCTGTGCCAGCTGCTGATCGGGCCCAGCATCGACCAGCTGCGCCACGCCAAGCTGTGGCCGGCGCTGATCCGCAGCGAAGCGGCGATCCGTTCGGCATTGTCGGACCTGTTCCTGGAACTGGTGCTCGACCGTGACAGCGGCGTGGCCTTCACCCGCCAGGCCGATACCGAAGACGTCGATGCGCCAGTGCTGCTGCGCACCTCGCCGCTGACCTTCATTGATTCGGTGCTGCTGCTGTACCTGCGTCAGCAGTTGGCCGAGGCGGACGCGCGCGGCAACCGTGCCGTGGTCGCCGATGCGGAAATGGCCGAAGCGCTCGCCATCTACGAAAAGAACCTGTCCACCGACCGCGCCGGCTTCAACCGCCGCGTCGCGGCGGCCGTGCAGAAGATGAAAGACACCCACATCCTGACCCGCCTGGCTGGCCAGGAAGACCGGCATGAAGTGTCGCCGGCGCTGAAGCTGCTGTTCTCCGCTGAAGACGTCTCCGCGTTGTCCACGGTGTACCGCCAGCTGCGCGACACCCCGGCTGCCGAGGCCTGAGAGAGTTCCACATGGCTATTTCCAAGCACACGCCCGCCCTGTTCACCGACGGTCTGCCCGATCCGCGCCTGCAGCAGTTCCGCATGCGTCGCCTGCAGGTCCACAACTGGGGCACCTTCAACGGCCTGACCGAAGTGCCGATTGCCGAAAAGGGCTTCCTGTTCGTGGGCCGCTCCGGCTCCGGCAAGTCGACCCTGCTCGATGCGATGTCCGCAGTGCTGGTGCCGCCGGCCATCGTCGACTTCAATGCCGCCGCCCGCGAGGCCGAACGCAGTGGTCGCGACCGCAACCTGGTCTCCTACGTGCGCGGCGCGTGGGCCGACCAGCAGGACAAGGGCACCGGCGAAATCGCCACCCAGTACCTGCGCAAGGGCGCGACCTGGACCGCGCTGGTGCTGGAATACCGCAGCGGTGACGGCCGCGTGGTCAGCCTGGTGCGCCTGTTCTGGATCTCCGGCAACGGTGCCGCCGCAGCGGATGTGCGCAAGCACTATCTGGTCGCCGAGCGTCCGTTCGACATCGCCAAGGACCTGGGCGGTTTCGACCTGGACCTGCGCAAGCTCAAGCAGCGTCTGGCCGACGTGCATCATTTCGACAGCTTCGCCGGCTATGCAGAGCGCTTCCGCCACCTGCTCGGCATCGACAACGAGATGGCGCTGCGCCTGCTGCACAAGACCCAGTCGGCCAAGAACCTGGGCGACCTGAACGTGTTCCTGCGTGACTTCATGCTGGACACGCCGAACACCTTCAATGCCGCCGAGCGGCTGGTGAACGACTTCGCCGAGCTCGACGGTGCGCACCAGGCCGTGGTCACCGCGCGGCGTCAGGTCGAAACCCTGCTGCCGGCGCGCGAGCACTACAACGAACTCAAGGCCATGCACCGCCGCCGTGGCGACGAGGAACTGCTGAAGCTGGGTATCGACAGCTTCCGCGAGAACCGCCGCCAGCAGCTGCTGGAAGCGCGCCTGCACGAGCTGGAAGTCCGCGACCGTGGCCTGCTCGGCGAAGAGGCCCAGCGTCGTTCTGCGCTGGACAACCACACCGAGCGTCTGGGCGAGCTTGAACTGCAGCGCCGCCAGCAGGGCGGCGAGCGCATCGAGGAACTGGAACGCGAGCAGGGCCGCGCCGAGGCCGAGCGTGACCGCCGTCAGGCCAAGCGCGAGCAGGCGCGCCAGTCCGCACAGAAGCTGCAGGCCACGCTGCCGGACACCGCGCAGGCGTTTGCCGAACTGATCGACAAAGCCCAGGGTGAGCTGCAGGACCGTCAGCGTGCTTCGGCTGCGCTGGATGATGCAATCAGCGAACGCCTGGGCGGCAAGCGTGACGATGAGCGCCGCTTCGCCGAAGTGCGCAGCGAGCTGGAAGCGATGCAGCACAATCCGTCCAGCATTCCGGCACCGCTGCAGAAGCTGCGTGCACGGCTGGCCGAGGAAACCGGCGTGCCGGAGGCGGCACTGCCGTTTGTCGGTGAACTGATCCAGGTCCGCCCGGACCATGCTGCATGGCAGGGCTCGATCGAACGCGTGCTGTTCGCCTTCGCGCAGTCGCTGCTGGTCGATGATCGTCATTACAACGAGGTTGCCGACTGGGTGAACCGCACCCATCTCGGCATGCGTTTCACCTTCTACCGTGTGCGTCGCAACGACGAGGCGCTGGCGCGTTCGCCGTCGGCACGCTCGCTGCTGCACAAGCTGGACCTGCGCGACAGCAGCTTCGAGCCGTGGCTGCGCCGCGAGCTGGGCAAGCGCTTCGACTACGAGTGCGTGGATGCGCGCGAGCTGCGCAATGTCGAGCGCGGCATCACCAGGGAAGGGCAGGTCAAGCACCCGGGCGACCGCTTCGAGAAGGACGACCGCAGCGCGGTCAACGACCGTCGCCGCTGGCTGCTCGGCTTCAACAACCGCGACAAGCTGGCGGTGTATCAGAAGGAAGGCCAGGAACTGGCCAAGCGCATTGCCGGCTGCGATGCCGACATCGCGCAGCTGCGCTCGCAGCGTGAAAGCGACAATGATCGCCGCCTGGCCTGCAACCAGCTGGTCAATCTGGGCTGGGACGAAATCGACGTCGCGACGCCGCTGCAGCGTCTGTCCGACGTCGAGGCCAACCTGCGCGAACTGCGCGAAGGCAACGCCGACCTGGCGCGCCTGGCCAAGCAGATCGACGCTACCCGTGCCGACATCGAACAGGCACGGCGCACCTACGAAGACACCCGCGTGGAGCGCGGCCAGCTGGTCAAGGAACGCGATCGCCTGGACCGTGCCCGCCAGCAGAGCCGCGCGCTGGTGCTGCCGGCACTGGGCAGCACCCAGGAAGCCGGTCTGCAGCAGCGCGTGGAAGCGATGGGTCCGCTGAGCCTGGAAACGCTCGAAGCGAACATGCGCCAGATCAGCAACGCGCTGAACGAGCAGCTGTCGTCCTCGCAGCAGGACGTGAATAAAGTCGAGAACCTGCTGCTGGGCTGCTTCCGCCGCTTCGTGCAGGGCTGGCCGGAAGAGTCGGGCGACTTCACCGTGTCGGTGGCCTCGGCGGACGACTTCCTGGCCCGCTTGGCGCGTCTGGAGCGTGATGGCCTGCCGCAGCATGAAGAACGCTTCTTCGACCTGCTGCAGAACCAGAGCAAGAACAACCTGCTGGCCCTGCAGCGCCACAGCGCCGAGGCACGCAAGTCGATTGGCCAGCGCCTCGACGAAGTGAACGCCAGCCTGGAACAGGTCCCGTTCAACCGCGGCACGCTGTTGACCATTGAGCTGAGCGACCGCCGTCTGCCGGAAGTGCTGGAGTTCCACCAGCAGCTGCGCGATGTGCTCTCGCACCACCAGACGGAACAGCGCGAAGTGGCCGAAGCCCAGTTCGCGGTACTCCGTGAGCTGGTGAAGCGGCTGGGCTCGCAGGAAGGCGAAGACAAGCGCTGGCGCGAGAACGTGCTGGACGTGCGCCTGCATGTGGAGTTCATCGGCGTCGAGCTGGACGCGGCCACGCGCCAGCAGGTCGAAATCTACCGCAGCGGTGCGGGCAAGTCGGGCGGCCAGCGCCAGAAGCTGGCGACCACCTGCCTGGCGGCGGCATTGCGCTACCAGCTCGGTGGCGCGGAAAGCCAGCTGCCCAGCTATGCAGCCGTGGTGCTGGACGAAGCCTTCGACAAGGCCGACAACGAGTTCACCGCGCTGGCGATGAACATCTTCGACAACTTCGGTTTCCAGATGGTCGTCGCCACCCCGCTGAAGTCGGTGATGACGTTGGAGCCGTTCATCGGCGGTGCCTGCTTCGTCGAAATCAGCGGCCGCCACGATTCCGGCGTACTGCTGATCGAGTACGACGAGGAGGGCAAGCGCCTGAAGCTGCCAGAGCGTTCACGGCAGGCTGCTGAAGTCGAGGCTTGATCGCGAACGGCGGCGTTTCGGTTGCTACGTGCTGGGGGCCTACGGGCAACCCCGTTCCGGGACACGCCGCAAGTACGTCCATGTAGGCTACTCCACGGCATCCATGCCGTGGAGTGTCCCTCCAGGGGTCACCCGTAGGCCCCCTCTCATGCATCGCGCAACACGGCCGGTAATGCGGCATCGCGCGTGCTGACGCCGGTAGCGTCGGTCGACAGACGACGGCCGTGAAATCTCCAACGCCCGGTAACGCATGAAAACTGAACAACGCCGCCGTTGATCTCCCATGGTCACCGAAACGCTGTCGGGGCGGGTCGGGGTGGGCTGGAGGGGGCGTGAGCCGCATGGATGCGGCGATCGAGCTTACAGGGACGTACTTGCAGCGTCCCCCGGAACGCCCATTCCGATCCGCCAAACCAGGGACGCCGTGAACAGAGGGCTGTTCGCACGAATCCAACAGCAGCCGGGCAAGCCCGGCTCTACGTAGATCCCGCAATCGCAGCCAAGCATCGAGCAGGCGCAGGCGCTGCGAGGATCACCCGGCAAACGTATCCCAACCCATCCGCGCGATCAGCACGACCACCAGGCCGACGAACAGCTTGCGGATGAAGGGTGTGCCGCCGCGCAGGGCCAGCCGTGTGCCGACCACGCTGCCGGTGATGTTGGCGGCCGCCATCGGCAGGGCGAACAGCCACAGGATGTTGCCGGTGGGCACGAAGAACGAGATCGCGGCCACGTTGGTCGCCAGGTTCACCACCTTCGAGGCCGCCGACGCGCGCAGGAAATCCAGGCCGAAGAAGCGTACGAACAGGAAGATCAGGAAGCTGCCCGTGCCCGGGCCGAAGAAGCCGTCGTAGAAGCCGATCGCCGCGCCGATCGCCAGCGCCGTCCACAGCTCCTTGCGGCCGATCTCGCGCGGGCGGTGCAGGGCACCAAAGTCCTTCTTCCACAGCGTGTAGCCCAGCATTGCGATCAGCAACACCAGCACCAGCGGGCGCACAGCGTCCTTGGGTAACAGGCTGACCGCTGTCGCCCCCGCGAACGAGAACACGAATGCCGTACCCGCCGCGAACAGCACCGGCTTCCAAGGGAAGCGCACATTGCGCGCGTAACGCCACGCCGCTGCCGCGGTGCCGAACATCGAGCTGAACTTGTTGGTGCCGAACAGCATCGCCGGCGTGTGCTGTGGCAACACCGTGAACAGGCCCGGCAGCTGCACCAGACCCCCACCACCGACCGCCGCGTCCACCAGACCGGCAATGAATGCAATCGCCACCAACCACCACAACTCGGGGGGAACCAGCTCCAGCACGGCACGGACTTCGCAGGGAAAGGCGCGCCAGCATACGCCGTTCCGGGCACAATGGCCGCATGAGCAAAGTCCTTGCCGAACCCTGCCCCTGCGGTCGCCCGTTGTCCTATGCCGCCTGCTGCGGTCAGTACCACGCCGGGGCCATCGCGCCTGACGCCGAGACCCTGATGCGCTCGCGCTACGCCGCCTATGTGCAGGAGCGTGCCGACTATCTGCTCGTCAGCTGGCACCCGCAGACCCGCCCGGAAAGCCTCGGCTTCGACGAAGCCCCCAGCCTGCGCACCCGCTGGCTCGGCCTCACCGTGCACGAACACACCCAGGCCGATCCCGATCACGCCCAGGTCCGTTTCACCGCCCGCTACAAGGTTGGCGGCGGCAGCGCGGTGAAGATGCAGGAACACAGCCGTTTCGAGCGCATCGACGGTCGCTGGTTCTACCTCGACGCGCTGCCCTGATCGACACGCCCGGCGCGTATTCACGTCGCCCGCTGTAACGCAACGTGAGGGCAATCGTGACGGTGCGCTCACCGTCGCTGGCTGATCCTGAGGCGATGAACACTGTCGCCGCAACACCGCAGGCCGCCCGCGCGCTGGCCGAGCATTTCCGCGCCGTCCGCGCCCGCAGTCTCGCTCTGGCCGCGCCGCTCAGCGCCGAAGACGCCATGGTCCAGAGCATGCCCGATGCCAGCCCGACCAAATGGCATCTGGCACATACCAGCTGGTTCTTCGAGCGCTTCGTGGTGGGCAGCCAACCGGGCCACGCCCCGTTCAATGCCGACTGGCATTACCTGTTCAACAGCTACTACCAGAGCATTGGCCCGGCCCATGCGCGCCCGCAGCGTGGACTGCTGTCGCGGCCATCGCTGGAGGAGGTGCGCGACTATCGCCAGCGCGTCGATGACCAGGTCATCGAGCTGCTGCAGCGCGACGCGCTCGACAGTCAGGCATGCCACCAACTGCTGCTCGGTCTGCACCACGAACAGCAGCACCAGGAACTGCTGCTGACCGACATCAAGCACGCGCTCTGGTGCAATCCGCTGCAGCCCGCGTACCGCGACGACCTCAAGCGCAGCACCGGGGCCGCGCTGCCGATGCGCTGGCTGCCGGCAGAAGAGTGCATCGTCGAGATCGGTGCGCCGGCGTGGCCGGCACACCCTGCCTTCGCCTATGACAACGAATCCCCCGTGCACCGCGTGCTCGTTCCCGCGCATGTCGTGGCCAATCGTCCGGTCAGCAACGCTGAGTACCGGGCCTTCATCCTCGACGGCGGTTACCGCCAGGCCGCGCACTGGATGAGTGAGGGCTGGACCCTGGTCCAGAACGAAGGCTGGCAGCACCCGCTGTACTGGGATGACAGCCTCGAGCGCGAGTTCACCCTGGGGGGCTGGCGCGCCATCGATCCCGATGCCCCAGTCTGCCACCTCAGCTACTTCGAGGCCGACGCCTATGCCCGCTGGGCCGGCGCGCGCCTGCCCACCGAGTTCGAATGGGAAGCGGTCGCGCAGTCCCTCCCGGTCCAGGGCAACTTCGCCGACGACGACCATCTGCATCCGCGGGCCTTTACGGGCGAAAGCGCCAACCCAGCGCAGCCGCTGCAGCTGTTCGGCGACGTCTGGGAGTGGACCAGCAGCGCCTATGGGGCCTATCCCGGCTTCCAACCGTTCGCGGGCAACCTCGGTGAGTACAACGGCAAGTTCATGTGCGGACAGTGGATTCTGCGCGGCGGCAGCTGCGCCACACCCGCCGGGCACGTGCGGGCCAGCTACCGGAATTTCTTTGCACCGTCGGCACGCTGGCAGTTCGCCGGTCTGCGCCTGGCCCGGGGGCTCGCATGAGCACCGTCAGCGACGCGCTCGACGCGCTCACCGACCTGCAGCCCGACCGCGCCCGGATCACTGCCGACATCCTGCACGGGCTGTCACAGCATCCGCGCCAGCTGCCGTCCAAGTACTTCTACGACGCGCGCGGATCGGCCCTGTTCGAGCAGATCACCCGCCAGCCCGAGTACTACCCCACGCGCACCGAGCTGGATCTGCTGCAGGAGCGCGCCGCCGACATAGCCGCCGTGGTTGGTCCACACCTGCACGTGGTCGAGCTCGGCAGCGGCAGTGGACGCAAGACCGAGATCCTGCTGCAGGCGCTGGTGGACCCGGTGGCCTACACGCCGATCGAGATCTCGCGCGCCGCTCTGCTCGACAGCGTGGCGCGGCTGGCCCCGGCGTTGCCGGAGATCGAAATGCTGCCGGTGTGTGCCGACTTCACCCGTCCGGTGCAGCTGCCGGAGCCAGAGCGCGAACCGGCGCGGCGGCTGGTGTTCTTCCCCGGCTCCACCCTGGGCAATTTCGCCGGTGCCGAGGCGGTTGCCCTGCTGCGCGCCATGCGCCAGACCATGGGCGAGGGCGGCTTGGCCCTGATCGGCATCGACCTGCACAAAGATCCCACGCTGATCGAAGCGGCCTACAACGATGCCGCCGGGGTCACCGCCGAGTTCACTCTGAACCTGCTGCGCCGGCTCAACCGTGAGATCGGCAGCGACTTCGACCTTGAGAGCTTCGCGCACCGGGCTCGCTACAGCGTGGAGCGGCTGCGCATCGAAACCGACCTGGTCAGCCTGCGCGACCAGCAGGTGCACGTCGGTGGGCGGACCTTCAACTTCGCCGCTGGCGAGGCCATGCGCGTGGAGTACAGCCACAAGTACACCGAGGCCAGCTTTGCCCTGCTGGCCGCCGAGGCCGGGTTGCAGGTCACCCACCGCTGGGACGCGCAGGCACCTGCGTTCGGGTTGCGCCTGCTGCGGGCCCGCTGACCGCGGCGGCGTCGTGCCGCTGCCATGGTTCCCCGGTATGCTTGAGGCCTGCGGATCGCCAACGATCCGGACCGAGGGATGCGGTCGCGCCGGTGTGGCCGCACGGGGAACAACTAAGGCAGGGACGCAATGCGGCGATTCGAACTGGTCGAAGGCACTTCCAGCAAGTTCTGGGAAGTGGAACAGGACGGCAGCGATCTGAACATCCGCTGGGGCCGCATCGGTACCCAAGGGCAGAGCCAGACCAAGTCATTCGCTGACGAGGCCAAGGCGACCGCGGCGCTGACCAAGCTGGTGACCGAGAAGACCGGCAAGGGCTACGCCGAAAGCGGTGTCGAGGCCGGCACCGCTGCATCGCCGGTGATCCCGCCCAAAGCCGCTAAACCTTCCAAAGCAGCCAAGGCCAAAGCCGAAGTTGCGCAGCCCGACCCCGAGCCGGATGTCCCCGCGTCCGTCGAGCCGGTGGACGAGCAGGCTGCGCGCGGCTTTGAAAGCATCCGGCTTGCGATCCTGGATGGCAGCCTGAAAACCGGAGATGTGCTGTCTGTGGCCCAGCTGCGCCGGCGCGCCGGTGTCAGCGAGGAGGCCGCGAAAGTGGTGTGGGGTGCGCTGTCCAGCGCGGGTCTGCTCAACTACTGGAGCAGCAAGTTCGCCGACAAGGCGCAGGACATCGCCGCCAGTCTCCCTGCCGACTGGCTGCGGGCCATGCCCGCTGCGGTTGGCCCGGGGGCGAGCGGCGACGTGACGCTGGCACCATGGCTGCGCCAGGGTGAGCCCCTGCATCTCACCCAGCAGGATCGTCTGGGCATGTACGCCTCGCGGCGATTTGCGCCGACCCTCACCGCCCCAGATGCCGCCGCACGCTGGAAGGAAGTCGTGATGACCGACCAGCTGTCGCTGGACGTCAACAGGACCGACAGCACGCTGCAGCCCGCCGCAGAGCGCCTTATCCAGCGGTTGAAGGGGCCGGAACCCGAGCTGGACCGGGACGCCGACCGCCTTCTGTTGCTGCTCGCGCAGTACAACATGGGTTACTACATGACCGATTCCAGTCATGCCGCGACGGCGTGGCTGCTCGCCCGATATGGCTTGCGCGACACACTGGAGCTGTATCTGGAGAGCCAGTACCTGCAGTTTGACTGTGGTTATGACCCGAAAGCCGGTGGCAGGTTGGCCAGCTTTCACGCCCAGGCCACTCATCCCATTGGCCGCAATTGGAACCAGCCGCTCACCGCACCGGAGAACCTGCTGCGCAATCATCTGGCCGCCGCGCCCGAAGCGGTGTGGCAGGAATGCGTGGATCGCATCGCCACCGCGCTGGCGCAGGTCCCTGCCTGTCGCCGACCGCCGTTGGCGTTGCTGGTGCCTGATCACCCCGAGCTGGCCCACCAGGTGCTCGCCGCCGCAGACGGCGCACCTCTGAGCGACGCAGCCCACTGGCTGCTGCTCATCGCTACCGATCCTGTGGCGGTGAATACGGCGGCCAGGATTCGCGTCGAAGGTGGCGGACTCTGGGACGATGCCCATTCGGTCTCCACGCTGTTGTTGGAGCGTGGCCTGCAGGCGACCGAGCTGCTGGCGCGGCATGCCGAGCGCGATGCTGCCGGCAAGGGCCTGACCCAGATCGGCACGCCCGAAGCCGTCGAAGCACTGGCCCGCGTCGCCAGCACCTCCAAGCAATCCCTGGCCAACCTGTCGCTGGCGGTCAGCCGCTGGCCGCAGGCGGCGCTGGTCGGGCTGCTGCGCGTGGTCGCGTCCGGTGGCAAGGACGCCGGCCTGCTGATGCCCAACGTGGTGCAGCTGCTGCGCAGCCTGGGAGACGCCGCCGATGAAGTGCTGCCGTGGCTGGAGCCGGCCGAACGGGCCACGCTGGAGCGCCAGCGCGCCATTCTGAAGGGCCCTTCTGAAGTCGCCGCAGCGGACGAACTGCCGCCGGTGCTGGCCGCCCCGCCGTGGCTGGCAGCGAAGCAGAAGAAGGCTGCCACGGTGCAGCAGCTGCAGCCTCTGACGCTGGCACCGCGTGAGTTGTGGGATCCCGGCAGCCGCGAGGCTGCGCTGGAAGAAAGCGGCTGGACCGCCAAACGGCTGCAGGAATGCCGCGACAACCCGGCCGAGCTGGTTTCGCAGCTGGGCTTCTGGTCGCACCTGGAGCACCTCAAACCGTTGGCCGAACAGGCAGTAGCCGCCATCGGCAAGCGCGATACCGATGGCCTGGTGCGCATCTGGCGCGAGATGATCGCCGCACATCGCCAAGATTACTTTTGGCTGTCGGTTCGCGCCGACGTGGTCACTACGCTGCCCGAAGGGATGCCGGTACCGTTCTGGAACGCCATTGTTGACGACATCGTCAGCAACAGCCGCATCAACAGTGATGACATCAGCCGCATGGTTGCCATGCACGGGCTGGCGGTGCTGTCGGCGGTGAGCGCGCTGGTGCGTAACAAGCCGATGGACTGCCTGCCACCCGCTCTGGCGATCGGCGCAGTGGAGCTGGCCCCCACCGCCGCGCGTGCCTTCGCCCGCCTCAAGTCGGTGCGCGAGACCGGGCGCACCTGGTTGCTGCGTCATCCCGAACATGCGGCCGTGGGTCTGCTGCCGGCGGCGCTGGGCAAAGCGGGTGAAGCCCGCGATTCCGCCGCCAGTGCCCTGCGTCTGCTGTGGTTGAACGGCCACGAAGCACTGCTGCGCGAGGTGGCCGGCCGCTACAACGACCCGGCCGTACTGGAAGGACTGGAACGGGTGATGGACGAAAACCCGCTCGACCGCTTCCCCGGCAAGCGCACCGCGCTGCCGGCATTCTGGAATCCCAGCGGCTGGCGGCGTCCGGTCCTGCACAACGGCAAGGCGTTGGGCGATGACGCCCTGCAGGCACTGGGCCAGATGCTCACCTTCCCGACCAACGAAGAAATCTACGCGGGCATTCCGCAGGTAGCGGAAGCCTGCCGCGCCGACAGCCTGGCGGATTTCTGCTGGGATCTGTTCGGGGCCTGGCTCAATGCCGGTGCACCGGGCAAGGAAGGCTGGGCGCTGCAGGCGCTGGCACACTTCGGCAATGACGACACCGCGCGCCGCCTCACCCCCTTCATCCGCGCCTGGCCCGGTGAATCGGCGCACGCGCGCGCGGTGACCGGGCTGGACGTGCTGGCCGCCATCGGTTCGGACGTGGCGCTGATGCAGATCAACGGCATCGCCCAGAAGGTCAAGTTCAAGGGGCTGCAGGACAAGGCGCGCGAGAAGATCGCCGCGATTGCCGAGGCCCGCCAGCTCAGCACCGAGGAACTGGAAGACCGCCTGGCCCCCGACCTGGGGCTGGACGAGCACGGCACCCTGCAGCTCGACTTCGGCCCGCGCGCCTTCAAGGTCGGCTTCGACGAAGCGCTCAAGCCCTACGTGCGCGAACACAACGACGGCGTTGATGGTGCGCGCCTGCCCGATCTGCCCAAGCCGAAGAAGACCGACGACGCTGCGTTGGCAGCGGAGGCGGTCGAGCGCTTCAAGGCCCTGAAGAAGGACGTGCGCACCATTGCCAGCCAGCAGGTGCTGCGCCTGGAGCTGGCGATGTGCGCGCGCCGCCGCTGGACCCCGGAGCTGTTCCGCACCTTCCTGGTCGAACATCCGCTGCTGCGCCACCTGGTGCAGCGCCTGGTCTGGGGCGTGTATGCGGTGGAGCCGGGCCATCAGCACGGTGGTGTGCTGCAGGCCTGCTTCCGCGTGGCCGAGGATGGCAGCTTCACCACGGCCGACGATGACAGCTTCGTATTGCCGGAAGGCGAGCACCTGCGCATTGGCGTGCCGCATGCGCTGGAACTGGATGCGGCCGATGCTGCCGCGTTCGGCCAGTTGCTGGCGGACTATGAACTGCTGCAGCCGTTCGCACAGATCGGGCGCGATACCTACAGCCTGGACGCCAGCGAACGTGAGGTCACCAAGCTGCTGCGCTGGAAAGGGGCGAAGGTGCCCACCGGTCGCGTGCTCGGGCTGGTCAACAAGGGCTGGCGACGCGGCACCGCGCAGGATGGCGGCAGCATCTGGTACTTCACCAAACCGCTGGGCGACGGCAAGGTGATCGAGCTGCTGCTCGACCCCGGCATCATCGTCGGCATGGTCAACGAGTATCCCGAGCAGGAACTGGGCGATGTGCAGTACGGCAAGGCCGACAGCTGGGGCGAGATGCGCGATCCCGACCCGTTGACCGGGCTGGACGACATTGCCACCAGCGAACTGATCCGTGACCTGGAGGCGCTGCGCGCCTGAGCCTGACGCACCGCGCCTGCGCGGTGCCCATACACGTTCTTCCGGAAACCCCTTCATGGCCAAACGTTCCCCTCCCACCGCCGACGCACCGGTTGCCGAACTGCAGCGGCCCCCTGCCGAGCTGCTGTACGCCGACGAACTGGCCCGCCTGCGCACCGCAGATACGCAGGCCCGTCCGCCGGGCTGGGCGCTCAGCCTGCGCGCGGCGCGCGCCTTCATCCTGGGTGACGCCGCACTGGGCACTACCGCCAAAGTGGTTGCGCCGGTGGCCAGCATTGAACGCATGCTGGTCACCCTCGCCACCGGGCGCGGCCTGATGCTGGTGGGCGAACCCGGCACCGCCAAGTCGTTGCTGTCCGAACTGCTGGCGGCCGCCATCAGCGGCGTGTCCACCCTGACCATCCAGGGCGGTGCCTCCACCACCGAAGACCAGATCAAGTACGGCTGGAACTACGCGCTGCTGATCAACGAAGGTCCCAGCCCGCGCGCGATGGTGCCGGCCCCGCTGTACCAGGGCATGCGCGATGGCCGCATCGTGCGTTTCGAGGAAATCACCCGTGCGCCGCAGGAAGTGCAGGACTGCCTGCTGGGCATGCTTTCTGACCGGGTCATGGCCGTGCCCGAGCTGGAGGGCGAGCACGCCATGCTCTATGCGCGCGATGGCTTCAACATCATCGCCACCGCCAACACCCGCGACCGCGGCGTGAACGAGATGAGCGCCGCGCTCAAGCGCCGCTTCGACTTCGAAACCGTCGCCCCCATCCTCGACTTCGACCACGAACTGGCCTTGGTGCAGCAGGCCTCCGCGCGCCTGCTCGAGCGCAGTGGCATTCCGGCCAGCGTGCCGGTTCCGGTGCTCGAGCTGCTGGTCAACACGTTCCGCGATCTGCGCGGCGGTGGGCAGGCCGCGCAGGGCAGCGACAAGGCCATGGACCGGCTCAATGCGGTGATGTCCACCGCCGAGGCGGTCAACGTCGCCCATGCGGTCGGCGTGCGCGCCTGGTTCCTGGAGCAGCGCGAGGGGTCACCGGCCGATCTGGTCGAGTGCATTGCCGGCACCGTGGTCAAGGACAACGCCGACGACCGCGCCAAGCTGCGCCGTTACTTCGAACACACCGTCGCCCGCCGCGAGGGTCCGGCGTGGCGCGCCTACTTCGAGGCACGTCACCGCCTGCCGTGAGCCGTTCCCCGCACATCATCGGCGTGCGCCACCACAGCCCGGCCTGTGCCCGGCTGGTGGCCGCGCGTATCCGCGCGCTGCGCCCGGCGTTCGTGCTGATTGAAGGCCCCGCCGATTTCAACGAACGCCTGGCCGAGCTGCAGCTGCCGCACCGCCTGCCGCTGGCGATCTACAGCCACCTGTCCGATGACCAGCGCCACCATGGCTCATGGACACCGTTCGCCGCGCATTCGCCGGAATGGCAGGCGCTGCAGGTCGGGCGCGAGGTGGGGGCCTGTGTCCGCTTCATCGACCTGCCGGCGTGGCACGACGCGTTCGCCGGACTCGAGAACCGCTATGCAGACAGCGCCGACAACGCGCATGAGGCGCGCGCCGAAGACTACGAGCAGGCGCTGAGCGCACAACTGGCCGTGCAGGGCCGCGATGCACTGTGGGACCACCTGTTCGAGGACACCGACGATGTCGATGCGCTGGCCGAACAGCTGAGCCAGTACTTCATCCACCTGCGCGGACAGGACCGCGGTACGCTCGGCAACCAGGCCCGCGAACAGATGATGGCCGCGTGGATCGCCTGGGCCATGCAGCAGCCTGCTGCTGCCGCGCGACCGGTGCTGGTGGTGTGCGGCGGCTATCACGCGCCGATGCTGCAGGCCCTGTGGCCGCAGCAACCGGCCGCCACAGAACCTCCCCCCGTGCCGCAGCCGGTCGCCGCCGACAGCCGCCACGGCTCCTATCTGGTGCCGTACAGCTTCAAACGGCTTGACGCGTTTGCCGGGTATGCCTCGGGCATGCCATCCCCGGCCTGGTACGAAGGGTGCTGGCAGCACGGCCAGGACGCACCCCGGCATCTGCTGCGTGCGGTGATGCATCGCCTGCGCGAGAAAGGACTCCCCGCGTCCACCGCCGACCTGATCGGCGTGCAGGTGCGCGCCGAGGGTCTGGCGCGCCTGCGCGGCCATCGCCTGCCGCAGCGTGTGGACTGGCTGGACGCGCTGGCCGGCGCACTGGTCAAGGACGCGCTGGATGCACCGCTGCCGTGGACGTACCGCGGTCCGCTGCGCGCTGGCACCGACCCCGTGCTGGTGCAGGTGATGGACGTGCTGGCCGGGGACCAGCAGGGCGAACTGGCACCGGGCACGCCGCAGCCACCGCTGCTGGCCGACATCGCCGCCACCCTGGCCGGGCAGGGGCTGTCGCTGCCCGGCACCGCCACGCTGGATCTGCTCGACCCCGCCGACCGTGCGCGTAGCCGCGTGCTGCATCAGCTCGCGCTCCTGCAGATTCCCGGTGTCACGCGGACCCAGGGCCCGGCGCGCGCCATCAGTGACGAGGTCGAGGAACGCTGGACCCTGGCGCGACCCGTCGAGCAGCACGCCGCGCTGATCGAGGCCGGTGCCTGGGGGGCCACGCTGCACGACGCGGCGCGCGCCCGTCTGGAAGCCGACCTGCGTCGGGATGGCAGCGACATTGCACGGCTGGTGGCCCTGCTCAACCGGGCGGCGTGGGCGGGGCTGACCGCCGTGAGCGCAGGCGTGCTGGATGACCTCTCCACCGCCATTGCAGCAGCGGCCCGATTTGATGCACTGGCCCCGGCGCTGGGCGACCTGGAGCTCTTGCGTCGGCACGGACACCGGCTGGGCCTGGATGAAGCGCCTCTGCTGGATGTGGTGCTGGTGGCCGGGGTGGACCGCGCGCTGTGGCTGCTGGAGGCTCCGGGCGGCGTCGCTGCTTCCGAAATGGATGCGCACGTGCAGGGACACCAGGCCTTGCGCCGCATCGTGCTCGATGCGGTGGCGGATCACGCCGAGGGTGTTCCGGGTGCACTGCAGATCGAACCGCCGCGCGCGCTGGCGGTGTGGCACCGCGTGCTCACCAATACCGACGCCGCACCGGTCAGCCGGGGCGCGGCGCTGGGCGCGCTGATCGGACTGGCCGAGCGTGTCGAGGGAGCCCACCCGGTGGCAGCCACTCAGGCCACGACCCTGCTGCAGCAGTTCGCGCCGGCCCAGGTCGGCGATGCGCTGGCCGGGCTGCTCGCGCTGGCGCGCGACCAATTGGCCAGTGAGGACAGTTTCACCGCCGGCCTGGACGCGCTGGTGCAGGGGTTGGTCGGCGAAGACTTCGTCATTGCGCTGCCGGCGCTGCGCGCGGCCTTTGCCTGGCTGCCGCCGCGCGAACGTGGCGGGTTGGCCACCCGGCTGCTGCACCTGCATGGCGCGACCCATCTTTCCAGTCGCCAGCTGATCGCCGCGCAGGCCGGTGAAGCCGACGCCGCGGACCGCGCACGTGCCGCGCTGGCCGAGCGCGAGGTGCTGGCGGCGCTGGTGCAGTGGGGTCTGGCCCCGCCCGCAGAGGTGGCACCATGAGTCTGGACATCCCCGATCCGCTGCAACGCTGGCGACTGCTGCTGGGCGAGCCGGCCGAACCCGCCTGCGGCGCGCTGCAGGACCAGGCCCAGGCGGCCGACGCCGCGCTCGAATGGCTGTACGGGCGCGACCCCGAGCGCGCGCAGCGTGGTGAACGGCGTGCCGGCCTCGGCGCATCGGCGCTGGCCACGCCCGACTGGATCAACCAGATCCACCAGCTGTTCCCGCAGGAGGTGATCGAACGCCTGGAGCGCGATGCGGTCGAGCGCTTCGGGATCGATGAAGTGGTCACCAACCTGGAGGTGCTGGAGCGCATCCAGCCCTCCGAATCGCTGCTGCGCGCGGTGCTGCATACCAAGCATCTGATGAACCCGCAGGTGCTGGCCGCCGCGCGCCGCCTGGTCGCCGAGGTGGTCGGGCGCATCATGCAGCGCCTGGCCACCGAGGTACGCCAGGCCTTCAACGGCACCCGCGACCGTCGTCGTCGCTCGCGCCGGGCCATCGCCAGCAACTTCGACTTCCGCCGTACTGTCGCCGCCAACCTGCATCGCTATGACCCGGCGCGCCGTAAGCTGTATGTGCAGCAGCCGATGTTCATCAGCCGCAGCCGCCGGCATACCGACCCGTGGGACATCATCCTGCTGGTCGACCAGAGTGGTTCGATGGTCGACTCGGTCATCCACAGCGCGGTGATGGCGGCCTGCCTGTGGCAGCTGCCCGGCATGCGCACCCACCTGATCGCCTTCGATACCGCCGTGGTCGACCTCACCGCCGATGTGGCCGATCCGGTCGAGCTGCTGATGAAGGTGCAGCTCGGCGGCGGCACCGACATCGCCCGGGCCGTGGCCTACGCGCAGGGGCTGGTGGTCAATCCCAGCCGCAGTGTGGTGGTGCTGGTCAGTGACTTCTATGAAGGTGGCCCCGATGGCGAGCTGGTGCGCCGGGTCAAGGCGCTTACCGCCGCCGGCACGCGCGTGCTCGGGCTGGCCGCGCTGGATGCGCAGGCCAAACCCAATTACGACCGCGAAACTGCCGCACGGCTGGTCAACGTCGGCGCGCACGTGGCGGCGATGACGCCCGGGGAACTGGCCGCCTGGCTGGCGGAGAAGGTGCTGGCATGAATCCGCGCAGCGACCTGCTGGATCTCACCCCGACCGCGCTGATGGCGCTGGCCAATGCGGGCTTCGTCAAACGTGCGCAGAAAGACGTGGCCGCCGGGCTGCTGCCCGCGCTGGAGATTGATGACGCCGGCACCGTCATCGCCCGTTACGACGACGGGTGCGTGACCCGATTGCCGGTGGGGGTCACGCTGCGCGAGGCCGATTGCAGCTGCGGCGCCACGGCCATGTGCCGGCATCGGGTGACCCTGGTGCTGGCCTGGCAGGCGCAGGCAACAAGCGCCCAGGTGAGCACGGATGCCGCGCCCGCTGCGGACGAATACTGGAGCCCTTCCAGCTTCGACCTGCACGCCCTGGCCCAGGTGCTGCCGCCCACCGTGTTCGAACAGGCCGAGCGCCTGTGCGCGGCCGGCCCACTGGTCACCGTGCATCCCTGGCGGAGCGCGGAGGCACCGCCAATGGCGCAGCTGCCGATGTGCAGCGTGCGCTTCTTCGTGCGGAACGCGATCGCGCACGCGCGCTGCGACTGTCGTCAGGGCGGCAGCTGCGCGCATCTAATCGTGGCCATCCGCGCATTCGTGCTGGCCGAACAGGCCGGCGCATTGACCGACGCACGCACCGTGCAGCTGTCGCCGCCAGGCACCGCCGACGCGGATCCGGTGCGCCAGGCACTGCATGCCGACCTCGACGCACTACTGCTGTCGCTGTGGCTCGACGGTGCGGCGCAACCGCTGCTGGCCGTGGCCGCGCAGCTGCAGGCCCTGCGCCGCCGCGTCATGGCGCTGGGCTGGTGCTGGGTCGACGACGCCCTGCGCGAGCTGCTGCAGCTGTTGCAGGCACGGCACGCACGCAGCAGCCGTTACGCGCCGCAGGCCCTGCTGGTCGCGGCCGCCGGGGTGTGGGCGCGGCTGCACGCGGCCAGCGCACTGTCCGCACAACCCCTCCCGCGCCTGCCGGCTGCGCAACTGTTGGGCATTGGCGTGCAGGGCAGCGTCGCGCTGGACCGGCTGCGGCTGGTGGCGCTGGGAACCGCGCTGTGGCGCGATGAGCAGTACGAAGGCGCGGCGATGCTGTGGGCCGACCCGGATACCCAGGCCCTGACCGTGATGGAGCGGCAATGGCCGTTGGATCCAGAGCGCAGCCAGGCCTTGGTCGAGCGCCGCGTGGCTGGCCATCCGTTGCGCCAGCTCGCTGCGAGCCAGGTGCTGACCCAGGGGGCCACGCGCAGTGCCAACGGCCAGCTGGACATCACCGCCCAGCGCCAGCACACCGGCGTGCTGCCGTTGTCGCCGCGCGCCTGGGACGAACTTGGCCATCCGCTGCGGCAGTCCAGCCCGACCGCGCTGGCCCGGTACCTGGAGACGCAGGTGCCCGCGTTCGCGCAGCCGCGCATGGCCGCCGCAGGCGTCGCCGGCGAGGCCGTTGGCAGTTTCCATGTGGTCCAGCTGGATGACGCGCAGGTCATTGCGCTGGGCTGGGACCCGGTCGCGCAGACCTTGCACGGGTGCCTGCACTCGTCGTCCGACGACAGCGGTGACGCGCCGGTCCCGTTGTGGCTGTACCAGCCCCATCGCGCGGTTGCGCCGGCGACGGTGGACACCCTGGCGCGCGCGCTGCAGGGCGAGTTCGGGCAACTGCGTGCCGTTGCCGGCACGGCGCAGCGCCACGCCGGCCAGTTGCGCATGCTGCCGCTGGCCCTGCTGACCGACCGCCAGGCGGTGGTCCTGCAGGTTGCGACAGCCAGCGAACCGGTGCTGCTGCCAACCTTGCGGCCACCCCAAACAGCGGCGGCGCAGGCATTGGAAGGGGTCACCGAACTGCTGGCGCTGCTGCTGGAGCAGGGGCTGCGTCACCAGCACAGCGGGGCCTGGGAGCGCCTGCAGGCGTCGGCGCAGGCACTGCAGCTGGCCGGCATGGGCGACGCAGCACGGCAGCTGAGGGGACTGCGCGCGGCGCTGGCACCCGACCAGCGGGGTGCGCTGCTGCAGCGGCTGGGCGCGCTGGTGCTGATGCTGCAGGGGCTGTCGCAGGCGCTGCCGGTTTCGGCGCATTCGCCTATGCTGGACCCCGACCCTGTTGCGACCGAGTCTGCCTGATGCTGTCGTTCCGTCTGTCCCCTGTCTGGTCTGCCGTTGCCGCCGCGCTGATCGGCAGCCCTGTGGTTGCGCTCGCACAGAGCGCCGATCCTGCCTTCGACCGGTGTCTGGCCGGCATCCAGACCCAGGCGCTCAAGCAGGGCATCTCCGCGGAGGGCTTCACCCGGCTCACCGCGGGACTCACGCCGGACCTGAGCGTGCTGCCGCTGCTGGATGCACAGCCGGAATTCACCACGCCGCTGTGGGACTACCTGGCCGCGCTGGTCGACAGCCAGCGGGTCGACGACGGTCGCGCCCGCCTGGCCCAGCACCGGGATCTGCTGGCCACGGTGTCCACCCAGTACGGCGTCGATCCGGCCACCATCGTCGCGGTCTGGGGTGTGGAGAGCGATTACGGCCGGGTGTTCGGCAAGCGCCCGCTGCTGCAGTCGCTGGCCACGCTTGCCTGTAACGGCCGCCGCCAGCCGTTCTTCCGTGGCGAACTGCTTTCTCTGCTCAAACTGCTGGATGCCGGCGAACTCAGTGCCGACGGCCTCACCGGCTCCTGGGCCGGCGCGTTCGGCCACACCCAGTTCATGCCCTCCACCTATGCGCGTACCGCGGTGGACGGCGATGGCGATGGCCGTCGTGATCTGGTTGCCAGCATCCCCGACGCGCTGGCCTCCACCGCCAACTACCTCAAGAGGGCCGGCTGGCGCACCGGTCAGCCGTGGGGCATGGAAGTCACGATACCGGCCGGCTTCAACGCCGCCCTGGCCGGCCGCACCCAGCGCAAGCCGCTGGCTGACTGGCGCGCGCTGGGCATCGTGCCGGTCGGCGGCGGCACGCTGGCTCCGGCCGGGTTGCCCGCCGACGCCAATGCCGCGCTGTTGTTGCCCACCGGCCCCAAGGGCCCGGCCTGGCTGGTGTTCCGCAATTACGACGCGATCTACGCCTACAACGCCGCCGAAAGCTACGCCCTGGCCATCGCCACCCTCGCGGACCGCCTGCGCGGCGGTACCGGCACGGTGGCCGCCTGGCCCACCGACGATCCCGGCATCGGCCGCACTGAACGTCGCGAACTACAGACCCTGCTGCTCGCCCGCGGTCATGACATCGGTACGGCCGACGGCATGATCGGCACCGCCAGCCGCCGCGCCATCCAGGCCGAGCAGCAACGGCTGGGCCTGACCCCGGCCGATGGTCGTGCCGGCCAACGCATCCTCACCGCCCTGCGCACCGCGCCTCCTCTTCCTGCTGCGACCTCTGCCATGTCCGAATCCACTGTGTTCACCGTGCCGCCCAATCGCGCCCGCCTGCTGCAGTCGCCGGCCGGTCCCAGCGCTGCCCTGCCGAAACTGGAGGGCCTGACCCTGGGCAGCGTGCAGGGCTTCCCGGCGTGGAAGGTGGAAACGCCCTTCGCGTCAGCCGCCATTTCCGTGTTCGGCGGTCAGCTGCTGTCGTATGTGCCCAAGGGCGGGCAGGACGTGATGTGGCTGTCGCCCACCGCGCAGGCACTGCCAACGCCGATCCGCGGCGGCACGCCCGTGTGCTGGCCGTACTTTGGGCGGCAGGGGCAGGGGAACGATGTGCCTTCGCACGGCTTTGTCCGCGATCTGCCGTGGACCCTGCAGCAGGCGCGACGCGAGGCCGACGGTACCGTCGTGCTCACCCTGGCTCCGCCCGCACTGGAGTCGCTGGACCTGCAGCTGAGCATGCAGCTGCGCATCGGCCGCACCCTCGAGCAGCAGCTGATCACCCGCAATACCGGTTCGCAGCCGATCAGCTTCACCCAGGCCCTGCACAACTACTTCAAGGTCAGCGACGCCACCCAGGTCAGCGTGTCCGGCCTGGACGGCCTCACCTACCTGGACAAGTTCGAGAACTACGCCACTCCGCGAAGCCAGCAGGGCGACTGGTCGCTGCGTGATCCGCGCGATCCCGGCCGCAGCGACCGCATCTACACCCAGGCCGGCGGCCGCTATGTGCTGAAGGACCCGGGCCTGAAGCGCAGCATCGCCATCACCACCCAGGGCAGCCGCACACTCGTGGCCTGGAACCCCGGCGAGGCCGGTGCGGCGAAGATGGCCGACGTCGGCAAGGGCTGGCGCGACTACGTCTGCCTGGAAGCGGCCAATGCCGGCCCGGACGTGGTCACCCTCGCGCCCGGCGCGCAGCATGTGCTGCAGCAGACCTTCAGCGTCGCTCCGTTATGAGCAGTGAGCGCAACCCGGTTGACGACCGCGCGGACGATGCCGCAAGCAACCCGTACGCCGCACCGGACACCGAGCTGTCGGACCTGCCCAGCGATGCCGAGATCGCCGACGCGGTGTCCTTGAATGACCGCTACCCGCTGCTGGCCCGGGCCGTGGACAACAACTTCTGGACCTACGCGAAGCGCTGGCATCTGGGAGAAGCCAACGGACGCATGGCCCGTCCCTGGCACTGGCCGGCGCTGTTCTTCGATGTCTACTGGTTGCTGTACCGGAAGATGTACCTGGCGGCGCTGGGCTTCTTTGGCCTCGGCTTCATCGTGGGCGGGGTGATCGCCCTGCTGCCCGAGTTCGAGGTGGTGGCCCTGATCGTCATGCTGGTGTTGAAGCTGGCGCTGTGTGCCAGCGCCAACCAGTTGTACCGCTGGCACTGTGACCGGTTGATCGCGCGCCAGCAGCGCCGGTACCCGGATCAGCCCGAGCGGGTGCAGGCCGAAGTCCGCCGTCGCGGTGGCACCAGCGCCTGGGCGGTGGTGATGGGCATGGTCGTGCTGGGTGCGATCAACGTGCTGGCTGGGGCCTGACCCGCAGCGCCAGCAGGCAGATCGCGCCGGCGACCAGCCCCCAGAACGCCGAGCCGATGCCGGCCAGCGACATTCCCGACGCGGTCACCAGGAAGGTCACCAGAGCCGCCTCGCGGTCGCCCTCTTCACGCAGCGCCATCGCCAGGCTGTTGGCAATGGTGCCGAACAGGGCGATGCCGGCGACGCAGGCGACCAGTTCGCGCGGGAAGGCGGCGAACACGGCGGCCACCGTCGCCCCGAACAGGCCCACCACAATGTAGAAGGCTCCGGCGGCTACCGCAGCGGTGTAGCGCCGTGACGGATCTTCATGCGCCTCGCGGCCCATGCAGATCGCCGCCGTGATCGCTGCCAGGTTCAGTCCGTAGGCACCAAAGGGAGCCAGCACTGTATTGACCACGCCGATCCAGCCGATCACCGGCGATACCGGCGTGTCGTAGCCCGAAGCACGGATCACCGCCACGCCGGGAATGTTCTGCGAGGCCATGGTGACCATGAACAACGGCAGGGCGATGCCGAACACCGCCGGCCACGACAGGGTAGGGACGGTGAACACCGGCATCGCCAGTTCCAGATGGACAGCGCCGGTGTGCAGCAGCCCCTGTGAAGCCGCCACCGCGACGCCGACCAGCAGGGTGGCGATCACCGCATAGCGGGGGAACAGGCGACGGCCGACCAGCCAGGTGAAGAACATCGCCAGTGCCATCCCCAGCTGGGTGCCCATCGAAACGAAGACGTCCAACCCGAAGCGCAGCAGCACACCGGCCAGCATCCCGGCGGCCAACGCCATCGGCACGCGTTGCATGACCTTGGCGAATACACCCGAGAAGCCGGCGACCATGCCCAGCGCAGCAGCCAGTACAAACGCGCCAATGGCGTCGCTATAGCTGACGCTTCCGGCACCGACCACCAGCATCGCCGCACCGGGCGTGGACCACGCTGTCACCACCGGCATCCGGTAGCGAAGCGAGAGACCTATACAGGTGACACCCATGCCCAGTCCCAACGCCCACATCCATGACGCAATCTGCGCCTGGGTAGCGCCTACCGCTTGTGCGGCCTGGAACACGATCACGGCGGAACTGGCAAAGCCCACCAGTACGGTGATGAAGCCTGCGACGACCGCAGGCAGGGACACATCGCGCAACAACGAACGCTTCGCACTCACCGACATCTCTCTACATCCATGACCTGCTGGTGTGGCCATGGTGGCAAGTGTGGCGGCGCACGCGCAACGCGCGTGCGCCGCGAAAAAAAACGCTTGACGTATTTCCAGAAGTCTTTAGTATTCGCTCCCTCGCTGCGGCGCGGTCTTCACTCCGGTGAACACCAACCCACAACGGCGGCAACATCCTTCGAACGAAGGTGTTGACGGAAACGAAAAGCCTGACATAATAGGCGGCTCGCTTCGACGGAAAGCCCTCGGGTCTTCCGGACATCACGACCAACGGTCGTGATCTACCACCGGTAGGTATCGACTGTTAGTCGATACGCAAAACACCTCAAAAAAAGGTGTTGACGAAGCGGAAAAGCCGGCTATAATGGGCGGCTCGCAACGACGGAAACGTCGGGGCACACGGAGGAAGGCGCTGAGGCCGACTCCCAGGTTCTTTGAAAGTATGCGCAGGTATCTTGTGAAGGCGCCTGCAGGAAGGATGATTGTCCATCTTGCAGACGTTTGATCAAGCAACTATTAATTGTTTTAAAGCAAGCGATACGTTGCCAGCTTCAAACATCTGCAGCTTT